>JAIYDW010000239.1 GCA_027487315.1 Verrucomicrobiaceae bacterium | reverse complement strand
CCGTCCTCCCAGAGCCCAGCAGCGCCCTCCTCGTCCTCACCGCCTCACTGTTCATGCCCCGTCGCCGCCGAGCCACACTCAAGGCCCAGTAAGCAAGGGTAAGTCAAAGAGTAACGATAAAATCAATACATAATCGTTACTTGTTGCTAAAGGCCTCAAAAAAGGCCCGGCCCATCACTACCTCACGTGATGTCCCTCTCCGCCCGCGCTGTCCCCCTGCAGCGCTCCCCAAACTCCCTGAGTTTAATCTGATTCAGTGAATGTTTGCTTATAATTTTTACAATTGTAACATTTATGGTTTGCAAACCAACCGATATGTAACATATTTCTCATATCTGTCATATTTTTTATACTCCAATTACCCTTCAGAGTCATGCTCCGCACCCTGTCCGCCATCAGCAGCCAAGTTACCTCCCTTCATCGCGCACTACGCGCTTCCGTGATCGCAACGCTCGCCTTGGCCGCCCTGCCGATGGCCGCCCAAACGATCGTCCAAGAATATTTTGTCGCGCTCCCCGAAGCCCAGATCCGTCAAAACTTTCTCTCACTCGCCTCCAACACTGGCACCACACTCGATTCCGTTGTCTCCATCACCGTCGGTAACCCCGGCACTCGCGTCACCTATGACCACTGGGAAGACGGTTACGAAATCGATCTCAATAACCCCACGCAGTCCTCCACCCGTATCTGGGGTGACGGCAACAACGCCAACGGCATCCCCCCAGGCTTAGCCTCTGACCCCAACGGCCTCAGCGCTGGAGCCGTCCTCGCGCTCCGCAACTTTGTCGTCATCCCCCGCAACGCCGCCAACATCCTCTTCGACGGCCGCGACCGCATCGGTGCCTCAAACGCCATCGTCGTCTCCCGCTCCGCCTGGGCCACGACTCCAGGCAGCGTGCTCGCCGACGCCACCGAAATGAGCCCCACCGTCGACTGGGGCACCAACTTTGTCCTCCCCGTCGGTGAAAACATCATCTTCCCCACGCCCCTCACCTCTTCCATGTTCGAGCGGGTCTCCCTCTTTGTCCAAGCCGTCGAAACCGGCACCCAAGTCCAAATTGATGCCGACGCCAACGGCTCCTTCGAGACAACCATCACGCTCAACAAAGGTGAGGTCAACTTCACGCCCTCCGGCATCCTCAGAGGCGCCAGGGTCTCCTCCAATAAGCCCGTCCAAGTCCACCTCATGACCGGTGATATCGGCGCCAATTACGAGTCTCGCTGGTTCAGCATCCCCCCTACTTCCCAGTGGGGCATCCGCTATTACGCGTCCGTCGGCACCGCTTCCAACGGTCACGAGGCCTTCGGCTTCCTCCACAACCCCAACGCCTTCTCCATCCCTATCACGGCCACCACCCGCACCGGCTCCACCACCTTCACCATCCCCGCCAACGACACCTTCCGCTACCAAATGCCACAGGACTCTGGTGTCGACTTCGACAGCACTCTCGACCACGCCTTCTTCGGCGTCGTCGCCGTCGGTGCCCGCCCCAGCTCCAACAACGTTTACGACTGGGGCTTCAGCCTCGTCCCTTCCAGCAGCCTCACCACCGCCCTCGTCGTCGGCTGGGGACCCGGCAGCTCTGACCTCTCCCAAAACGGTAGCCCCGTCTGGGTCACTGCCATCGCCAATACCACCCTCTACATCGACTACAATGGCGACCGCGCCGGTCCCGTCACCGATCCCACCGGCCAAAGATGCGACGTCAGCCTGCCCATCCAAGCCCTCCAATCCCTCCGCGTCTACGATCCGGATCGCGACCAGACCGCCATGCGCCTCTACACCCTCGACGGCACCCTCATCACCGGTGCCTGGGGCCAGGACCCCGCCGTTGCCGGTGCCGGCAACCCCTTCCTCGATGTCGGAACCACCGTTCCCGCCTTCCCGGCTCCCATCATGACCAAAACGTCGCGCATCTTCACCGACAACGCCCCCACCGGCCTCTCCATCGGCGACGTCATCGAATACACCGTCCGCCTCGACAACAAATCCCTCGTCTCCATCACCTCCGTCCCCGTCCTCGACACCCTCCCTCCTGGCCTCAACTACGTCCTCAACTCCACGACTAAAGACAATACCCCCGTCCCCGACGCCGGCGTCACTCCTTTCCCTGTCGATGAGGGCGGCCTCACCGTCGCCATCGTCCGCTCTCGCGAGTACTCCGAAATCCGCTTCCTCTGCACCATCGCCACCGGCGGCACCAAAACCAACGTCGCCGAAGTCGTCGACTATCCCGGCGTCGTCGCCATCAACACCATCACAGTCCCAGGCGGCGGCGGCTCCACCCCGTGCGCTCTCCAACTCACCACCAGCACCGGCACTCCCACCGATTACCAAGTCGGCAACAACGTCTTCGTCACCCTCACCGACGCCGACGCCAACACCAGCTCTTCCTCCATCCAAACGGTCCAGATCGTCATCACCAACACCTCCAACGGCGACGCCGAATTCCGCACCCTCACCGAAACCGGAAACAACACCGGCATCTTCCGTAACACCACCGGCCTCCCCACCTCCTCCACTGCTGGTCTCGCCCCCGATGACGGCACGCTCAACGTCCAAGTCGGCCACACCCTCAGCAGCCAATACCTCGACCCTCAGTTCAGCGACACCTGCTCCGACACCGCCAGCATCATCAGCCCCGGACTCATCAAACAACTCTACCTCGACACCGACGGCATCGACAACGACACCACCGGCGACCTAGACCGCGTCGATCCCGTCGCCACCGCCGACACCACCACCAGCACCTCCCAGTCCATCGCCACAGGCGCCTCCGCCACCTTCACGCAAACCCCCAACTTCGTCTCCACCTTCACCATGCCCACAGGCGGCACCCTCGCCACCCGCGCCTTCGTCGAGGTCCCCAGCGGCCGCCTTCCCGCCTCCCCTGCCATCACCGCCACCGTCCGTCGCAACGGCACCGCCTTCTCCACCGTCACAACCCCAACCGCCACCCTCATCAGCGGCGGCTTTGATACGCTCACTCAAGGCACCACCACCAACCCTGCTCCCAACAACTCCACCAACTCCTACACCTTCTCCCATACCGTTCCCGCCGGAAACAACCGCCTCCTCCTCGTTGCCGTTGCTTTGGGAGCCACCGCTTCAGGAGGCGATCCCCCAACCATCTCAGGTGTCACCTTCAACGGGACTGCCATGATTCTGGTAGGATCCCAAGTCTCAGGAACCCGCAATGATGGCAACGACGATACCATCTCCGCCATTTACCGACTCATCGCCCCTCCTGTCACCACGGCCAACGTCGTTGTCACTCTCAGTGGCAACGGTGCCATCACTGCAGGCGCGACCAACTTCACCAACGTCAATCAAACGAACCCTCTCGGGACTTTCGCCTCCTTAGGCGGCTACGGCACCGCACCTTCCGTCACGGTCACATCTGCCATCGGTGAAACCGTCTTTGGCACCGCGACTGCCGACGAAGGATCTGCCCTTGCCCCCGGCACGGGTGTCACCTCGCTTTGGGTCCGCAACAACTATGGAACCGCATCGACCTCAGGCGCTTCCGGCACAATGATCGGTGCCTCCACCGTCAACTTCGCCTACACCAATGTGAGCACGTCCCAAGACTGGGCCATCGCCGCCGTCTCCGTCCGCCCTTCCTTCACCACCGCCATCTACCGCCTCGACTGGTCGCAAACCCTCGCCTCCACCGTCACCGCTAACCCCGGCGATGCCATCAGCCTCGTCGTCCAAAACAACGTCGCCGCCACCCCCCTATCCCTCCTCTACGATAGCCAAACCCGCACCGGTTACGTCTCCCTCCCCACCACCACCGTCATCCAAACCACCTCCGTCGAGGTCTACGACGCCCCGTTCCCCGCCGGCACCCTCGTTACCTCCGCGCCCAACGGCCAACCCGTCTACGTCCGCGTCGCTGTCACCGACCCCTTCGGCACCTACGACATCACCAGCCTCGACCTCAACATCGACGGCCCAGGCGCCTCAGGTGACATCACCACCACCCTGACCAACCCCTCCGTCGTCTCCGACAACGGCACCGTCAAAGTCTACCAATACACCTGGAACACCACCGCCCTCGAAGGCAACTACGCCATCAACGCCACCGCCAAAGAAGGCTTCGAAAACACCATCCAGTCCTCCCGCGCCTCCTCCTTCACCCTCACGCCTCTGGACCTCGGCACCCCCAGCACCACCACCTTCAACAAAGACATCTACGCCGCCAACGAAATCGTCTGCGTCACCACCGTTGATCTCGACCAAAACCTCAACCCCACCGTCGCTGAAACCGTCGCCGTCATCGTCACCACCAGCAGTGGCGATAGCGAACTGATCACCCTCACCGAAACCGGCGTCAACACGGGCACCTTCTCCGCCTGCACCCCCGCCAGCGCCACCGTCGTCGGCGGCCCAAACAACGGCACCCTTTACGCTCCTCCCGGCACCGTCCTCACCGTCACTTACATCGACCCCAACGATCCGACCGACACCTCCGGCGACACCGCCTCCGTCCCGACGCCCGCCCCCTCCATGAGCATCACTAAAACCCTCCTGTCCCCTGTCGACGGCCAGGCTCTCGTCGGTGAACCCCTCCAATACCGCCTCCGCGTCGTCAACACCGGCTCCTCCGCCCTCCCCACCATCAGCGTGACCGACACCTTCAATGCCGCGCAACTCGGCTACGTCTCGGCCGTCACTGCCCCAAACACCGTCGCTGCCGGCTCCCTCACCTGGACCAATGTCGGCCCGCTCGCCGCTGGTCAAAGCCGAGACATCATCGTCAACTTCACCGCTCTCGCCTCTGCCAACCCCGCCATCAATAGCGTCCTCGCCAATGCCGGCGGCGGTCTCACCGCATCCGATACCGAAAACATCATCATCACCAATCCCTCCCTTTCGGTCACCAAATCCCTCGTCTCCCCTAACCCTGGCCCTGCCAATAAGGGTGACACCGTCGTCTTCTCCATCGCAGTCCAAAACACTGGCGACACCGCGATCACTTCCCTCCCTCTCGAAGACACCTTCAGCGGCTCTTTCTTCGAATTTGTCTCCGCCACCCCTGCTCCAGATGGCGTCGGCAGCGGCAGCCTGCTCTGGAATGACCTCACCGGCGCTGGCAGCCTCGCCCCCGGTGCCTCCTCCATCGTCTCCGTCACCCTCCGCGTCCTCGGCGCCGCCAACCCCGCCCAAAACAACGCGGCCGTCCTCTACGCCACCGACACCCATGGCGATCCCGTCCCACCTCGCGATAGCACCGCCTCCCTCCAAACTCTCGCCGCCTCCATCAGCGGCACCGTTTACGATGACATCGACGCCAACGACATCTTCAGCGCCGGCGACGAACCCCTTCAAAGCATCACCGTCCGCCTCTTCACCGACCCGAATGGCGACGGCAACCCCTCCGATGGCACCCTCGTCGCCATCACCAACACCCAAGCCGACGGCTCCTACGAATTCCTCAACCTCGACTCCGGCACCTACGTCGTCGTCCAGGAAGACTTCATCGGCTACGTCAGCGTTGACGACACCCAAGGCGCCCCCACCGACAACCGCGTCGCCGTCGATGTCACCAGCTTCATCAACTATCCCGGCAACAACTTCCTCGACGCCTTCCTCAACACCTCCACCTACGGCAGCATCTCCGGCCAAGTCCGCAACGACACCGACGCCGACGGCGACTTCGCCGACTCAGACTCCGGCATCTCCGCAGTCACCATCAACCTCTACACCGACCCCAATGGCGACGGCAACATCTCCGACGGCGTCCTCCTCATCACCACCGTCACCAATGGCAGCGGCAACTACAACTTCCCACTCGTCCCTCCAGGCAGCTACGTCATCATCGAAACAGATCCCGCCGGTTTCACCAGCACCGCCGACACGAACCTGCCCAATGACAACCGCATCCCCGTCACGCTTGCTCCCTCCAGCACCAGCACAGGCAACAACTTCCTCGACACCAACAACCTCTCCGCCCTCTCCACCATCGGCAACCAACTCTGGGCCGACACCAACAACAATGGCCTGATCGATGGCGGTGAATCCGGCATCAACGGCGTCCTCGTCCAACTCTACCGCAGCACCCAGACCCCTGGCGTCGATGCCCCATACCTCGCCACCACCACCACCGGCGGTGGACTCTACGAATTCACCAACGTCCCCGCAGGCAACTACGTCCTCTACATCCCCACCTCAAACTTCACCGGTGCCCTGCTCAACAGCACCCGCTCCAGCAGCATCGTTAATACCACTGACAACGCCATCGACAACGATAGCAACGGCAGCCAATCCGGCGGCCCAGCCACCGCTGTCCTCAGCCCCGTGTTCAATCTGACCGCTGGCGAAACCGACAACACCAAAGACTTCGGCTTCGTCCCCAATGCCAGCCTCGGCAGCATCGCCGGCTCCGTCCTCGCCGATACCACCGGCAATGGCAACGGCGACACTGGCCTGGAGTTGGTCCAACTCACCCTCAAAGACAGCGCTGGCAACACCGTCGCCACCACCACCACCGACGCCAACGGTCTCTACAGCTTCAGCAATGTCCCTCCTGGCAGCTACACCATCGAACAAAACCAGCCCCCCACTTACGTCAGCGTCTCCGATGTCGACGGCGGTGATCTCAACATCATCGGCGACCAATCCCCCATCATTGTCACACCTGGCGCTACCCTCATCGACCAGGACTTTGTCGAAACCCAACTCGCCACCATCAGCGGTTCCGTTACCGCCGATCTCGACGGCGACAACATCACCGACACCCCTCTCCCAAATGTCACCATCACCCTCAAAGACAACAACGGCGATACCGTCGCCACCACCACCACCGACGGCTCGGGAATCTATGAATTCACCGACCTACCCTCCGGCACCTACACCATTGAACAAACTCAGCCCAGCGGCTACACCAGCCTGACCGACTTCGACGGCGGCAACCCCAATCTCATCGGCTCTCCCACGCTGATCACCCTGATCCCAGGCCAAAATCTCACCAATCAATTCTTCACCGAAGCCATCTTCGGATCCATCTCCGGCACTGTCACCCGCGACATCGACAATAACAACTCTGGCGACCTCCCCATCGGAAGCGTCACCATAACGCTCCTCGACGACAACGGCGACGTCGTCGCCACCACCACGTCCGACATCGATGGCAACTACGAATTCCCGGACGTCCCGGCCGGCAACTACACCGTCGTCGAAACCGACCTCTCCGGCTACCAATCCGTCACACCCAACTCCGTCCCAACCACCGTCATCGCAGGCCAAAACTCAGAAGTAGACTTCGTCGACGAACAACTGGGCACCATCTCAGGCACCGTCACCCGCGACATCGACAACAACAACTCCGGCGACCAACCCCTCAATAACGTCACCATCACCCTCCTCGATTCCCTCGGCGCGACGGTAGCGACAACGACCACCGACGCCACCGGCTTCTACGAGTTCCTCAACCTCGCCCCAGGCAACTACACCGTCGTCGAAACCGACCTCTCCGGATATCAATCCGTCACCCCAAACACCCTCCCCACAACCGTCACCGCCGGCCAAACCGCCACAGCAGACTTCGTCGACGAGCAACTCGGAGCCATCTCAGGCACCGTCACCCGCGACATCGACAACAACAACTCCGGTGACGAAACCCTCAATAACGTCACCATCACCCTCCTCGACAACCTCGGCGCAACAGTCGCGACAACAACAACCGACCCCTCCGGCAACTACACCTTCGAAGACCTCGCCCCCGG
>JAIYDW010000002.1 GCA_027487315.1 Verrucomicrobiaceae bacterium | reverse complement strand
TGACCGGGGTGGGAGACGGCGTGACCGGGGTGGGAGACGGCGTGACCGGGGTGGGAGACGGCGTGACCGGGGTGGGAGATGGCGTTTCCGGGGTGGGAGACGGCGTTTTCGGGGTGGGTAGCGTTTTTTTGGACAGGATTTACAGGATTTCGGGATTAACGGGATTTTTGGGGGAAGTGGCGGGAGGGTGGGGTTTGCTGGTGAGGGTAGGGGGGCATCACGTGGGGTGGTGATGGGTACTTTGGGGGGCATCACGCGGGGTGGGAGATGGCGTTTCCGGGGTGGGCGGCGTTTTTTTGGACAGAATTTACAGGATTTCGGGATTAACGGGATTTTGGGGGAAGTGGCGGGAGTGTGGGGTTTGCTGGTGAAGGGGAGGGGTTGAGGGTTGGGGGCATCACGGGGGGTGGTGATGGGGATATTTTTTTTGGGGAAAAGGGGTCAGGATTTTGGTGGTTTTGACAAGGAGAGGGGTGAGGTTGTGCGGGTTTATGTTTCGCTGTTTGTTTTTGATCGCTTTATTGGGGGTGTTGAATGCGGGGTCCTTGTTTGGGGCGCTGCGTTTGACGGAGGTGATGGCGGCGGATCCGGGGGGGCTGGTGGATGAGGATGGGGGGCGGCCGGATTGGGTGGAGATTCACAATCCGGACGGGGTGGCGGTGAATTTGAGTGGGTGGTCTTTGTCGGATGATGTGAAGGTGCCTGACATGTGGCGGTTTCCGGCGGTGTCGATTCCGCCGGGGGGGTATTTGGTGGTGTTTTGTTCGAACAAGAATCGGGCAGTGGTTGGGGGGGAGTTGCACACGAATTTTGAGTTGAATGACGGGGGGGAGACTTTGGTTTTGAGGGGGGCGGATGGTGGGGTGGTGCAGGCGTTGAAGTTTGGTTTGCAGTTTGCGGACGTTGCTTTTGATGGGGAGGATTATCTGGCACCGCCGACGCCCGGGGCGAGCAATGCGACGGCGACTGTGGCGATCGTGAGGGCGCCGGTGTTTAGTGAGGGGCGCGGGTTCAAGTCGAAGGCGTTCGATTTGAGTTTGAGCTGTGGCACGGCGGGGGCGCGGATTCATTACACGCTGGATGGGAGTGATCCGACGGCGGCGAGTCCTTTGTATGTGAAGCCGATTCGAGTGAGCAAGACGACGCCGATCCGGGCGGTGGCGAGGGTGGATGGGAAGCGGGATTCGGCGATGGTGACGAGTACGTATTTGTTTGTGGGGGACATGGTGAAGCAGTCGCTGACGGGGAGGCCGCCGGCGGGGTGGCCGGCGAGCTGGGGGGCGAATCGGGTGGACTATGGATTGGACCCGAGGATTGCGGCGTCGGGGAAGTTTGCGAGGGCGTTGCCGAATGCATTGAAGGCGATTCCGACGATGGCGATTACGATGCCGTTGGAGGATTTGTTTGATGAGGCGGGGGGGATTTACGCGAACCCCGGGGAGAAGGGAGTGGAGTGGGAGCGGGCGGCGTCGATCGAGCTGCTGAATCCGGATGGGGCGGCGGGTTTTCAGGTGAATGCGGGGTTGAGGATTCGAGGGGGGGCGAGTCGGTCACCGGGGAATCCGAAGCATAGTTTTCGGGTGTTGATGAGGAAGGAGTATGGGGCGGAGTTTTTGGATTTCCCTTTGTTTGGGGAAGGGGGCTCACCGAAGACGGAGCGGTTTGATTTGCGCTGTGAGCAGCTGGTGGCGTGGCATTACTTTGTGGATCCGGAGGCGGATTTCATTCGCGATATTTTTGGCCGGACGCTGCAAGGGAATCTGGGGCAGCCTCACACGCGGAGCCGGTTTTATCACTTGGTGATCAATGGTCAGTATTGGGGGATGTATCAGACGCAGGAGCGGGTGAGCGGGGAGTATGCGGCGGCGTATTTCGGGGGTGAGGAGGAGGATTATGATGTGGTGAAGGTGAACTTTGATGATGACATGGTCGGAGGTGGGACGGATTTTGTGGATGGGAGTTTCGGGGCGTGGCGGCGTGCGGTGGCGATGGGTGGGGCGGGGTTTGCGGACAATGCGAATTACTTCCGGATTCAGGGGATGCATGTGGATGGCACGAGGAACCGTGAGGGGGTGCCTTTGATCGAGGTGGATAACCTGATCGACTACATGCTGGCGGGGATCTACATCGCTGCGGATGATTCACCGCCTGCGTTTGGGACGCAGAACAATTGGAGTGCGATTCGGAGTCGGGAGGGGAAGTTTGGGTTTCGATTCTTTGCGCATGATTGGGAGATTTCGATGATTGGAAGATCGGGGAATGAGGATCGGGTGGGGCCGATGCCGACGAGCAATCCGTTTTTGCAGGATGGAGTGGTGATTGATCCGACAGCGGCGAATCCGTGGCATTTTTGGCAGGCGATGCGGGCGAATGCGGAGTTTCGGCTGCGGGTGGCTGACCGGGTGCAGAAGCATTTTTATGAGGATGGGGCGCTGGTGCAGGGGAGGACGACGGCGCTGTGGCGAGGGTTCATGGAGACGATCGATCAGGCGGTGATCGGGGAGAGTGCGCGATGGGGGGATGCGCGTCAGCAGGGGGGTGGGCCGATCCTTTTGAATGCGGGGCGGGGGGCTGGGAAGGCGATTCGGGCGGTGCCGTGGTATCCGGGTTTGGAAGAGGATGATTGGGTGGGGGGAGGGGTGGGCAAGCGGCTGCCGAATCCGGGTCCGATTACGGGGTCGACGACGAGGCCGAGGCCGTTCACGCGGGATGATTGGTTGAAGGCGTGCAATGAGCATATTCTGGAGGGGTTTTTGGCGGACCGGACGCGCAAGGTGCTGGGGCATTTGCGAGAGGGCGGGTTGGCGGCGGCGATTGCTGCGCCGGGGATGAGTCCGTTTGGCGGGGTTCTGGATGGGGCGACGAATGTGGTGCTGACGGTGCCGCAGGTGGTTGAGCCTTTGACGGGGGATGCCGTGGCTGCGACGGTTTACTATACGACGAATGGGTCGGATCCGAGGTTGGTGGGGGGAGGGGTTTCGAAGCGGGCGGTGGCGTATGCGGCGCCGTTCGGGTTGGCGAAGAGCAGCACGGTGCGGGCGCGGGCGTATCATGCGGGGCGATGGAGTGCGCTGGTGGAGGCGGCGTTTGAGGTGAGCTCGAGTTTTGGGTCGTTGCGCATTACGGAGATGCATTACAACCCGCCGGTGGAGGTGGGAGACAATGGGGAGTTCATCGAGCTGCAGAACACGGGGACGACGGAATTGAATTTGAGTGGGGTGACGCTGAGTGACGGGATCGAGTTTGTGTTTCCGGTGGGGAGTCGTTTGGCGCCGGGGGCGTATGCGGTGGTGGCGCGGGATCCAGCGACGTTTGTTTCGCGGTATGGCTTTGAGCCGTTCGGGCCTTTTGCGGGGCGATTGGGCAATGACGGGGAGACGATCGTGTTGGGCAGTGCGGGGGGAAGTCGGATCAGCAGTTTGAAGTATGATGACGGGAATGACTGGCCGACGGCGCCGGATGGGTTTGGGCATTCGGTGGTGTATTCGGGGGATGGTGATTCGGATGAGGGTGAGCATTGGTTTGCGAGCGGGGCGTTGGGGGGATCGCCAGGAGCGGGTGAGGCGGTGCCGGTGGAGCCGATGCCGGTGGTGGTGAATGAGGTGGTGGTGGAGGCGGGTGAGGTGTCGATCGAGCTGAGGAATGTGACGGCGGAGGCGTTGGTGCTGGGGGATTGGAAATTGATGAGTGGTGCGACGACGAAGACGTTGGGTGGGAGTTTGGTGGTGCCGGCGGGCGGGCGATTGGTGCTGGAGGGGAGTGATTTGGAGGGCTTGGTTTGGAATGGGCTGGGTGGGATGGTGGCGTTGCAACGGCCGGTTGGGATGGGGTTGCGACGAGATGCGGTGCATCGATTTGAGCATGGTCCGCTGAAGGAGGTGGTGAGTTATGCGAGGCAGGTGACGAGTGAGGGGCGCGAGTTTTTTCCGGAGCAGGTTTCGGCGAGTGCGGGGGTGGAAGAGACGGGTCCGAAGGCGTCGGGGATTCGGATTGTGGAGATTCATTATCAGCCACAGGAGATGACGATGGGTGGCGGGGCGCAGTTGGCGCCGGACCTGGAGTTCATTGAGTTGCAGAATGTGACGGATGATCCGATTGACCTTGCGGGATACCGGATGGCGGGGGTGACGTTTGTGTTTCCGGTGGGTGCGGTGGTGCCTGCGCGGGGGTTGGCGGTTTTGGCTTTGGTGGAGCCGGAGGTGTTTCGCGGGCGATATGAGATGGATGCGGCGGTGCCGGTGTTTGGGCCGGCGACGGGGTCGTTGGATCGAGATGGGGATCGGGTGGCGATTGAGGCGCCGGTGACGGTGGTGGCAGGGGCGGCTTTTTCGGTGATGGAGGAGGTGAGGTATGACACGGCGAGTCCGTGGTCGGCGATGGCAGCGGGTCGGGGGCATTCGTTGCAGCGCTATGGGTTTGGGGGCTATTCGGCTGAGCCGGGGTCGTGGGGCAGTGCGGTGCCGACGCCGGGGGTGATGAATGCGGTGAACGAGCCGCCGATGGTGCGTTTGAGGGCGCTGGATGGGCAGCCGGGAGCGCGTTTGCTGGAGTATGAGGCGGTGGCGAGTGATCGGGATGGGGCGGTGAGTCGGATAGAGTTTTTGGTGAACGGGGTGGTGGTGGCGGAGCGGGTGGCATCACCGGCGAGGTTTGCGTATGCGCTGACGCGGGGGATTCAGGATGTGTGGGTGCGGGTGACGGATGATGAGGGGGCGGTGACGCTTTCGGATGCGATCACGGTGGATGCGGAGACGCGGCCGGAGGGTGCGGGTGATGGACTGGCTGTGGAGTACTTTGCGAATGCTGATCTGGCGGGTGTGCCGACGCATGAGGAGACGGTGTCGGAGCTGGGTGGGGATTGGTTTCATGTGGATCCGGCGCCTGGGGTGAGTCGGGTGGGATTTTCGTTGCGATACCGGGGGCAGTTCCTGGCGCGGCGGACGGGGGAGCATTCGTTTGTGTTTTTGGCGACGGGTGGGTTGAGGGTGAGGATCGGGGGGCAGTTGGTGGTGGATGAGTGGGATGATCCGTTGAAGATCGAGCCGCGGCGTTTCACGGTGCCGGTGCGTTTGACGGCGACGGAGGTGACGGACGTGGTGGTGGAGTATCGGGACACGGATGGGTTGGCGCATTTGTCGGTTCGGCTGCAGGAACCGGATTCGTTTAGTGAGGGTGCGCTTTTGCCGGCGCTGCTGTATTTGCCGGGTCAGGATGTGAATGCGGTGGCGGTTGGGGTGCCGGTAGGGATCGAGCGGCGCTACGTGGGGCAGAAGGTGGTGTATCCGTTGAGGTTGCTGCATGCGCCGGTGCCTGATGAGGCGGTGGTGTGGTCGATTGCGGAGGGGCGTTTGCCGAATGGGTTGGGGCTGTCAGGCGATGGGACACTGAGTGGGATGTGCCGGGCGGCAGGGGTGTTTGAGTTTCGGGTTCGGGCGATGCTGCCGGATGCGCGGGTGTTTGAAAGGGCGTTGATGATGCGGGTGGTGGACCGGGCGATTGAGGTGCCGAGGGTCAGAATTGTGACGCCGAAGGCGCTGGTAGTGACGACTCGAGAAGCGGATCTGATGGCGAGTGGGTCGGCGATTTCTTCGAAGGGGATTGCTGCGGTTTATTACACGCTGAATGGGGGATTGAGGCATCGGTTACCGGGTGGTGCGATGTGGTCGGTGATGCTGAAAACGGGTGCGGGTCTTGTGGGGGGGAGGAATGAGTTGGCGGTGCAGGCGGAGGACGAGGAGGGGAGGGTTTCGAGCGAGGTGAGCTTGAGTTTTGTGCGGCAGTATGCGTCGCAACTCATGGTGGAGGCCCGGGGGGCGGGATCGTTGACGCGGGGGTTCCTGGGGATCACGACGCGAACGGTGGGCAAGGACTATGTGATCACGGCGGTGCCAGCGCCTGGGTTCCTGTTTTCGAATTGGAGCGGGGATGTGAATGGGGAGGAGCCGAGGCTTTCATTCACGATGCGGGATGACATGAAGATTGTGGCGAACTTTGTGGTGAGTCCGTTTACCGAGGCGGCGGGGAGTTACGCGGGGCTATTGGTGAACGAGGCGACACTGAGTCAGAATACGCGGCTTCGTTTGAGGTTGACGCTGGGTTTGCGGGGGGAGGTTTCGGGGTTGGCGAACTATGATTGCACGTCGTTTCCGATACGGGGGCGGTTGTCTCCAACGGGGGTGGTTTCTCTGGGTTCGTATGATCCGAAGACGAAGCGATACCTGGCGCTTTCGCTGGGTTTTGATGTGGTGACGGGGACGATCACGGCGAGTTCGGAGTTGTTTTTGGAAGGGGGGCCGATTGTGATGAGTGATGCGTTGAAGCGGGTGCAACCGAACCCGGATGCAGTGGCGGTGGGGCGATGGAATGTGCTGTTGCCGCCGAATGGGAGTTCGCCTCAGGGGCATGGGTTCATGAGTCTGACGTTGAGCAAGCGAGGAGGGGTAACGGTGTCTGGACGACTTCCGAGTGGGGTGGCTTTTACGGATGCGACGGTGATGACGATGGAAGGTGGCGCGCCGATTTACGCGCGGCTGGGATACGATGCGAAAACAACGCGGAAGGAGTCGTTGACGGGCGTGGCGCAGTTTCCGACAGGGCGGAATACGATTTTGCGAGGGGGGGTTCTTTGGGCGGCGGCGTTGGATCCGTATTTGCCTGCGAGTGAGTTGTTTGCCCATGAGTTGGAATCGGAGGGGTCGCTATGGAAGCCCTTGGGAGGTGGGGTGCCGTTTCTTCCGGGCAACCCGTTGGAGTTGCGGGCCAATGGAGGTGGGCTGGTGGGGGCGATCGTGGAGGCGATGGGGTTTTCGACGGCGACGGCGTATGTGGTGAATGCGGCGAGCGGGGAGAGGATCAAGCTGAGTGTGAATCGGTCGCTGGGGAGTGTGACGGGGAGTTTGAGTTTGCCCGCGGGAGGGGGGCGACCGAAGCGGGTGCTGAGTTGGCGGGGGCTGGCGCATCCGGCGATGAATCGAGTGGGGGGATTCTTTCGTGATTCGGATGGGAGTGTGGGGAATGTGGAGGTGGGGCCGGTTTTGGTTCCGTGATGACTTTCGGTGGATGAGGTGGAGGCAATGGGGTGGGGTGGTCATATGTGGCGCTGCGCGCCCTCGGATTCGTCAAATCCGATGGCGGATTTGACGAATCCTGGGAGGGAGACGGCGTGACCTGGGAGGGAGACGGCGTGACCTGGGAGGGAGACGGCGTGACCGGGGGGGGAGACGGCGTGACCGGGGGAGGAGACGGCGTGACCGGGGGAGGAGACGGCGTGACCGGGGGA
>JAIYDW010000238.1 GCA_027487315.1 Verrucomicrobiaceae bacterium | reverse complement strand
CGATTGTGGTGGGGGGCAAGGTGTTTGTGACGGCGGCGAGTGGCAATGAGCAGGGCACGCTGCATGTGCTTTGTTTTTCCGCTTTGACTGGCGATAAGATATGGGAGCGGACGCTGCGGGCGACGGGGCGGACGATGAGCCATAAGAAGACGAGTGTGGCGGCGCCGACGCCATGCAGTGACGGGGAGCGGGTGTTCGCGCTGTTTTCTTCGAATGATTTGGTGGCTTATGATCTGCAGGGGAATTTGCTTTGGTTGCGGGGATTGATGCTGGACTACACGAATGCGTCCAACAGTCTGGGGATGGCCTCATCGCCGGTGGTTGTGAAGGAAACTCTGGTGGTGCAGAGCGAGAATGACAGTGAATCGCTGGCGCTGGGAATCGACGTCAAGACGGGGGTGAATCGGTGGAAAATGGAACGGCCGAAGGCCGCGAATTGGACGAGTGCGGTGGTGTTTGGGGAGACGGTGGCGTTGCAGTCGAGCAAGGGGATGACCGGGGTGCATCCGATGACGGGAAAGGTGCAATGGAACTATGCGGATGGGGCGGCGACGATCCCGTCGGCAGCGGTGACGAAGAAGGCGATTTATGTGCCCTCGAACGGGATCACCGCGCTGGTGCCTGAAGCGGATTCGACGACGCAGCTTTGGCGGGCGGAGAAGTTGAAGCCTGGGACGGCGAGTCCGTTGGTGCTGGGAGAGGCGTTGTATTTGGTGAATGGCAGCGGGGTGCTGGTGAAGGCGGATTTGGCGACGGGGGAGGAGGTGTGGAAACTGAGGATGAAGGGGCCCTTCAGCGGGTCGCCTGTGGCATCGGGAGGGAGGTTGTTTATTGCGAGCGAGCAGGGGGATTTGCAGGTGATCGATCCATCAGGAGCGGGCGAGGGGAAAGTGGTTCACACGGTGGCTTTGAAGGACACGATCTTGAGTACGCCGGCGGTGAGTGGCGGAGCTTTGTTTGTGCGGAGTGATGGGAAGCTGTGGAAAGTGAAATGAGGAGCAGGACGGGTTTGCATTTGCTGCAAGACTTTCGGGTGCTGAGGCGGTTTATTCTGTGGCGAGTTTCAGGGCTTTTCATTGGTCGGAACTGCCATTAGTCTCGTGAGTCTTTCAACAACGCGCCAACCCTCAAAAATGTCCACTGTAGCCGTTCGATCTGCCCCGCTTCCTCCACCTGTTCCGGGCACCACTCGTGGTGTTCGACAGCCGAAGAAAAACATTCCACAGACGAAACCGGATCGAGATCGAATCCTGGCGCAGGTGCGGGCTTACGCTGAAGAGACCAAGTTGGTGCCGCCAGTGCCGATGGACGAGTTGCAGGGGCATACGGACACGATTTTGGAGCGGCATGGCATTGATCGGTTGTATCGGGATTACGTGGGGGTGTTGCTGGCGAATGAGACTTGGCGAGAGTCGTTGGCGACGGTGCCCTTTGAGAAGCGCCTGCTGTTGATGCCGAAGTGTCTGAGGGTAGAGAGCAAGTGTCCGGCGCCATTTGATGAGTTTGGGCTTTTGTGCAAGCAGTGCGGGTTGTGTTCGATTCAGGATTTTCAGAATGAAGCGGAGAAGTTGGGGTATGCGGTGCTGGTGGCTGAGGGGAGTGCGATTGTGATGTCGCTGATTCAGACGGGGCAGATTGAAGCGATCGTGGGGATCTCTTGTTTGTCGGTTTTGGAGCGGACGTTTCCGTATGTGGAGGCGGCGGCGATTCCGGCGGTAGCGGTGCCTTTGTTGCAAGATGACTGCATTGATACCACGGTCGATATTGATTGGGTGTGGGATTACATTCATCTGACCAGTGACGATAAGACGCGGCGATTGAATTTGAACGCGTTGCACGATGAGGTGAAGACATGGTTTGAGCGGCCGATGCTGGATGCATTGTTGGGTGCGCCGGGG
This sequence comes from Verrucomicrobiaceae bacterium, assembly GCA_027487315.1. Lineage (GTDB taxonomy): Bacteria > Verrucomicrobiota > Verrucomicrobiia > Verrucomicrobiales > Verrucomicrobiaceae > JAGRPD01. Next base: position 26,647 of record JAIYDW010000238.1, on the reverse strand, counting down.
GATCAGACTGAGGAGATTGGACGGGATTGGCTGGCGCGGGCGGGGAAGCGCTGGAGGCCGTTTTTGTGTGTGGCGGCGTATCAGGCGCTGAGGGAAGATCCGGAGGCGCCGATTTCTGACACGGTGAAGAAGGCGGCGATTGCTGTTGAGGCGTTTCACAAGGCGTCGCTGATCCACGATGACATTGAGGACAATGATGCGCAGCGCTACGGCGAGGCGACGCTGCATACGGAGTATGGAATTCCAGTGGCGCTGAATGTCGGGGATTTGTTGATTGGCGAGGGGTATCGGTGGTTGGCGGACAGCGAGGCGTCGAGCGGGATTCGTGCGGCGACGTTGAAGGTGGCGGCAGAGGGGCAAAGGGAATTGTGTCGTGGGCAAGGAGCGGAGTTGCTTTGGAACAATCATCCGACGCCACTGGCATCGAGGCAGGTGTTGGAGATTTTTCGCAGCAAGACGGCACCAGCTTTTGAAGTGGCATTGAAGGTAGGAGCGGCGATGGCGGCGCGATTGGACGAGGTGGAGGAGGTGCTGCATCAGTATTCGGAGAACTTGGGGATTGCGTATCAGATCCGCGATGACTTGGATGACCTGGGCGATGATTCGGCGGCGGATAACAATGTGTCGATTCGTCCGAGCATCATTTTGGCGCTGTTGAGAGAGAAGGGGCAGGGGGAAGTGAAGGAGGCGATGGAGGCGCTGTGGAGCGGCCAAGCGGAGGTGCTGCCGGACAAGCCGACGATTCGGGCGTGGGCCGAGGCGAGCGGGGCGCATGAGAAGTCGATGAGTTTGCTGGAGAGCTACAAGGAGGCGGCGATTCGGAGTTTGCAGGAAGTGGAGTTGCCGAATTTGAAAGGACTGCTGCGGCGGGTGATTGGGAAGATCTTCAACGAGTTGGAGATCAAGGGCTGGTGCCGGGAGTTTGAAGTGCAGATCACGCCGGAAGCGCGAGCGGCTGCTGCGGCTGCTGCGGCTCATTTGCAGCCGAAGGTGGTGATGGAGGTGGAAAAGGCGAACGAGTAAGGGACGACCATGGAGAGGAACTTTGCTGTAGCTCAGTTGGACGAGATTGATCCGGTGGCGTGTCCGTGCGGGCAGGCGAGGCGGGCGTTTGGGGAGTCATGGAACACCGTGGCGACGGTGCATTTGACTGACATTTGCCAGGATAGCCGGGTGCATTATCACAAGAAGATGACTGAAATTTACGTGGTGCTGGAGGGGGAGGGGCATTTGGAGGCGGATGGAGAGATCATTCCGTTGAAGCCGCTTACGACGGTGATGATTCGACCTGGGTGCAAACACCGGGCGGTGGGGAACCTGAGGATCATCAACATCCCGATGCCGCCGTTTGATCCAGCCGATGAGTTTGAGGATTGAGCCTGTGGGCCGAGAATCGACCTGTTGCGGGGCGTGAGGCTCTCGCGTACGATGTTCGACGATGACGCGCGCTGAATTCCGAGACCAACTCGCTGCCCTTGATCTGTCGGATCGTTTGTCAGAGATCGAGTTCCGAGAGAAGATGGTCCAACTTATCGACAGTGGTGCGAACTGTTTTGAGCGGAGTTGCTTCCCGGCTCATTTCACCGGGAGTGCCCTGGTTGTTTCTGCTGATGGATCAAAGGTGCTTCTTCACCACCATCGTAAGCTGGACCGATGGTTGCAGTTTGGAGGCCACTGCGATGGGGATGAGGATGTCCTGGGGGTGGCGCGAAAAGAAGCCTTGGAGGAGTCCGGGATTTCGGATTTGATCGTGGCGTCCGCTCGGCCGTTTGATTTGGATATTCATCAGATTCCGGCACTTGGGGTGGAGCCGATGCATTTTCATTACGATGTGAGGTGGATGTTGATTGCGCCTGAAGATGCGGAGTTTGCAGTGAGTGACGAGAGCCTTGAATTGAGATGGTTTACGCCCATTGAGATCCTGGCGCTTCGCTTGGATGGGGGATTGAAGAGGCTTGTGCAAAAGTGGGAGGCATTGGTGGCAAAGCGGAGCGGGCATTGATGCGAATTGCGCGGCTGCTTGACGAAAGCCCGATTTGAGTGTGATTTGGCGATTGTCTATGAAGCTCATTGTTTTGATGTGTGTTGCCGGGCTTGTGTTGTCTTCACCTGCGTTTGGGGTCATGGAGAGGCCGGCTGCGCATACCAAGGGGACGCCGACAGGGAAGCCGACGGGGCCATTGAAGCCGGGAGAGTATTGGTGGGCGCCGGTGGTCTCGCCGACGGGGCCGGTGGTGGTGTTAGTTTCGGTGCCGTTGCAGGTGATGCATGTTTATCGCAACGGGGTGCTGGTGGGGCGGTCGTCGGTCAGCACGGGGGCGGTGGGGCATGGGACGCCAGCGGGGGTGTTTACGATTTTGGAGAAGAAGCAGAGTCATCGCTCCAAGAAGTACAACAATGCGCCGATGCCGAACATGCAGCGCCTGACGTGGAGCGGGATTGCCATGCATTCGGGGCCGCTACCAGGGTATCCGGCGAGTCATGGGTGCATTCGGTTGCCGTATGATTTTTCGACCTTGTTGTTCGGTTTGACGGAGAAGGGCGGGACGGTAGTGATTGGCAATGACAAGACGCCGCAGCCGCACTTTGCGGCGAACCCAGGGATCCTGCTCGCGCCGACGGATTTGTCGCCTGACATGTTGAAGACATTGGAGGATGGAGCCTTTGACTGGAGGCCTGAGCGTAGTCCCGAGGGTCCGATTACGATCTTGGTCAGCGGGGCCGACAAAGCGATGTATGTGTATCGGAATGGCAATCCGATTGGCAAGGCGGCGATTCGGGTCGAGGGAGAGGAGCCTCTTGGGGGGCATGTCTTTTCCATGCTGGATGGGGAGACGGAGAAGTGGAGTTTGTTGGCGCCCTTTCGGAAAGCCCGGAACTGGATGACGGTGGCGGATCAAGGGAATGCGAAGCGTTCGAGTTTTGAGGACTTAGCGAAGCGGGTGAGTTTCAATCCAGAATTTGCGACGAAGTTGTATGACTTATTGACTCCCGGGGCGACCATCGTTGTGACGGATGAAGCAGCGGTGCGAAAGGCAGCGCGTGATTTCACGATCATGACGAATGAAGTCGCCACGGCGGGTCAGTGATACGAGTTTGGTGATAGGGGTGGTCTGTTTGGTATCGCATTTTCGGTGGGCAGTGAACATGCCCAGCGATTGTAAGCCAGATACATCGCCTATCGACGTATGGGTAAAGTGTTGGCCCGGCTGTATGATTGCCGTCTTGCCAGGCACCATTCCTAGCCTTACGACCTCGACTCCATGAAACCCACTCTCTCATTGTTCGTCGGTCTTGTGCTTTTCAGCATGACCTTGATTCGACCGCTCCAGGCGGATCAGCTGACACTGTCGCAGGCTGTTGAGCAGGCGCATGCGGAGCTTTGGGGACGGTTTGTGGATTCACACGGGATCATCCGTGACTTTGTTGGCGAGCTGCCTACGTCTGAGGATTGCGCTTTGGGAAGGCCTAACTCCATCGGATGGTGGAGTCCGATTGAAGATGGGCCGATGTTCACGGGCCTGTATCTTCCGGCTGCATGTGAGAGGGCTCGCCGGACTGGCTATGCCGTGGACAAAGACAATGCGCGCCGCCTGATGCTTGGCCTCATCAAGTGCGCCTCCGTTTCGGACGTGCCCGGCTTCATCGCACGTGGCATCGGCACGGATGGCAGGTGTCATTATCCGCTCGGCTCCGATGATCAGACGCATCCGTGGTTTCTTGGTCTTCATGCCTATTTTACCAGCGGCTTCGCCTCGGATGAAGAGCGAAAGCAGATCGCCGCGAAGGTGAAGGAGGTGGCCGAGGTGTTGGAGACCACCGCTTGGAAGTGCCCTTGTGATGGTTCTTTTAAAGGTGATTTCAGAGGCGGTTTTCAGGGGCATCTTTTTCGCGATGCCGTGCGCTACCTTTTCATGCTACGGGCAACCCATGAGATCACGAATGATCCAGTTTGGCTCGCCCGCTATCAGAAGGCTCTCGCGGAGAAGCCCACCTCGAGCACCCTGACACGAGCTGAAATCTGCGCCGAGGGCTACCCGCATGACCGTGAGGCGATCAAGAGCATTGATGAGTACGGCTTGTGGATCTATGTCGGCTCCCAGGCTTCGCTGGCCAAGCTCATCGCCATGGAATCCGATGAATCCCTTTGCGCGAAGTATCGTGCAGGTCTGGCGATTAATGCTCGCAACGCCCTCGTTTCAATTGAAGCGCATGCTCAGTTTGACAATCAAGACACGGAGGTCTTTGGTCATGCGGACTGGCGCAAGGGTTATCCGAACTGGTTCCCACAACGAACGCAGGCTGACGCCCAGAAGCTGTCGGAGATGGGCGATAAGGCTTTTCTCGGTAAACGCAAAAGCTATGAATCCCGATACATGCGAAATCCCCTAGCTGCTGCTGCGATCATCGCACTCGCCGGTGACAATGCCGACCGAGCTGCTGTCGAGCGTTCGATCCGCCACTATGACTACTCGAAGATCAACCTGTCCGTTTTCTTTTTCGCCGAATGCGCCTATTACGCGCTGCCGGCAAAGCCATAAGAGGATGATTGCTTCAACGTGGTGGTTATGCCAATTCGGAATGAAGGATACAAGATCATCGGTGCTCTGAATTCTCGCTCTGGGATGGTTCTGTGGGTTTTTTCAGCCTTTCAACGGCTTCGAGTAGCCGGGCCAAGGCGGCAATTAGCAGGCCGGTTCCAACGAGACAGAGATAGACTCGCCGAAAGGGTTCGACATTGTTTAAGGCGCTGCCAGCGAGGGCGACGGATAGAGCGACGCCGAGGGAGCTGCCTAGCTGGCGGATGGCGTTGTTGACGGCGCTTCCCACACCGAGGCGATCCGTATTCAGGTTCTGCACTGCAACTCCGGCGAGAGAGGGGAGCATGAGGCCGATGGCGATACCGCTGATGATCTGACCCGGCAGCCATGTGCCGAAGTAATGCGGCACAGGACTGATGCGGAGTGCTAGCCAGAGATTGCTGATAGCGAATAAAACGCCACCCATCGTGAGCAAGCGTCGCTTTCCCCATAGGCCTTGTTTTTTGCTCACGATGATGGCGAAGAGGGTGGCCAGGAGAGGTCCAGGTGTTGCGGCCAGACCGGCCATGGATTGTGGGTAGTGCCAAACGCCCGTGAAGAAGAGATAGAAGGACAGAAACATCATGCCAAAAGCGCTGCCAAGCACGAGCGTCGCGGCACTGGCCCAGCGATAGTTTGAATCGGCGAACAAACGCAGATCCAGGGCCGAATCAGGTCGCCCACGAGCGTGCAACAGAAAGCCAATGAGACAGACGACACCGATCGAAAGGGGAATCATGACCAACTGAGATAAAAAGGCCCCCTGACCTGCTTCAGCCAAGCCATGAGCGATGCAACCGACCCCAAAGATGAGGAGAAGTGTGCCGATGACATCATAGCTCTGCCTCTGTTGGCTCACTCTATCACTCCTCAATCGAAGGTGCCCGAGCCAAAGCACAGTGAGGCCGATGGGCACGTTGATGAGAAAGATCATGCGCCAGGAGAACCACTCAATGAGCAGCGATCCAATCAGCGGACCCAATGCGGCGGCCAAAGCGCCTACAGCGCTCCAGAGGCCTGCGGAGCGGGAGCGATGCTCATCGGGAAATGAGGATAGAATGAGCGCGAGCGAGGCGGGTGAAACCAGGGCTGCCGCGACAGCTTGGATGACTCGTGCAGTAATGAGTGTCGCCGGACTGGAAGCAAAGGCACAGGCTGCGGACGCCAGAGTAAAACCTGCAACTGCGATGAGAAAGCAGCGTCGATGCCCCATTTGATCCACTATTCTACCCGCAGGCACGAGCAGGGCAGCAAACACAATGGTGTAGGCATTCAGTATCCAGGAGAGCAAGGGAGCGGAGGCATCTGGAAAATGTGCCCGGAAGGCGGGGAAGGCGGCAACTACTACGGTGGCATCTAGCGAGACCATGAAGATCGTGGAAGCAGCCAACGCGAAGGTTTGCCATGCGTAGCGTGTGTCATTCATAAGCTGGAGCCGTGTCTAAAAGTCGGATGGCTTCATCCCAGCTTATGGGGAGTGAGCTTGCGGGTACTTTGACTGAGATGAAACGCATGTTTTGGGCGGTGGTGTGACTGTTGCGCACAGCGGAAAGGTGGACCGGTGATTGGCTGAACTGATCCCGTGAGGCCTCGTCTTTCCAGGCTGTCATGGTCCAGGCTTTGTTGCCGAGGAGTTGGAAACGGTAGGAGTAACCCACCAGGCCTGCGTGATTGGGGAGATCAGCCAGCACCCGTTTGGTGTCGTCAAAGAAGGGCTTTCGCTGACCCTTCTGATGTTCCACCGCGCTGAGGGTTAGGATCACTCTGGCATCTTGAGATATGGATTCGACTCGACGGAATGGCGCGGTGTAGCTGCAGTTGCTGAGGAATGTTGAGAGACCCATGAGGAAGAGAAGGCAAATGAACCAGAAGGATTTCTTCATGGCCTGATTTTGGCCTCAGCCCTTTTCTTCAATTCTTCCAGGAAGATTTGATGCAGACGATGCAGTTTGTTTGGAATGAATGTGCCTTGCATTAGCCCGAGGGGACCACGGAAGGACTCATCGGTAATCATTTTGCATCCTGTCTTGGTGGGGACGATCAGCCAAGTGTGGTAGCCTTGGATCAAAGTCTTTCGGTTTTCGGTTGCCAGCCTGTAGGGCGGTTCGAACTCGCGTACACGGGAAACAAAATCCATCCCCATGGTATGAAGCGTGAATGCTCCATCTCGCTCAAGCTTACCAGACTTCGAGTTGATCAGAGCGATGTCCGTAGCTCCGACATACCATTTCGGCCAAGACTCGACATCCTGGAGGATGTTCCAAACCACCTTTGGTGGGGCAGAGATTTCAATCTCGTTGTGGACGAAGAATGTGGATTTATCCGGGCGATAACGTTCTGGCCAATTGATGCGTTCTGGAATCGGGCGTGTTTGAGCCTGCTTCGCTGAGCCCGTGGGCGTGGAAGTGGCGCAGTTAGAGAGTAAGACGATGGTGAGTAGTGCGAAGAGTAATTTCATGATGCGTAGGGATGAGTGATTTAGATTTTGGAAAGACCCGCCAAGATGAGGTTCATCTGCTTGAAATGGAGTTGCATGTGAAAGGCCGTCATGAAGTGCCAGGTGGCGGCGTCCATGGGACCGAACCAGGGGTGTGGGAACTTCAGGGAGGTTTTCAGATCAGGCACTGCTGAGACGATGCTGGTAAAGTCACTGCAGCCTTGCTCAAATTCGGCGATCACCGTGTGCGACACTTGGGGATTGGGCTTCACTGCGGCAATGCTGGCCTCACGCTCAGGCAAGCGTTCCGCGCCAAGACTGGCGATGACTTCAGCGATGTCCCGGTTCACGATCCGCAAGTGGTCCACCACCATGAGCAGCGACCAGTAACGACTGCTATCTTCGAGACCGGGAAGACGCTTGATGAGCACCGGTTGGGTGAGGGCCGTTTGATCTTGATCTTTCAATAAGCGGAGGATGGCCTCGCACTGTTGATCGAAGACTGCAGTGGCTTGGTCACGGGTCGTTCGAGCCGCCTTCCAGCGAATCATGCGATTGGCGACGAAGCGTTCGATTTTGGGGAGACCTGCTCCAGGAGGAGCGAGTTGGGGGAGGTGTTCCGGTTTCATCTTTATACTTGCAATATGCAAGTATAAAGCCATCCATACTTGTTGATTGCAAGTAACAAGTTTGCATTTTGTGACATGCCTACTGCCAAGCCCCAATCTTCAGCCGCCTCGAAGTCCGCCAAATCTGTTGTGCGCCGCTCGCCCTGCCCTGTGGCCTGCAGTCTTGATGTGTTTGGCGACCGCTGGACTCTGCTTGTTATCCGGGATCTCATTTTGGGTCGAAGTCGCTTCAAAGATTTTCTCGCCTCCCCTGAAGGTATTCCGACCAATATCCTCACGGATCGATTGAAGCGGCTGCTAGAGCATCGAGTCGTGACTCAAGTCAAAGACGCCGAGGGTTCGCGTCACTTGGCGTATCAGCTGACCGAAAAAGGCACCGCTCTTTTGCCCGTGGTGAAGGCGATGAGGGACTGGGGTCTTCATTGGGAAAAAGGCACGCGGGCGGCCCTGACCGCATCGACTGTGTCGGAGGGAGGATGACGCATTGGTTGGTGGGCCAATGGTCAAACTGCCGCGAGCAAGCAAGCTGCAACTCATGGACATCTTTTTGGTTAGACCCTGTGCATGAAGAATGTCTTGCTTCTCGTCTCGTTGGTTTCGTCCGTCGCCATCGCCCAGCAAAAACCTGTTTGGGTTCTGCCGGAGGTGAATGCACCGCGGGTGCAGCGGGTGCTGTTTGACAGCCCAACGGCAGGGCAGGAGGTGAGCTGCTATGTCTTCACACCGGAAAGCTATGACACAGATACGGAGCGGCGCTTTCCCGTGCTGTATTGGTTGCATGGCAGTGGCGGGAGCACACCCGCAGCGGCGGCCCAGGTGGCTCGGCGGTATGGCGAGGCGATGAAAACTGGGCAAATCCCGTCGATGATCATGGTCTTTCCGAACGGCTTGCCGATGGGGATGTGGTGCGATTGGAAAGACGGATCGGTGAAGTTGGAGACGATGTTCATTGAGGAACTGATTCCGCATATGGACCGGAGCTTTCGCACGCTGGCGAAACGAGAGGGTCGCATAATTGAAGGTTTCAGCATGGGGGGTTATGGTGCAGGGCGGTTGGGCTTCAAGTATTCGGAACTCTTTGCTGGGGTCTCCTTGTTGGGGGCTGGGCCGTTGCAGTTGGATTTCAACGAAGCACCACGCGCAGGTCCCAAGGGGCGTGATCAGGTGCTTGGCACGGTCTATGGCGGAGACATGGCGACTTTCCAGGCGCAGAGTCCGTGGCGGATTGCAGAGCAAAATGCGGACAAATTGCGTAGCGGGTTGCGCATCCGGCAAGTCGTCGGAGACCGCGATGAGACGCTGCGGTTTAATCGCGACTTCAAGCAGCATTTTGATGCGCTAAAGATCCCGCACACTTACCGCCAGCTTCCCAATGTTCCACACAATCCCAACCTTGTTTTGGAGGCGCTTGGTGAGGACAATTGGGCGTTCTACAATGAGGCTTTGACCGCCATGTCTCCGGCTGTTGAGGGTATGTTTCAGGGAGTATCCTGCGAAGGCTTTTACAAACGTCATGTGCAAGGCATCTGCACCAACGGGAAGGACTCCATCTATTGGTGTTGGACGGATGTGCTGGTGAAGACGGATACGCAGGGTCGCCTTCTCAAGCAGGTGCCCGTGGCGGATCATCATGGGGATCTTTGTTATCGCAACGGTCGGGTTTATGTGGCGACCAATCTGGGCAAGTTCAATGAACCACCCGGGCAGGAGGATTCTTGGGTTTATGTGTATAATGCGGACACACTGGATGAAGTCGGACGTCATCGTCTGCCTGAGGTGGTGCATGGTGCGGGCGGCATGGCGCATCACGAGGGCAAGTTCATTATTGTTGGTGGGCTGCCACCGAGTGTGAACGAAAACTATGTCTATGAGTATGATGAGGCTTTTCGCTTTCTGAAGCGCCATGTCCTTGCCAGTGGTCATACGGAGAAGGGCATTCAAACTGTCACTTTTGCCGATGGTGCCTGGTGGTTTGGATGCTATGGCAATCCTGCCGTGTTGCTGCGTGCCGATGAGGGCTTTCGGATTACGGGTCGGTGGGATTTTAACGCCTCGGTCGGTATCGTGCCCATCAGCGGCGGACGCTTTTTGATTGCGCAGAATGCGGTAGTGAAGGGCAAGGGCAACCAAGCCAAGGCTGTTGTGGCCCGAGTGGATGAGGGAGCCGGGCTCGTGATCGAGAAGCCGTGAAGTGATGGCGATCACGCAGGGACCCAGCGTTTGAGGACGCGGATGGCGACAACTAGGGCGAGGAAGGTGAGGACGCCGGCGATGATGAAGGCGAGTCCAGGGAGGTTGATGGATCCGTGGGTTCCCAGGCTGGCGGCGAAGATGCTGGTCCACAGGAGAGGGCCGATGACTCCGGCGACGCTGGCGAGGCTGTTGAGGGCACCTTGCACCGCACCTTGTTCGTCGGCGGGAACGGCTTGGGAGATGAGAGATTGTTCGGCGGGACCGGCGACGCCTCCCACTGCGCCGATCATGATGATGACGAAGATCATCCAACCTTCGGGAGCCAGGCCGTATCCGGCCATGGTAATGGACATGAGGCCGAGGCCGAGCAGAACGGCCCTTCGCTCGCCGAATTTGCGGATGATTTTGCCGGCGAGGACGCCTTGGACGATGGCTGAGGTCAGGCCGACGACGCAGAGGGAGAGCCCGACGGTTTGGCTGGACCAATCGTAACGGAATCCGGTGTAGAGTACCCAGAGGCTGGGGTAGATATTGTGGGCCAGGTTCATGAGGAATTGGGAACCGGCGAGGCCTGAGACGATGGGCCAGCGGGTTAGGGCGGTGAGGGAGCGGAAGGGATTGAGGGAGAGCCAGGAGAAGGCGCGGCGATTGTCTTTGGTCAAAGACTCGGGGAGCACGAAGACGCCATAGAGCCAGTTCAGACCCGTGACACCGGCGGCGACGAGGAAGGGCAGGCGCAGGCCGTATTCACCGAGCAAACCACCGACTGCAGGACCAGCGATGAAACCGAGGCCGAAGGCGGCACCGATCATGCCGAAGCCGGCGGCGCGTTTTTCCGGGGGGGTGACATCGGCGATGTAGGCGCTGGCGGCGGAGAAATTGGCGGCGGTGATGCCTGAGATGATGCGGCCAATGAAGAGCCAAGCCAAGGTGGGGGCCCACGCGAGGAGCAGGTAGTCCAAGGCGGATCCGAGAAGTGACACGAGAATGACGGGTCGGCGACCGAAGCGATCGGAGAGGCTGCCGAGAATGGGGGAGAGGAGGAACTGCATGAGGGCGTAGAGGGCGCCCAGCCAGCCGACTGTATGAGAAGCGGCCTCGACATTGCCGCCCTGCATTTGTTCAACCAGCCTGGGCAGCACGGGAACGACCAAGCCGATGCCGAAGATGTCGAGGAAGAGGGTGATGAAGATGAAAATGACTGCGGGCTGAGGGCGGGGCATGCGCTGGCGTAAAGCGGGGTGAGGGGTATTTCAACCGACTCCGTGGTTTCGGAAGTGAAGGAATTGATACAAAGGACAGGGGAGGTGTCGTATTTCGCACACACAAAGTCGTGGTGCAAAGCGTGCTGATGTCGTTAAGATTTCGGGATGCGATTGGAAAACAAGGTCATCTCAATTACGGGCAGTGTTACGGGCATTGGCAAAGCCATTGCCAAGCGTTGCGTGGCTGAGGGAGCGAAGGTGGTGATTCATGGGTTGGAACAGGAGTTGGGGGAGACTTTGCTGGCGGAGTTGGGGGTTGAGAATGCAGTGCTGATCATCCACGATCTTGCTGATGAAGGGGCGCCACTGAGGCTGGTCGATGCGGCGATTGGAGCTTTTGGCAAACTGGACGCTGTGGTGAACAATGCGGCGCAGGTGGGCACGGGCAACATTCATGACACGGATGGCCAGTGGTTCAGGAGGATGCTTGAGATCAACTGTGTGGTGCCCTACTTGATCATTCGAGCGGCGTTGCCTCACCTGGAGAAGACAGGTGGCAGCGTCATCAACATCGGCAGTGTGAATGCCTACAGTGGTGAGCCCAATTTGATGCCGTATTCGGTGTCCAAAGGAGCCTTGATGACATTGACCCGGAATCTGGGTGACACGTTGATGCGAGAGAACGGGGTGCGGGTGAACCAGATCAATCCGGGTTGGGTGCTGACGGAAAATGAAGCCAAGCGCAAGCGCGAGCATGGTCTCAAGGAGGACTGGTATGCGGATCTGCCGAAGGTGTATGCGCCTGCGGGTCGCATTCTTTGGCCGGAAGAGATCGCTGCCTGTGCGGCGTGGCTGCTGGCGGATGAGTGCGGGCCGATCAGCGGGCAGGTGTTTGATTTGGAGCAGCATCCGTTCATTGGGCGGAATCCGCCGAAGGATAGCTCGACTATTCCAGCCAAGTGAGGGTTTATTCGATTCGGACGCGAAGGAAGCAGGGGCCGCTGGAGGGAGGGGCAAACTGGTGGGTGATTTCCGTGCCGATGCCATGAATACTGGGGGAGATATCAAGCCAGGTTTGCAGGTCATTGGAGCATTGAACCCGGTAGTTGCGTCCGACTTTGCTCGGCCAGGAAATACTGAGTTTGGTGCCATCGGGTGCCAAGACTTGGGTGCGGTTGATCTTGAAAAAATCGGAAGGGTTCCTGGGATCGGTGCCGGCGACAGCCTCGGCCAGATCGGATCTTCCATCCTTGTCAAAATCAGCAGCGGCCAGGCTGTCACTCAATCCTGATGCCGAGGAACTGTTCTTGAAGGCCATGGCACTGGCAGCGCTAGGTGTGCCAATCGTATAAGTGGCTTCGATGATGCGGCTGATTGTGCTGCCTCTGACCGTGATGGCGCGCAGCATGCCAGAATGATCCATCATCACACTGCCACCACTGGCGACCGTGGCGCTGCTGAGGTTTGGCGCGCTGCCGTCGGTGGTGTAGTGAATCGTTGCGCCCGCATCGCTGGCGATCAGGGTGATGTTTTGCGGGGAGGAAAAAGTGCCGGCTGCAGGAGAGAAGGTGATGGTTGGGTTACTTGCGTAAGCTAATACTTGAGTGGCAGTGCTGATGAAGAGTTTGTCGTTTACCACAGCGACCTCACCGCCATGGTGAATAGTTTGCAACAAGACTCCATCGGATCGGCCAAAGACGAGTGTTTTGTTAGATTGGGCCGCGATTACCAATTCGTCCGTGATGATAGGAGCAGCATACACTGGTAAGCTAGGATCGGAATCGAGTGTGAACGTTTTGAGGAGTGAACCATCGCTCGTTGAACGCGCCTGAATGCTACCCTTTGAATTGATGGCATAGACGATTCCGTTGTATACAGCAGGTGTGCCAGTGAAAGGGCCCATCTCCCGCCACAGAATTGTCTGTGTAGTCAGCTCCACACATACAAGTCCTATTGAGGGGTACGTGGGGTCGACCAAAAAAGCACTTTCATCCGCAAAGGCGACAGTGCGGTGCAAGAATGAATAATCATTACCTACATTGTTGAGTTCCCAGTTGATGCTGCCAGTCGTTAGGCTGTGGTTTTTGAACGTGCCGACATAGCTGTAGAGATTGCCATTGTGCAGAGAGGGTGTCCACCGGTCCCTTTGTGGGAGCTGGATGAAGAATCTTTGTTTGCCATCAAGATCAAAGCCATACATGCCGCCATAAGTTCCGCCATTAATGAAAACGCCGAGATTATTGACGGCAGGAGCCATGTGCTGACTCCACTGGTTTCCGACTGGTTTAGTCCAGGAAATAGTGCCATCGACTGCGTTGATGGCAGCAATAGCTCCGCTACTCTGTTGGCCATACTGCACGTAAAGCATACCATTGTGATAGCTAGGGGAGTTGATGGAATCGCTATAAGAACTTACAGTTTGTAGCAGTGACCGACTCCATTGGAATGCCCCGGTTTCCTGATGAAGCGCGACAAGTACCGGCAATGAATTCTGGATGGTGGCGGCAAATACCTTGCCCTCGGCCACGGCTATCTGCCGCGTGCCTGCGGGGGTTGTGTAGGCCCAGCGCTGGCTCAATGTGCCCCTGCCCATTGCGGTCGCCGCGTAGCCTGTGTGGTCGGGGCCGTTTCCAAACGTCGGCCACTGGCCTCTTTGATCGGGGTTATATATGATGTTAACTGTGCCAGTAGACGCGGCACCTGATGGATCAACCACCGTGTAGGTAAATGAGTCCGTGCCGGTGGATATACTGTTGGATGACTCAAATCTCAGGGTTCCGTCGCTATTGAAGGCAACAACTCCATGTGCCGGTTGGGTAAAGCTGGTGATGATTAAACTGTCGCCATCCACGTCAGAGTCGTTATCCAGAACGAGCATAGGGCTAAGGATATCACCGGAGCGCACTTGGCGTGTGTCGCTATTCGCGCGTGGCGCATCGTTCACTGGGTTTACAGAGATGGTCACCGTTGCAACGTCCGACAAGCTGTTGCCGTCGGAGGCTTTGAAGTTGAGTGAATCGAGGTTACTGCCACTTCGATTCAATGGGGGAACATAGATCATTCGGTTCTGCGGATCGCTTACGATGGAGGGCGCGGTCGTTAAGGCCGATCCGGGCCCGCCATCGGCGGTGACTTGGTAGAGCTTTCCGACTGGGGGAAGGCGAGTGACCACGAATGTGAAGGTAGGCGTGCCACTATCGTTGGCGGCTAGTGTGAGCGTTACGGGCTCATCTTCAGACGTGGTGACGGTTGCGCTGGTGGCGAAGGGAGCGGGATTAAAGGGATCAGCTGCCTTGTAGCAACGCACATTACCATCGCCGGAGGCGACGTAGAGGCTGCGCCCGGCCAAGCTGATGGAGCCTCCCGCTGGCAGGGTTTGGCGCAGCTCCCGAGTTTGCAAGTCGAAGAGAAAGGTCTGGCTGTCGTCGCAGACGATCACTGTATCATTGGTAATGATCGGTTGGCGATTGTAAAAATTGGCATTCGAAGGAGCTGCGAAAATCGCGGTTAGCGAGCCAGTAGTGGCGTCATAGGCATTAACAGTGTTCTTAGTGGCATACGCATAGACGCAGCCATGGGCGAGCGCAGGTGTTCCGGTGTAGTTAGGGCTGTTGGCTATCCAGCGCACCTCTTGACGGTTTAGGTCAAGGCAGATGAGTTCCCGCGGCTTGGGTGCTACGGGTAGATTGGAGTCATTGATGAAGAAGGCTGAGCTGCCAGCGCAGGCTATGGTGCGGTTCATTTCATAGCCCAACCAGTTCCAGGTGAAGGTTTTGGACCACAAAACCGCTCCTGTGCTACCACTGTGGCTCCGGAAGATGCCTTTGACAAAGGAGTAGAGGCCGCCGTTGTGCAGCGCGGGTGTCCAGCGATCGAATTGATCCAGTGACTGGAAAAAGCGCTGGCTGCCAGTGCTGCGCTCGTAGCCGTAGAGACCTCCGAAGGTGCCGCCATTCACATACACGCCAGTGCTATCCACCGCAGGAGCAAGATAGGTTTCATTTTGCGTCGAATAGGGACTGCTCCATTGAACGGCACCATCTGTCGCTCGGAGTGCAACAATGGAAGCCGCCTCGCTGCCGCCCGGCGCCACTTGATAGATGAGGCTGCCCTCATGCCACGTCGGGGGATTCATGCGGCGTGCAGAGGGGTAGGTTTTGCGCCAGATTTCACCCCCTGTGCTGGCCTCCATGGCCATCACCGTTGCGGTGGTGTAAGAGTAGACGGGGGTGGTGACAAAGACACGATCCTCGGCCACGACTACTTGGTTCGCATTGTTGCCCACCTTGTTTACCCAGGTCTCGCGAAGTGTTGCAGAGCCTATTTGGGTAGGCTGGTAGCCTGTATGATCCGGTCCGGCGCCGAAGGTGGGCCAGTTGAGGCCGGAGGGTCCTATTAGCTTGATGGTGACCTTTGCCGTGGAGATGACATTGGCCGCGTCCTCGATGGTGTATTGAAAGGAGGTGCTGCCAGTCAAGAAACTGTCATTTGGAACAAAGCTCAGCCCGCCATTCGCTGCAGGGGTGACAGTGCCCTGCTCTGGCTGGGTGTAGGACTGAATCGTCAAGGTGTCGTCATCCACGTCCCGATCATTCATTTGCGGCTTGTAGCCTGACAAGGTTTCACCTGGGCGCAGGGTGATTAAGTCGTCGATTGCCGTGGGCGGGTCATTTACAGGAGCCACGTTCACTGTGATCGTGGCGGTGTTGGAATTCGAATTGCCATCATGAGCTTGAAAGGTAAAGTTACCGATGCCCTCACCCCGGCTGTTCAGCGCAGGCTGGAAAAGGACGCGGCCCTGGGCATCAGAGACCAAGGTTGGCAAACTGGTAATGACAGCTCCCGGGGTAATCCCATCCGACGTTTGGAACAGCTTCCCTTGTGCGGGAAGGCTAGCAACAGTAAATCGCAACGGGCTGGCATCAGTGGCGCTTAGGGTGATGGTCAGCTGGGTGTCTTCGAGCGTACTCAGAGCGGCGGTACTGGCGACGGGGGAGGGGTTGTTTGGATCTGCGATTCGGTAACGCCGCACGGTGCCGTCACTGCTTGCGATGAAAATGCTACCCAAGGCAACGCTAATCTCACCACCGTGCGGCAGAATCTGACGCGGACTTGTGGAGCCGTAATTGAAGAGGTAGGTGTTGGATGAAGAGGCGACCACAATGGTGTCTGCAGTCAGGATGGGCTGGGTGGTGAGCCACTGGAGACTGCCCGTCGAGTAAGTGCGCAGCAATTCGCCCGTACCCTTACTTATCTCAATCAAATCCCTCCCTGCGAGTGCAAAAATGCTGTTAGGCGCGACAGCAGGTGTCCCTGAAAGAGAATTGAAACCAAGTGACCAGATTATGGCCTTTGTCGTGAGATCTAATTTGTTCAAGCGTGTTCCGCCGATGAAGTAGGCTGTCTGGTCTGTGCAAGCAACGGCACCAGCAGTGAAGGAATTGGTCAAGTCGTTTGACCAAAGGATTGCACCAGAAGCGCGGTTGTGGCTTAGGAAGGAGCCACCCCAAAAAGTGTAGAGACCTTCTTCATGCAATGTTGGTGTTGCTCCACTACCAGCACCGCGGGTAACAAAAAATCGTTGAACGCCTGTGTCGATCTCATAGCCATACATGCCGCCAAACGTGCCTCCGGAAACATAGGCTCCCGACTCATCTACCGCCGGTGCGAGAAAACGGTCCCATTGCTGTTGAAAAGGGCTCGACCATGCAATGGTGCCATCCGACTCATTAAAGGTGACCAAATGCGAGGTCTGACCCGGGCCGTCCTGCACCTGTACATAAACTTTCCCGCCAAACCAAGTTGGCGGATTGATGCTGGTCGCGCCTTGGTAGCTCTGTCGCCAGATTTCTCCGCCGCTCATGGCATCCAGCCCGATAACGGCGGGAGTAGCAGACCGGACGACGAACACCCGACCACCCGCAATGGCAACCTGTGCGAGCGCGCCCCCTAAACCGACGGACCACTGCTGGCTGAGTGAGCCCATTCCTAATGAGGCAGGGGTATTGCCGCTACGGTCGGGATCGCCACCCAGGGTCGGCCAGGCATGAGGCGATGCTCCTTTGATGCGTAGCGAGACTGTAGCGGTGGTGCTCAGACCAGTGACGTCAGTGAGCGTGTAGGTGAAGCTATCGAGACTACCGCCGCTGAGCGAATCAGGAGTGAAGTCGAAAACACCCTGAGCATTCCGTGTCAGGGTACCACTCGCGGGTAGCGTGTAGCTGGTCATGGACATGGTTTCTCCGTCAACCTCGCTGTCATTGGCCAGGGGGTTGAGCTTCGCATGACTACCTGCTTTGACGCTGAAAGCATCGTTCACCGCCACGGGTGCATCTGGCACGGCTGTGATACGAAAAGTAGCGGTTGCTTTGGCACCGGCAGCAGTCGCACCATGCACGATAGCGAACTGAAAGGTTGTGTAGGGGTTGCCGTTGCCATGGGGAGCTGGACGGAAGATCACTTTGCCATCACCGTTGGTGACAGCGGAGTTGTCGCTGGTGATGGCTACCGTGGCGGTGAGGCCGTCTGTGGTTTGAAAGAGGGTGCCTTGTGATGGTAGGGTCACTATGCGTGTCAGGGTGCCTCCGCTGTTTGCCTCAGGTCCTGTCAGAGTCACTGAAACGTCACTGTCCTCTGAACCTGTAGCTGTTACAGATGACGCCTTAGTCACCCATACAGTTCCTTTTGCGGTCGCACCTGCGGGATCGGCCATGGTGTATTGAAATGAATCGACTCCCATGAGGAAGTCCGGAGACGCCGTATAGATCAACTGGCCCCGAGATGAGCCAAGAGTCACGGTGCCTTTCGCGCCTTGAGTGTGGTCGATTAAGTTCAGCGGCTCACCATCGCGATCAACGTCATTTGAAAGCACGTTCACGGTGAAGGATGACATGCCGGCATCCAAGGGGGCAAAGTCATCTGCCGCGAATGGCATATCATTGATGCTCCTGATGTTAATGGTGACTGTTGCTACCTTAGAAGCGAGCCGGTAGTCTTTCGCTTGCAGGCTGAAGCTAGCATATTTGTCACCTCTGGCATTCAGCGGCGGCGTGTAGTACACGACCGTGTTCGCCCCAGTGAGGTTGAAGGGGACGGAGGTGATTGGGGGCCCGTCGGCTGTGAGGCTTAGCCTGCCGCGTTTTGGAAGCGTTTTGAGCGTGACCGTGAAGGGGTCGTTTTCCCTGTCGGTTATGGTCAAGGGAATGGCCGTTGGTGTGTCCTCGTCGATGGTGACTGTTTGGTTGGCAACCACCGGCGCAGTATTCGGGTGGGGGGTGACGGTCATGGTGACGGGCACGTTCAGAAAGGGACGGACAGGGTCGTTGCTAAAGCAATTGAGTTGTGCTTTGAAGACGCCAGGGCGGTGGTTTTCGGAGCTGGCGGTCACGCTGACGGTTTCGCTGGCACCTGGTGCGAGGGTAATCGTGTTGGGGGTATGGCTGAGCCAAACTTCATCTTGATCGAGCACGCGCAATTCGTCCCACCAGCTTTCGCCTTGAAGGGTGTTGTTGTAGATGTGAACCCGGGCGGCGGAGGCACGATCCCACATGAAGGAGATTGCCGTCTTGATTTGGGTGCCATTCACCCAGTAGTCAAAGGTGCGAGAGGTCCAGTTGATGTTGCGCAGTTCGATGAAGTGCCAGGCTTTGGGGGTGAAAGGGACTGAGGAGTCGCCACTTGGAAGGCTGCCATTGACTGAGAGTTTGCCGCCCTCTTCGGCTACGACCGAGATGATGGGCCGCCAATTCCATTTTTTACTGGAGGAGTCGAGAAAACCATCTTCCAGGCTGAAGCAGCCGCTGGTGCCGGTGGAGGAGCCTGGTCTGACCCAGTAGGAAATGTAGCGGGGCTGGGTGGCTTTGGCGAAGCGCCGCTGCATGCCGTTGTCGAAGCCTGCGAACCAGGGGTCGCGGTAGTGGAGGCTGCGACGGCCGACAGCAGCGGTATTGCTGACGACGGAGGAGGAGCCGAGATAGTAGCTGATGATGTAGGTGTAGATGTAGAAGGCGTCCTCTTCTTGGAATTCCTCATAGTAGCGGGAGGGGACAAGGCTGCTGGTGCCGCTTTCAAAGCCATCCTGCCAAGGAAGGGGTGAGAGAGCGGATTGAGCGCCACGGGCTGCGCCATAAGAGGGTCTGTTTAGAAAGCTGGAGTGGATGGTATTGCCGAGACTGCTGTTCTGGATGGTGAGGTTCGAGGGTAGGTCGCCTTTGTTGGTGAGGGTGAAGGTTTGGGTGGTTCGAGTTTGTTCCTGCTGTTTGAAGCTGAGAGCAGCGGGGAGCGCGACGAGTGTGGACCGGCCCAGGGTGAAGTTGAGAGCGGCTGTTGAGGATGGTAGGGTGATTTGCTGGGCGGGGGATGGCTCGTAGTCTTTGCGACTTGCGGTGACCAGGTAGGTGCCGGTGGGTAGGCGGATCCTGTAGGTGCCATCGGTGGCGGTGAGGGTCGTTCCCGAGACTGGGCCGGAGTAGCTGATGGTGGCTCCTTTGACCGGCTTGCCGCCAGTGAGCAGGGTTACTGAGCCGCTGAGGGTGTGGGAGTCGGCGATGGAGAAGGGGGTTTCGGAAGTCCATGTGTGGCCGTCGCTGTCGACATGCGTAAACACAAGGGTGACCTGTTGTGGTGGGGCGGTCGGAGAGATGCGGAGAAGGAAGGGCAGCGCCTTGGCAGTGTTGTTAGTCATGGAGGCGCCTGCGCGAATGGCTCCCCAAGTGAAGCCGTCGCGAAGGAGAGTGACATCACCGGCGGTTTGGCGCAGGGTGAGGCGTGTGGCGACGTCGGCGGTTGCAAAGGGTCCTATGTTTTTGATCGTGGTGGCGACAGTGATGTCTTCACCTGCGTTGAAGATGCCATCGTTATTGCCATTGGCGCCGAGGAGCTTTGCGTCACGGAGTTCGGTTTTGGAGAGTTCGATGACGGGTTGAGTGCCAATTTTGATGGCGCGGGCGGCATTGAGGCGACCTCCAGTTTTGACACGGCCCTTGAGGCTGGGGAGCGGATCGACGCTATTGAGGATGGCGCTTTTGATGTCTGCCCCTTTCAGGTTGGGGTGTGCGGCTTTGACGAGTACGCAGGTTCCGGCGACGAGAGGGCAGGCCATGGAGGTGCCGCTTTCGTAACCATACTTGCCATTGGGCAGCGTGGAGAGGATACCGATGCCGGGTGCGCCGAGGTCGACATTGTAGGGGCCGAAGTTTGAGAAGGCGGCTCTGGTGTCGATGTCGGTTGTGGCGGCGACACTGATGATATTGGCGCTGGAGTAGGAAGCTGGGTAGAGCTTGGCGGTATCGATGTTTTTGGCGGGGTAGTCATTGCCTGCGGCGCAAACGACGAGGATTCCCTGGGCGAGGGCTGCGTCGATGGCGGCTTTCTCTGACCGGCTTGACTGGGTGCCGCCGTAGCTATTGGAGGTGATGAAGACCTTTTTTGAGACGGCAAAGTTCATGGCTGCGACCGCGTCGGAGGTGACGATGAAACCTCCCTGGTCCATGACGACGAGCGGCATCAATTTGACCTGAGGGGCAATGCCTGAAATGCCGGAAGCGTTGTTAGCGACGGCGCCAATGATGCCAGCGCAATGGGTGCCGTGTCCAGGGAAGTCAGTGAGATCTTTGTTGTCGGTGTAAAAGTTCCAGCCGTTGACGTTGTCGATGAGTCCGTCCGCGTCATCGTCCAGGTTGTTTGAGGGAATCTCGGCAGTGTTGATCCAAAGGTTGGGGCGGAGGTCCGGGTGGTTGATGTCCAGACCGGAGTCCAAGACGGCGACCACTAGGGAGTCGTTTCCGCGTGTGGTATTCCAGGCCTCCGGGGCATCGACGTCTGCGTTGGGGTTGCCGCCGGTTTGGCTTAGGTTGTGGAGAGCCCATTGGGATGGGAACAAGGAGTCATTCGGGGTGCTGGAGGCCAGGCGCAGCGGGTCAGGCTCTGCGTATTCGATTGGTGAATTGGGAGCATTGAGTTTGGCGATTGACGCGTCAAATTCGGCTAAAGCTCCTGATGGCAGCGCGATGAGGTAGAGATCGGAGCTGGACCAGTAGCGACGGATCGTCAGGCCATTGGCTTGAACCCAAGCGAGGAGTTGGTCGTGGGTGAATTCAGCCTGTTTCTTGACGATGAGGTGATCTGCCACCATGAAGCGGCGTTCACTCGGTTGGGTGGACGTGGGTTCGTAGTCTTCTTCGATGCGTAGAAGGGGGTATTTGCCCTGCCACTGAACGAGTTTTTGTTTGGTGTGACGGCCATTGGCATCCTGAGGCAGTGTGCGGGACTCGATGATTGGAGCCTTTGCGATGGTGTCTTCGGCGGTGGTTTTGCGTTGAACCGGTTCTGGAAGGGTGACGAGGGGAGAGAGCTTGCCTTGGGTTCTGTCTGACTGCTGCGGTTTTTGGTGTTCCAAATTTGAAGGTGCCTGCAAATGGCTTAGAGTGGCGACTGAAACCAGTCGAATCAGTGTCGCGGTGAGGGCGAGTGCGCCGGAGATTAAGAGGATTCGCCTGCGCGTCTTCATTGAAGTACGTAACTAACATCAAGAGGTGGACTCATCAAGTAGGGTTTGGGCACTTAAGCGCGAATCGCTTCATTGATGATGCGCATAGGCGGGTGGGAAGGGAGGGATTTCTCATGCGGGGCTTGGGAGGCTGGGGAATGTAGAGTGTCGCAAATCGCATGCAGTTTGTCGTAGCGAGAGCGGGAGAGTGTTGGCAGACTTCGGTTTATGCCCAAACTCGCTGCGTTTCCGAAAGCCTTCATGCAACAGCTTTGCAAGGAGGGGTCGATGTCTGTGTCTGATTGGATTCGATTGGCGGCGCCGTTGGAGGTTGCGGGGTTGGAGTGGTATGCGGGGTTTTTGGAGATGGCAGATGAGGCGAATTGGGGGCGGTTTCGGAGGGAGGTGGAAGATACGGGGAAGGTGATTCCGATGATGTGCTGCTCGCCGGATTTCACGCATCCTGACGCGGGGTTTCGGGAGAAAGAGATCGCGAAGCAGAAGCGGTGGATCGATATGACGGAAGTGCTGGGAGGGAGTTATTGCCGGGTGTTGAGCGGGCAGCGGCGGCCTGAGTTGACGTTGGAGGAGGGAGTGAAGCTGGCGGCGGATTCGATTTATGCCTGCCTGCCGTATGCGCAGGAGCGGGGGATCACGTTGATTTTGGAGAACCACTACAAGGATGATTTTTGGGAGTATCCAGAGTTTGCGCAGAAGGCGGATGTTTTTTGCCAATTGGTCGAGGCAGTGGTGCACCCGAATTTTGGGGTGAACTACGATCCTTCAAACACATATCTGGCGGGGGAGGATCCTGTGGAGTTGCTGAAGCGGGTGTCGCATCGTGTGGTGACGATGCATGCGAGTGACCGGTATCTGGCGGAGGGGACGATTGAGGATCTGCGTCGTGAGGAAGGCGGGGCGCAGGGCTATGCAAAGCGGTTACGACACGGGGAGATCGGCAAGGGGCTCAATGACTATGACGCGATTTTTGCGGAGTTGAAGGGGAAGGGTTTCGATGGGTGGATCAGCATTGAGGATGGGGTGGACGGGATGGAGCAACTGGCGCGGAGTGTGGCGTTTTTGAAGGGGAAGGTGGCGGAGTATTGGCCGTAGGTTCGGACGAGATGAATTGAAGAGGGGCGATACTATCCGACTAAGGTCTGATGGCGGAGGATCGGGTGTGGGGTTTAAGAATGGTCGTGCCCAATACCAAAATCTTTTCAACGATGAGTGCCAGCAACGCCAAGTCTTTCCCATTCAAAAAGCTGATTGGAATCGGCCTTATTGCCCTCGCTTTGGTGGGCGCCGTATCGCTTTGCATGAAGGAGATTCCGCTGGCGCTTTTTGGAGAGAGGGCAGCCGGGGTGGTCAAGAGAGTGGAGACGATTCGGACGAGCACTGACTCGAAATGGGAGAAGAAGGGCTTTAGTTCCACCAAAGAGTCTGTGGATCGCGGCACTGAGTTAACGTTCATGTACATCGAGTTCACGACGAAAGCGGGGAAGCCCATGGAGGTGAAGACGTTAGCGACCTTCAATACGGAAGCGAAAGAGGGGGACAGCCATCCGATGGTCTATCTGGCGTCAAATCCCGAACGGGCAAAGATCTACTCGGCCAAACAACTCCGGCTGCCGATGTGTGTGGGCTTTGTGTTCGTGACGGTGGCCTTGCTCTTGGGATTTCGTTGCATGAGCAGCAAGCCGTTCTTTCCCACGCCTGCCTGAACCGATGCTGTTCTTTGGGAAGGCGGGTCAGGGTCTGTGTTGGGAGTGCGATACCTTGACATGGGTGGAGGAACTTGAGTAACATCGGACTATGTGTTGTTTTTCGAGACCGGTTGAGGAGGTGAAGAATACGCGGATTTTTGCGCGGATGGGGGCGAAGGGGCGGCAGGTGATTGTTTACCAGATGGCGTTGGAGGCGAAGGAGGATTTGGCGATGGTGCTGCCGATTCCGGTGGTGAAGGGGACGGGGGAGGATGGGGTGGTGTTTTTTGATTTGTCGAAGTATGCGGGGTTGTTTGCTGATTTGGCGTTGTTGTTTCCGATGCCGAAGAGTGCGGGCGGCCCGTTCGGTGAGGTTTCGCGCGGGGTGGGGGCGGCGAAGTTGAAGGTGCAGTCGGTGGGGGCTTACGATGCGAGTTTTGTGCCGAGTGTCGCGGATTTTTCCCGGCTGGACGAGCGGTTTCAATTGCCGAAGGGTGTGTGGGGTGAGGTGCCGGGTTATGCGGATTTTGGCTTTGCGGTGTTTAAGTTGAAGCCGGTGTATGGGGAGGTGCATCCGATGGCGTTTGCGTTTCCGACGGCGACGCGGGAACGGGTGTTTTTTCCGACGCTGCACATTCATGACGGTGAGGTGCATGACAAGGAGGTGTTTGATCACACGCTGTATTTGCAAGCGGAGCGCGGGCCGGTGCGGGGTGGTTGGGAGGAGTCACCGGGACTGCCGGTGACGCGGGTGAAGTGCGGGCTGACGCATGGGATGGTGCGGCCGGAGCAGCATGTGTATCGGAGCGTGATGCAGGGGAAGTTTGCGAACGGGGATGTGGTGGTGGATTTGCCCGCCGTGTGAACTTGTCGCGTTTCGCATGGGATTTGGCGGGAATCTCATGGTGCTGTTGGCGTTTCTTTTTTCTTCTGTCTATGAACCTAATGAACCTGCGATTCTTTGCTGCCTGGATGAGTTTGGCTTTGGCTTGTGCGGAGGCGGATGATGGTGCGAGGCTGGCGGCGTTGTTGGGGAAGGGTGGGGTGGTGACGATTCCGGCGGGGGAGTATCATTTGGATGGAGTAGAGCCGATTCGGTTGGTGTCGAACACGACGGTGATGGCGCATGGGGCGCGGTTTGTTTTGCCGGAGGTGCTACCGGAGAAGGCGCGGGTGGTGGTCTTTGCGGGGGAGGATGTGACGGATTTTGCGTGGCATGGCGGGGAGTTTGTGGGGCATGTGTTTGATCCTGAGGTGAAGGAGAATCTTTGGGAGCCGAATGCGAACACGAAGGGGATTGAGATCACGACGACGAAGGCGGGCGGGACGCGTGATGTGTTGTTTCGGGAGGTGAAGGCGAACGGGATGGCGGGTGCGGTGATCGGGGTGCACGGAAAGTCTGGCAAGAGCAGTGAGAGTGAGGTGGAAGTGTATGCGGAGCGGGTGGCGGTGGAGGGTTGCACGCTGCTGCGCAGCGGGAAGTTCATGTGGGACTATGGTCACCTGTGGCAGATCCTGACGTTTCCGGAGGCGTATGAGGCGTGGGAGGTGGAGCGGGCGAGAAAGTATTTTCGAACGGACTTGATGAGGGAGGTGACGATGAAGGGGGATCGGGTGATGCTGGACAATACGGTCAAGCCGATTGAGGTGAGTCAGACGGAGGATCCGAAGGAGGCGCTGACGTTCATGGGGGAGGCTTTGCCGAAGAACGTGGTGAGAGGGCGGCAGTATTTTGTGGTGGAGGCGGGGACGGCGTTCATCAAGGTGGCGGACAAGCCGGGTGGTGAAGCGATTCGGTTTGAGGGTGAGGGCAGGGGACAGGTGGCATTTAACCTGAGTGGAACGTATCTGAGTGCCTATGCGCCGACGGGTAGCGGGCCGGGCAAGGGGGCGTTTGACATCGTGGGAGCGCGGGATGTGCGGGTGACGGGGTGTCAGCTGAGCGCGCTGGGAGATACGATGCATGTTCAGCGCTGCCGGAACATTGTGTTCGCGAACAATCACATTTTGGGAAGTCGCATGGGGGCGTTCTTTTTGGCGGAGTTTTGTCAGAATGCGACGATCATGGGCAATCTGGTGGACGGCACAAACGGGAGTCGGGTGGTGAGTGTTGAGAAGAGTTGCACGGATGTGACGATGACGGGGAACACATTTCGCAATGGCGGGCGCGGGGTGTGGATCAACCAGCCGGTGAATTTCATCATGACGGGCAATGTGTTTGTGAATAACACGACGAAGAATGAGGCGGATCTGAGGCGGGGGCGGATCGCCTATCAGACGGGGGAACCGGGGAGGTTTCCGGAGCTGTATTTTACGATCTATGAGCCGGGGGCGAGTTATGGGCCGGTGATTGTGCGGGACAATGTGTTTGTGGTGGGGGATTCGGCGCCGGAGGAGGTGGTGACGTTTGCGCCGAACGGGCGGGATTTGCGCTTCACGGGCAACACGTTTCAGAACAAGGCGGTGACGATCCGGGTGGATCCGAGCTGTGTGAATGCGGTGATCGAGAACAATTCAGGGGCGAGCACGGTGGTGAAGGCGGTGGATTTCAATCATGGGCGGCGGTGAAGCAAGCGGGGCTGACGAGGTGATGTCGCTGTGGCTGTGATCAAGGCGCTGGCTTTGGGCGGTTTGCCAGGTATGGTTCAATCATGAAGACGATCCAGGTTTATGATCCGCCGATGTGTTGTTCGACTGGCATTTGCGGGCCGGACATTGATCCGGATTTGGTGAATTTTGCGGCGATGCTTTCGCAGCTCGGCACGCATGACGTCAAGGTCGAGCGATACAATCTGGGGCAGCAGCCGATGGCGTTTGTGCAGAATGCGGCGGTGAAGGCGCTTTTGGACAAGGAGGGAGTGGAGGTGTTGCCGGTGATTTTTTGGGATGGGGAGGTGCGGATGAAGGGGCGGTATCCGACATCTGAGGAGCGTCCGGCGTGGTTCCGCGCCGCGCTTGAGAAAGCGGAGGTGGCATCGTGAAACTGCCGCTTTACCAACCTGATGCGGCGAGCTCGACACGGTTTCTGTTTTTCACGGGCAAGGGGGGAGTGGGGAAGACGTCGCTTTCTTGTGCCACAGCCTTGAAACTCGTCGAGGCAGGCAAACGCGTGCTGCTGGTGAGCACGGATCCGGCTTCGAACTTGGATGAGGTGCTGGAAACGCAGCTCACGAACGAGCCCACCCCGATTGCGGGAGCGTCGGGTTTGGATGCGATGAACATCAATCCGGTGGAGGCGGCGGCGGCTTATCGGGAGCGATTGATTGGGCCGATGCGGGGTTTGCTGCCGGAGGCGGCGCTAAGGAGCATGGAGGAGCAGCTTTCGGGGTCGTGCACGGTGGAGATTGCGGCATTCGATGAGTTCTCGGGATTGATTGGGAATCCGGAGGCGGCGAAGGCGTATGATCACGT
>JAIYDW010000250.1 GCA_027487315.1 Verrucomicrobiaceae bacterium | reverse complement strand
GGGACTAAGAAGAAGGTGTTTCGAGTGGAGGAGGATTATGCGGAGCTGGCGGCGTTGGCGGCGGCGGTGATTGCGCCGGGGGGGTGGTTGCTGGCGTGCGCGAACACGCATCGGATGGAATTGGGAGCGTTCGAGTGGGCGGTGAGGGAGGGGTTGGGACGGGCGGGGAAGAGGGCGACTGGGGGTATGGAGGCGGTGGGGATGCCGGTGGATTTTCCAGGGGTGGCGCATTTGAAGGCGCTGTGGGTGCGGGGGGTGGGGTGAAAGAGCGCGGAGGAATGGGCGTTTAGCAGGGGCGATGCGTTTTTTGTCTGTCTTGTTGTTGGCTTTGATTGTGAGTGTGGCGGATGCGGCGAAGCCGAATTTGCTAGTTATCGTGGCGGATGATTTGGGGTATCATGATGTGGGGTTTCAGGGGTCGAAGGAGATTCCGACGCCGCATTTGGATAAGTTGGCGGCGTCTGGGGTGAGGTGTACGAATGGGTATGTTTCTCATCCTTTTTGCAGTCCGACCCGGGCGGGGATGATGTCGGGGCGGTATCAGCATCGGTTTGGGCATGAGAACAATCCGGCATGGCTGCCCGAGAGTTTGACGGAGGGGTTGCCGCTGAGTGTGGTGACGTTTCCGGTGCTGATGAAGCAGGCGGGGTATGTGACCGGGGCGGTGGGGAAGTGGCACCTGGGGGCGCATCCGCAGTTTCATCCGATGAAGCGGGGGTTTGATGAGTACTTTGGGGCGCTGGGGGGCGGGCATGCTTACTTTCCGTCCGGGAGCAAGAGTGTGGAGTATGGGATACCGCTGAATCGGAACGGGAAGGATGAGGCGCAGACGGGTTACTTGACGGAGCAGTTTGGAGATGAAGCGGCGGCGTTTGTTGGTCGGCACGCGGGGGAGAAGAAGCCGTGGATGCTGTATCTGGCGTTCAATGCGCCGCACACGCCATTGGAGGCGCCGGAGGTGTGGCTGGAGAAGTTCAAGTCCATTGAGGACAAGAGTCGCAGGACCTACGCGGCGATGGTGGCGGCGATGGATGCGGCGATTGGTGAGGTGATGGACAAGATTGAGGCTGAGGGGGAGCGGGAGAACACGGTGGTGTTTTTTGTGAGTGACAATGGGGGGCCGAATTTGGCGAAGAAGAGTGGGACGAACTTTACCGATAACGCGCCGCTGCGCGGGGCGAAGGGTGACTTGTATGAGGGCGGGGTGCGGGTGCCGTTTTTGGTGAGTTGGCCGGCGAAGATCAAGCCGGGGATTTATGAGAAGCCGGTGATCGCGTTGGATTTTTTGCCGACGTCGTTGGCTGCGGCGGGTGAGGAGGTGCCGAAGGATTTGGATGGGGTGAATTTGCTGCCGTTCTTGACGGGGGAAGCAAGCGGGGTGCCGCATGAGACGCTGTTTTGGCGGTCAGGTGGATTTGATGGGAAGCACTCGGTGAGGCGTGGGGATTGGAAGCTCGTGAGTGAGGGGTCGAAGGCGCCTGAGTTGTTTGATTTGGGAGCGGATGTGGGGGAGGCGAAGGATTTGGCGAGGGAGAAGCCGGAGGTGGTGGGGGAGTTGGTGGCGGCGATTCGGGAGTGGGAGAAGGGGACGGTGGGGCCGATGTTTGCGGGGTTGGGTGCGAAGAAGGCGGGGGCGAAGAAGGGGAAGAAGTAGGAATGAATCGTGCTTAACTGAGACTTGTTATGACCATCCAGATCTCGCCAGAATTCTTGTACCGCTACATGGCGTTTGCGGTGATGTGGATTGTTGTTTGGGTTGGGTTCCTTTTTCGTATTTTGACGAGGGAGGACTTCGATGTGCTGACTCGGATTTTATGGGTGATCGTGGTTGTGTTTGTGCCGATTTTTGGGGTTGGACTTTACCTTGTGGCTGCGCCTGATCCGGCTGGCAGGAGGAGTGGTGCGAAGCGGGGGCCGGTGAATTTGGCGAGTGATGTGTCGGGGACTCCTTGGGAGACTGATTCTGGGCACACCAAGGAGGGGTGATGGGGTGGAATCTGGATTCTGAGGTTGGCGATATCGATTGGGGTGGGGAACGAAGCGCTTGCGAGTTGAAGGGTTTACATTAGCCTTTCCATCGTGAGCACTGACGTAGCGCAGCTTCTTGAAAAAGCCCTTCTCTTGCCATCAGAGTCTCAGACTGAGCTGGTCGAAGCGCTGTTGGAACGGGCTGAGCCTTCGCAGGAATTTCTGGAACAGCAAGTAGACAAAATTGTTCGGAGGATGCGGAATGTTCGAGAGGGGTCATCAACGGTCGTTTCGGCTGCGGATGCTCACGACCGAGTGTTAGGATCCCTCAAGCTGCGGGCATGACGGTTCAGTTTGAATCGTAGGCGCTCGCTGAGTACGGAGAAGCGGCTCAGTATGCTGAAGACCGCTTCGGATGTTGGCGAAAATTTGTCGAAGTTTTTCGAGGTGCTTTAGCCTCAATCGCAAAGAGCCCGACTCGACGAATCTGAATTCACGTTAATGGTCCACATATAACTAAGGCATTTCAGCCATGAAGCGTGTCGTTGCTAAATCCAGTTTGGCTTTGTCTCGGAGGAAGGTGACAGGTGATCGAGAGACGATGATTAGTGAAGCGAGTTCGCGTTCATTGAGGGCAGTTAGGGGCTTTTGGTAGAGTTTCTGTGACACGTGATGGATGCCGAGATGGCCCGACTGGTCTGAGATGAAGTGGCAATAAAGCAATTGCCGCTCTTCCTTCTTGAGATGCCACTTAACTAACATCGTCCAACCCGCATGCCTAGCGTGCCACCTTTTGCTGGTCGTTTGATTCAATCCAAACTCCATCAAGAGGCATCTTGAGATATGGAGATCATCGCAAGCTTCATGATCTAGACAGCGCGACAAAAATGATGGTATCACAGGAGTCGCCATTCGCTGGTACTCGACTATTTTCATGATGTGCGGCAGGCGTGGGCGGAAGGTCGTCAAGTCGAAGTATAAGAGTGAGGCTCCTATTCCCAGGATGACCAGCAAGGCGATGAGCAGTGGAATCAACCAGAGCAGATGCAAGATTCTTCGCCAACTTGGTCGCAGCGAAAGGGGATTGGAGCGGATGCCAGTCTGCACGTGTGCGTGAGTTGCTTGCTGAGAATCCGCCACGCACGCGAGACTGCAACACTCGAGAGACTAGTCTCTCGAATGGAAGGAGCTGGGTTGGGGTTTGGTGGGTGTTCTTTTGGGGGCTATTTGGCGAGGAGGGACTCCATGAGTTTTTGGGTGCGGGCGACGATGCGTTGGGGGTCTTCGAGGAGGCCGGCGGAGAGGAGGGCGTTGTCGAGGACTTGCTCGGCGATGAGCTGGGCGGTTTCGCTTTGGGCGGCGTCGGTTTTGGCTTCGGCGAGGCGGCGGATGATGGGGTGGCGGGGGTTGATTTCGAGGATGACGTTGGCGGTGGGGAGGGCGCCGTCTTTGTTCATGGCGCGCATCATTTGACGGAGCTGGGGTGTCATCTCGCCATCGGGGGTGAGGACGAGGGCGGGGGAGCTGAGGAGGCGCTTGCCAGGGCGGACGGATTCGACACCCTCGGTGAGGGTTTCTTTGAGCCAGTCGCAGAGGCTGGTGGTGGCGTCTTCACTGAGGGATTCGCCTTCTGCGGGGGTGGTGTCGTCGCCGAGGTCGATCTGGTCGGAGTTGACGGCGTGGAGGGTTTTGCCTTCGAACTCGCGGAGGGAGGAGACGACGTATTCGTCGATGGGTTCGTAGAGGTAGATGACTTCGAGGCCTTTGGCTTTGAAGCTTTCGACATAGGGTCCGGCGTCGATGGTGGCGCGTGAGGGGGCGACCTGGTAGTAGATGGCTTTTTGGTCTTCCTTCATGCGGCCGATGTAGTCGGCGAGGGAGATGACTTCGCCTTTTTCGGTCATGGAGGTTTCGAAGCGGATGAGCTTGGCGATGCCTTCACGGTTGGTGGTGTCGGTGGCGATGCCTTCTTTGAAGAAGCGGGAGAATTTGCTGTAATATTCGCTCCATTTTTTGGGGTCGTCCTGGGCTTCTTTGTCGAGGTGTTTGAGGAGGCGTTTGGAGACGACGTCGCCGAGTTTGCGGACGAGGGCGGAGTCCTGCATGGACTCGCGTGAGATGTTGAGGGGGAGGTCTTCGCTGTCGATGACGCCGCGGATGAAGCGCATCCAGTCGGGGAGGAGCTTGGCGGGTTGGGAGTCGATGAGGATTTTTTTGCAGTAGAGGGCGACGCCGGGTTCGGTCTGGCCCATGCCCATGAGTTCCATGTTCTGATGGGGGAGGAAGAGGAGGGCGTTGATGACGAGGGGGGCGTCGGCCTGGAAGTGGAGGCGGTAGCTGGGGGTGTCCCAGGCGCGGGCAGTGAACTTGTAGAAGTCGTTGTATTGTTCGTCGGTGACAGCGTCTTTGGTTTTGAGCCAGATGGCGTCGACGGTGTTGATGCGCTCGCCGTTGAGGTAGATGGGGAAGCCGACGAAGTTGGAGTAGCGCTTGAGGACCTCGCGGATGCGGTCGGGTTTGGCGAATTCGGCGGCGTCTTCTTTGAGGTGGAGGACGATTGAACAGCCGCGTTCCTGCTCGGCGGTGGCGGTGTCGATGGAGTAGCCGGTGGCGCCGTCGCTGGTCCAGGTGAGGTGCTCGTCGTCGGGGCGCCAGGAGTGGGTGGAGACGGTGACTTCGTCGGCGACCATGAAGGCGGAGTAGAAGCCGACACCGAACTGGCCGATGACTTTGGCTTCATCGCCTTTGCCAGCGTTTTTGAGAGCGGTGGCGAAGGCTTTGGAGCCGGAGTGGGCGATGGTGCCGAGGTTTTCGATGAGTTCGTCACGGGACATGCCAAGGCCGTGGTCGGCGATGGTGAGGGTGCGCTTTTCCTCGTCGGTGGTGAGGGCGATTTCGAGGGGGAGATCGGCCTGGAAGATGTTGTTTTCGGTGAGCTGGGTGTGGCGGAGTTTTTCGAGGGCGTCGGCGGCGTTGGAGACGAGCTCGCGGACGAAGATTTCCCGGTCGGTGTAGAGGGAGTGGATGACGATGTCGAGGAGCTGTTTGACTTCGGCTTGGAATTCGTGTTTGGCGGACAT
>JAIYDW010000252.1 GCA_027487315.1 Verrucomicrobiaceae bacterium | reverse complement strand
TTGCAAGCTGGGAGGGCGTCGAAGGGGGCTTGACCGCGCAACACTTGGATGCAGGCGCTCGAATCGAGCATGAATCGGGGTCGCATGAGAGAGGCGGGTTGTTACCAATCCAAGATGGGACGTTCGTGTTGCTTGGGTCGGGGAGGGGGATCGGGGAAGTTGGCGGCATCCGAGTCGTGTTCTGAGAAATAACGAGACACGTCCCCGATCGTGCGGAGGTGCGGCAGCGAGTTGGGTGCAGGCCGGAGGATGACGGCATCATCCCGCTTTTCGATCAGAACTTCGGTGCCTTCGAAGCGGAATGGCTTTGGCAAGCGGACGGCTTGACTGCCGCCGTGCTGGAAGATCTTCGCGGTTTTCATAGCTACAGGGTGTAGCTATTTGGCGAAACTTCAAGCGGGGAGAAATGGGTTGAGGTTTTTTTTGGGGAATCACTTGGAGAGTGATTGGAACTTTGGATCACTCGGAGCGCGATGGGTGCTTGGCAAAACGCCCGTCCTTATGAGGGGACGGGCGCTGTGGGAGGGGATGTTTTGAGGCACCAAGTTACTTGAGGCCGGCGCGTTGGTCGCGGAAGGCGGTGGTTTTGAGGCGGAGGCCGTTGAGGCGGATGAAGCCGGTGGCGTCGTCCTGGTTGTAGGCTTTGCCGGGGTCGGCTTCCATGGTGGCGACGTCTTCGCGGTAGAGGCTGAGGGGGGACTTGCGTCCGGCGGCCATGACGTTGCCTTTGTAGAGTTTGAGTCGGACCTCACCGGAGACGGTTTTTTGGCTTTCGGTGACGAGGGACTGCAGGGCGTAGCGCTCGGGGGCGAACCAGAAGCCGTTGTAGACGAGTTGGGCGTATTTGGGGATGAGGGAATCGCGCAAGGCCATGACTTCGCGGTCCATGGTGAGGCTTTCGATCTGACGATGGCCGACGTAGAGGATGGCGCCGCCGGGGGTTTCGTAGATGCCGCGGCTTTTCATGCCAACGAAGCGGTTTTCCACCATGTCGACGCGGCCGATGCCGTTGCGGCCGCCGAGGCGGTTCAGCAGCTTCATGATGCCGAAGGGGGTGTAGAGGGTGTAGCCGTTTTGCTCTCCGGTCGAGGTGACGCCGAGGGTGGCGGCGAGCTCGGCGAGTTCGGGGTGCTTGAGGCCGATGGCGTCGCCTTTTTCGAAGAGGATTTCGACGTATTCGGCCTTGTCCGGGGCGTCTTCGGGGGAGACGGAGAGGACGTACATGTCACGCACTTCGGGTACGGTGCCGTCGAACCAGGGGTCTTCCAACATGCCGCTTTCGAAGCTGATGTGGAGGAGGTTGCGGTCCATGGAGTAGGGCTTCTTGACGGAAGCGGTGACGGGGATGCCTTCTTTTTCGGCGTAGGCGATCATTTCGGTGCGGCCGGGGAATTGGGCGCGGAAGTTTTCCATGCGCCAGGGGGCCATGACTTCGAGTTCAGGGGCGAGGGAGGCGGCGGTGAGTTCGAAGCGGACTTGGTCGTTGCCTTTGCCGGTGGCGCCGTGGGCGAAGGTGTTGCAGTTCTCCGCGCGGGCGACGTCGATCATGCCTTTGGCGATGACGGGGCGGGCGATGCTGGTGCCGAGGAAGTACTGGCCTTCGTAGATGGCTCCGGCCTGGAACATGGGGAAGATGAAGTCGCTGGCGAATTCCTCGCGGAGGTCGCCGATGATGCATTTGCTGGCACCGGTGGCGAGGGCTTTGGCTTCGAGGCCGTCGAGCTCTTCTTCCTGGCCGACATCGGCGCAGTAGGCGATGACTTCGGCGTCATAGGTTTGCTGAAGCCACTTGAGGAGGACGGAGGTGTCGAGACCACCGGAATAGGCGAGGACGATTTTCTTTTTCATTCGAATTGGGGAGACAGGATTTACGGGATTTTGGGGGGATTAACAGGATTTATTTTGGAAGAATCTGATAGCTGTCTTTGGCGTCTTTGACGAGCCAACCGGCGGCTTCGAGTTCCTTGCGGAGGGTGTCGGAGGTGGACCAGTCGCGGGCTTGTTTGGCCTGCCAGCGTTGTTCGGCGAGGGCGGCGATGTCTGGGGGGATGTCGGTGGCGGCGGGTTCTTCGGCGGGAGTGGGGAGGGTGAGACCGAGGGCGTCGAGGAGGAGGTGGAGGCTGGTCCAGGTGGTGAGGGCTTCGGGTTGGGAGAGCTGGGCGGGTTTGGTTTTGTTGAGGGTGCTGAAGATCGCGCCGAGGGCACCGGGGACGTTGAGGTCGTCGTTGAGGGTGGTCCAGGCGTCGGTGAAGGGGCCCGGGTCGCGGGCGATGAGGTCGGAGTGGGAGAGGGGGGCGGGGGAGCCGGCGGCCTGGTGGAGGGCGCGCTCGGCTTTGGCGAGTTTTTGGAGGGCCTGACGGGCGGCGTCGAGGGAGTGGAAGGTGAAGTTGAGGGGCTGACGGTAGTGGGCGCCGACGAGGACGTAGCGGACTTCGGCGGCGGTGTAGCCTTTGGCGGCGAGGTCTTCGAGGGTGTAGAGGTTTCCGAGGCTTTTGGACATTTTGCCACCATCGACCATGAGGTGGGTGATGTGGAACCAGTGGCGGGCGAAGTGGCCGTGGGTGGCGCAGCAGGACTGGGCGATTTCGTTTTCGTGGTGGGGGAAGACGAGGTCGACGCCGCCGGAGTGGAGGTCGAAGTCTTCGCCGAGGTATTCGAGGATCATGGCGGAGCACTCGAGGTGCCAGCCGGGTCGGCCTTCGCCCCAAGGGCTGGGCCAGTAGTTGGTGCCGTCCTCGGGTTTGCGGGCTTTCCAGAGGGCGAAGTCGGCGAGGGCGTCTTTGGAGTATTCGTCGTTGTCGAGGGCGGATGCGGATTCGGAGGCACCGAGTTTGAGCTCGCGATCTTCGAGGTGGGAGAGGCGGCCGTAGTCTTTGAAGGAGGCGACGCGGAAGTAAACAGAGCCGTCGGCGGTGGTGTAGGCGTGGCCGCGCTCGACGAGGGTGGCGATCATGCGGATTTGATGATCGATGTGGGCGACGGCGCTGGGCTCGATGTGGGGGGGGAGGAGGTTCAGGGCGGCGCAGTCAGCGTGGAATTTCTCGGTCCAGAAGCGGGTGAAGTCGGTCAGGGTCTGACCGGCTTTTTGGGAGTCGCGGATGGTTTTGTCGTCGACGTCGGTGATGTTGCGGACGTGGAGGGTGGGGGTGCCACCGAGTTCGACGACGCGGCGGAAGACGTCCTGGGCGGTGAAGGTGCGGAAGTTGCCGATGTGGGCGGGGCCATAGACGGTGGGGCCGCAGCAGTA
>JAIYDW010000173.1 GCA_027487315.1 Verrucomicrobiaceae bacterium | reverse complement strand
TTCATCGCCGCCTCCGGAAATTCCGGCATCAACAACGATCTCTACCCCGACTACCCCGCCAGCTTCACCTCCCCCAATCTCATCTCCGTCGCAGCTACCGACCATACCGACTCCCTCGTCTGGTTCTCCAACTTCGGCGCTCAATCCGTTCATCTCGCCGCCGGCGGCCATCAAATCCTCTCCACCGGTCTCGGCGGTGGAACCGAAATCATGAGCGGCACCTCCATGGCCGCTCCCCAGGTCTCCGGCGCCGCTGCCCTCCTCAAGGCCGCCAACCCCTCCCTCTCCTTCGCCCAAATCCAGGCCATGCTGCTCGCCACCACCGATCCGCTGCCCTCTTTGACCAACAAAACCCGCACCGGTGGCCGACTCAACGCCGCCTCCGCCTTGATCCCCGCCACTGGCCCCCAAATCACCACCCTCACTCCCATCATCGACGACCCATCCCCCGCCAACGCCGACGGCATCCCCAGCCCTGGCGAATCCATCAACCTCCTTCTCCCCATCCAAAACATCGGTGCCCTCGCCACCGGCACCCTCGAGGCGACCCTCAGCCTTCCCTCCCCCATCGCTGGCATCACCCTCCTTCAAGACACCACCTCCTTCGGCATCGTCCCCGCCGGCACCTCAGCCTCCCATTCGGCCACTCCCTTCAGCATCGAAATCGCCAACACCGTCTCCCCCACCGACCTCACCCTCCGCCTCACCGTCTCCACACTCGAAGACCCTTCCCAATCCTGGACCTTCGATCACACCCTCGAAATCCGCTCCGTCGCCACCGTCTCCGGCACCATCACCCGCATCACGGGCGGCACCCCCATTTCAAACGCCACCATCACTCTCGTCGGCCCCAAAACCTTCACGACTTCCACCAATTCCAACGGCCTCTATTCCATCAACGTCACCAACGGCACCTACCAAATCACCGCCTCCGCCCCTGGCTTCGTCCCCTCCTCCCCCATCACCCGAACCCTCCCTCCTTCCACATCCAACCTCAATTTCACCCTCGGCTCCTCCATCTCAAACATCTCCCCCTTAAGCCTCTCCGCCACCCAGGCCAAAAACACCACCACCACCCAATCCATCACCCTGCAAAACACCGGCGACACCGCCCTCACCTACACCATCCAGGAAGTCCCCTCTTCCGACGCCACCATCACCTCCCTCCCTCCTCTTCAACTCCTCAACGCGCCCTCCAACCAAACACCCACCGTTCTCTCCTCCGCACCTCCCCGCTTCAATCTCCCTCCCCCAGGCCCCCGTGGCCTCAATGCCTCCGACAACACCGCCACCACCCTCCCCTTCGAGGACGGCTTCGAAGACGGTCTCTGGGGCCGCTGGTGGCAAAGCTGGGGCAACGGCACCCGCGAAGTCCTCTCTGGCCTCGCCCCCAACGGCAACAAATCCTTCCACTTCCACTTCGACGGTCCTGCCGACCACTTCACCGGCATCCACCAGATCTTCCCCTTCGGCACCCAGCCCGGTTACGTCAGCTTCTGGACCCAGCCCGGCCCCGAAAACGAAGCCACCAGCTACATGGTCCTCCTCGATCTCTACCTCGTTTTGGATAACCTCGGCCTCCGCTACGAAATCGCCGACTTCATCTGGTTCTTCGCCAACTCCAACGGCCGCTTCTACATCAATGACAACGTCGGCGGCAACCAGGCCGTCCAATACGCCGAAGGCCAATGGTATCACATCGAGTTCCGCGACATCAATTGGCAGGCCAAACACTTCGACTACTGGGTCAATAACCAACTCATCCAGGCCAACATCCCCTTCCGCCAACCCGAAAACACCTCCGGCATTGCCTATGCCCTCACCTACAACTACAGCCCCGACACCGACCTCGGCATCGATGCCGCCCGCTTCCTGCCAGACGAACTCCCCTGGCTCCAGCTCTCCTCCAAATCCGGCTCCATCCCTCCCGGCTCCAGCACCACCATCACGGCCACGTTCAACGCTTCCATCGCCGCCTCCGGCACCCACTCCGGCTCCCTGGCCATCACCACCAACGCCCCCTCACAACCCGACACCACCCTCCCCGTCAGCCTCACCGTCACTCCGCTCCCCAACACTCCCCCCGTCACCCCCAGCGATTCCATCGCCGTCCAACCCAACACCCCCCGCGCCATCACCCTTTCCGCTTCCGATCCCGATTCCGATCCTCTCACCCTCGAAATCACTCGCCTGCCCGCCCTCGGCAATCTCTACCAAACCACCGACGGCATCACCCCGGGCACCCTCCTCGAATTTACCCCCCGCGTCGTCTCCGATTCCCTCCGCCGCGTGATCTACGTCCCCCCCACCAACGCCATCGGCCTCAACTACACCTCCTTCGACTTCCGCGCCCGCGACTCCAAAGGCGCCACCTCCACCGGCACCATCTCCATTGACATCGTCGACGCCCCCCTTCTCTTCGTCACCCCTTCCGGCAGCACCAGCAGCACCCCCCTCACCATCTCCCTCACCTCCAGCGATCCCACCGCTTCCATCCATTTCACCACCGACGGCTCCCCTCCCTCTCCGTCCTCCCACACCGTCTCACCCGGCTACCAGCTCCCCATCGACCACTCCATCTCCCTCAAAGCCATCGCCCAAAAAGACACCCGCGCCAGTCCCATCCAAACCCACTCCTTCAACATCATCGACTCCGATGCCGACGGCCTCCCCACCTGGTGGGAAACTCTCCACCAAAATGTGTCCCCCAACCTCGATCCCAACCTCGACCCCGACTCCGATGGCGTCCCCACCATGAAAGAGTTCGTCTTCGGCACCGACCCCGGCAAACCCGATTCCCTCCTCCCCACCATCGCGCCCTCCCTTCCACCCAGCCTCTCCTGGCCCACCTTCCCCGGCCGAGTCTACACCCTCGAAGCCAGCCCAAACGCCCAACCTAACTCCTACTCCCCCATCACCAGCCCCCGCCTCGGCACCGGCCAGCCCATGCAACACACCGACGCCCCCGCCAGCCCCACCAGCCGCTTCTACCGCCTCCGCGTCGACCTCCCTTAACAGGTGACACGGACACTCCTGTCCGCCCCCAAAAACCGGCGCAGCCGCACTCCCCAAGATGCTGCAAGCATCTCGCTTGCACCCCCCATATCGAGCAAGCCACAAGCTCGCCCCCCAAAAGTACCACGACTCTCCGAGGCGTCCCCTACCAATCGGCGCAGCCGCACTTCCCAAGGTGGTGCAAGCCTCTAGCTTGCCCCCCCAACTCAGCACACCCCCCTCGCTCACCCACCCCTCACTCCACCAACCGCTCCCCCTCAGTCTTCGCAATCAAAACCGCCCCCACCGTATCCCCAAACACGTTCACCGCCGCCGCGCCAAACTCAAATCCATCCCCAGCACCTGCGACGCAAAAATCACCACCGCATACTCCTGAACCGCCGTCCCACTAAACGTCACCGTCGCCCCCGGCAGGATCACAATGCGTGTCACCCGATCCGAGATCCTCCCGCTACATACTCAAGGACACCCCCGAAATTCTCAATAAATTCCATAACCACACAAATCGACGCCCGCTGAGCCAAAAAACCCGAAATCCCAGCCAAAAGAACGCCCTTTTTCGCATCCTTTCCCCCTCAATCCCCCCATTCCCATCGCTCCAGCCCACTTTTTTCTTATCCCCCCTCCTTTTCCCATCCTACCCTCAATCCCTTATTCTACAAGCTTCTCAGAGCCTTCCCCATTCCAAAAATCACCCCAAAGAATTCCGGCATGTAAAATAATTATCAAAAACATCATATTTTTAATTGACCATTCCGAATATAATTGCTATAAATATCACGTTCTTGATCGCAGCGACTGCAAACGCAGCCTCCGCATCCAGACGCAACATAACCAACAGCCCAATACAACAAGACAATGAAAAACGTAAAATTGAACCTCAAGAAGGCCGCTAAAGCGGGATTCAGCCTCGTGGAAATGCTCGTCGTGATCGCGATCATCGGTATCATCGCCGCTATCGCTATCCCGAACATCGGTAGCATCAATGACGCAGCCAAAAGCGCTGCAGTTGATCGCAACGCCCAAAACTGTGCTTCCGTCTGGAACGCAGCTCTCGCAGCTGGCTATGACGCTTCCGCCATCACAACTAAGGCAGCTGCAGTTGACGCACTGGAAGCCGGCGCCATGCAAGGCACGGATGCATTCTCAGGCAACTTCTTCACCACCGGTGAAATCGACGACGCTAGCGAGGCTGACGTCCTTGCTAAGCTCGATTACGCCAACGGCGTGTTGACCTACAACAAGTAATCTCGCCTTCAGATGGCCTATCTGGGCTCATCTGATCTGAGATCCATGATCCGCCGGGGTTCGCCCCGGCGGATCTTTTTGCGTCAATGCGACAAACAAGAGCATATGGCAACAAAAATCGAACCAAGGTCATCCCCCATGGACTGCGCGCAGCCAGCTGCCGCTTTCGCGTAGCGCAGCCCTGCTGCGGGGAGAAAACCTCAATTCGCTCCAACATTCATAGTAACCCCGGATCACCCTCCTCTAACGGTCCACCCTCAGCCGCTCAGTGTGCCGCGCCCATGCCAAAGCGATTCAAACCAAAATCATTCTCAATCCAACCATTTCGTGCCAGATGACCAACCCATTTCCAACCGAGAAACGGAACCTTGAACGCCAGCACCCCGCGCCCAAAAAAGACGCTTGAGCTTCTCATTCAGTTCAAGACCAAAAACCTTCTCTCCTGTCCCCAAAACAAAGCCATACCAGTCTCATCCGCCTTCCAATAAACATTCCAGAAAATTCAATTTAATTCCATTGATTTTATTGATTATTGTTATTATATTCCATCGATCGTATCCCCATCGACACTTATGCGCTACACAAACCGACCTCCAAACCGAAATAATCGGGCGTTTTCACTGGTCGAAGCAATCTTCACCATCGCCATCATCGCAATCATGTCCTCGATTGTCGTCGCTGCCATCTCTAACGCCACCCGAGATGCCAATCGCATCGTCGCCCGCCAACAACAAGCCACCCTCAACGGCGCCATCAATGCCTGGGTCATGGGCAGCATGCGCGTCGCCTCAGGTGCCAATGAAGGCCAGCTCCGCAGCATCGAGGACATCCGCGCCGAATACAATGGCCAAGCCTCTTCCCTCGCCCGCCTCCAACTCATCGCGCCCGCCGCCGGCTCCGGCTACCTCGACGAAACCACCCGCGCCCACTTCATTCAATACACCAACAACTCCGGCCGCATCGAGTCCTCCGCCCTGGAAGCCGGCAATCAACACATCACCCTCCCCACCTGGGTCTCTGGTGAATTCCCCAAAGCTCTTCTCCAAGACAACTAAATCCCACTTCTATGTCCCCCTCCCTAATTTCCAAACCTTCACGCTTCAAGGCCGCCTTCTCCATGGTGGAACTCCTAGCCGCCGTCGCCATCATGGGCATCATCGCCTTCATGGCCATCCCCTCCGTCACCAAAATGCGCAGTGACGGCGAACGCAACCTCGCCATCGCCCGTGTCGAATCCCTGAACATCGCCATGGCCAGTTTCGTCCAGGCTGAAGGCCGCTCCCGCGCCGAAAACCAATGGCAAAGCGCAGGCACCAACGCCGCCAAATACACGCTCCTCCGTCCCTACCTGGCGTTTGCCGAAGACACCATCGTGCGCTTCATGCCCAGCGGCTACAGCGCCAACTTTGGCAACTCGGTCGTCGCCCTCCAAAAGACCACTCTCATCGGCCCCGGCAACGTCACTATCCGCTACTAAGCCCCCATTCGGCCACGGTCATGCTTCCCCATCTACCCCCACTACGCCCCCAGAAGCGCGGCTTCTCCATGGTCGAGATGGTCACCATCGTCTCCATCATTGGAGTCATTGCCGCCATCGCGATTCCCTCAATGAGCGAGGTGTCCACCAAGTCAAAAAACGTTCTTGCCACCCACCGCCAGGAACTTCTCAACAGCGCTCTCAATCAAATGGCCATGGCCGGGCGCTTTATCTCCAACTC
The DNA here is from genome assembly GCA_027487315.1 of Verrucomicrobiaceae bacterium. GTDB lineage: Bacteria > Verrucomicrobiota > Verrucomicrobiia > Verrucomicrobiales > Verrucomicrobiaceae > JAGRPD01. The sequence goes on along the minus strand of JAIYDW010000173.1, from coordinate 12,821 downwards.
CCCACAAATCAGCAGCGCCAGCGATGAACAGCTCATCGTCATGACCCTACAAATACGCGACGAAAATCTCGTCGGCAGTCCATTCTTAGTCACGACTTACGCCCCAAAAAGCTCCAGCGACCCCACCACCTACCGCCTTCGCTACACCGGCCAGCGCTTCGAGCTACTAGCACCCCAGCAAGCAGGCGTCGGCCTCAAAATCGACTTCGACGGCTCCGACATGGGCCCCTCTCGCGTCTTCCCCCCCAACTTCCGCCCCTTCGGCTCCTAAAGCCCCCTTTTCCGATGCAACCGCCGCTCGCAACCCCAGAAATCCAATCTCCCGAATCCTTCGGAACCGTTGGCAATCCATCAGGTAAAACTGTTGGGCCAAACGAAACAAACATCATCTCCATCGAAGGTCTCGGCCTCCAAAATGGCCTTCTTCCCATCCAACTGCTCCGGGAAACCTGCTCCCCAGATGCCGAAAAAGTCGTCCGCCTCCTCGGTCGCGTCCCCACCGTCTCAGACCCTTGGCTCCCTGTCACCACCCTCGGACCCTTGGTCATCATGGCCCACCACAATCCCCGCGCCGCCGACCTCTGGGGCATCCCGCCCGTCTTCGTCATTCGCGTCCTGATCAACGCCGAACAGTACCAGAACACCCGCAAAGAACTCGTTCAGCGCTTCACCCAAACCCCCATCGCTCAATCCAACCCCCTCGAGCACCTTCAACCCCCGCGCTTCAACGAGTCCGGCCTCCGCGGTGCCTTCGAATGGATGCTCCAAGCCTACCCCTTTGAGCCCAACGAACTCGCCCGCCTCCAAGGATTTTACGAAACCGCCCTCTCCAAGGGGGACGACCTCGACATCGCCCGCTTCAACGGAATGCAAAAGCACCTCGGTGTGGTTCTTAACCACATCGTCACTCAAGGCAAAACCCTCACCTACAACCCCTCCGATACCCAGCGCCAAACCCATTTCCCGCTGCCCCTTCTCGAGCGCCACAACGTCTATCCCGTCTACATCGGCAAACACGCCGTTTACCTCCTCAGTGAGTCCCTCGATTGCTACGCCTTCGAAGACGAATGGATCTCCATGGGCCAGGAGGCCGTCCGCATCATCCCCGTCCTCGCGGATCCTTCCGCCATCCGCGAGGCCCTGACCCGCGCCGCCGCTTCCTTCGACCCCTCCACCCTCGCCGAAGTCGACGGCTCCACCCTCTCCCTCTCCGACGACGAGTCCATCATCTCCATCATGCCGGAGGACATGGCCCAGGTCAATCCCTCCAACCCCAACCACACCCCCGAAGAACTCCTCCAATGGGCGCTCTACACCGCCATCCGCTGCCGCGCCAGTGACCTTCACATCGAAAAATTCTACAACCTCGCCCGCTTCCGTGCCCGCATGGACGGCAACATGCGCACCATCCTCACCGCGCCCGAATCCGTCCTCCCCCGCTTCATCGCCCTCATCAAAAACTACGCCGCCCTCAACCAGGATCGCCAATCCTGCCAGGACGGTCGCTTCGCCCTCGCCATCGGTCGCCGCCGCGTCGACGTCCGTGTCGCCGCCGTTCCCACCCGCCGTGATTTTCAAAAAATCATCATGCGCTTCTTGGACAAGGCGGATGGCGTCAAACAAATGTCCAGCTTCAACCTGGCCCAACGCCAGATGGACATCCTCACTCGCGCCATGTCCCGCGATCAGGGCCTGATCCTCGTCACCGGCCCCACCGGCTCCGGTAAAACCACCACCCTCTACGCTCTCCTCAACAGCGTGAACGACGAAAACGTCAACATTCAAACCATCGAGGACCCCATCGAATACGAAATCGAAGGCATCAACCAAACCCAAACCAACAACTCCCGCGGCCTCGACTTCGCCAACGGCCTCCGCGCCCTCCTCCGCGCCGACCCCGACATCATCCTCATCGGTGAGTCTCGCGACTCCGAAACCGCCAACGCCGCCGTCAACGCCGCCCTCACCGGTCACCTCGTCTTGACCACCCTCCACGCCAACGACTCCCTCCGCGCCGTCTCCCGTCTCATGTCCATGGGCGTCGAAAAATACCTCATGGCTGACTCCCTCGCCCTCAGTCAAGCCCAGCGCCTCGTCCGCCGCCTCTGCGGTTACTGCAAAAAACCCGTCCCCTTCCCCCTCGACATCCAGGAACACATGGCCCGCCAAGGCGTCATCACCCAACCCCTCTCCACCCCCATGTACGTTGCCACCGGCTGCGACGAATGCCACGGCTCCGGCTACACCGGCCGCGTCGCCCTCATGGAACTCTGCGAGCTCAATACCGACCTTCGCGACCTCATCGAAGAAGGCGCCCCCATGAGTGCCCTCCGCGCCGCCGCCTACAAAAACGGTTTCTTCTCCCTATACCAGGAAGGCCTCCTCCAGGTCATCGGTGGCCATACCACCATGGATGAAATCAAATGTCTCAGCTACACCGCCATCTAACCCCAGTCTCAAAACTCCAATGCCTCCTTCCATGACACCCTCATCCAATCTCGAGACTCCAATCTCTGGACACATCCTCATCGTTGATGATGAACCCTCCGTGCTCGCCATCGCCTCCGCCATCCTCAACACCATCGAAGTCACCCCCCTCAAAGCCCGCAATGGTGAGGATGCCCTGGTCACGGTCCAATCCCACTACGCCTCAGGCCACAAAGTCGCCCTCGTCGTACTCGACCTCACCATGCCCGGCGGCATGTCAGGCTTCGAAACCATGACGGCTCTTCGTGACATCGATCCCGACATCCGGGTCATCGCCTGCAGCGGCTTCTTCCAGGACGATGCTCTCGATCTCTGCCGCTCCATCGGCTTCTCAAACATCCTCGCCAAACCTTACACTCCCGACAGCCTCCTCGGCCTCATCCGTCGCACCTTGAACGAGGCACCCCCGCCCAGAACTCCAACAGCACCCCGCACTCCAGAAACCTCCTTTGAGTCACCCTCCGCCTTCACCCCCTCAGCCTCCACGGCCCCGGTCAACGCCGTCACCTCATTCAACTTCCCATCAACCCAAACCGATCTGGACGACGAAGAAGAGGACGAGCCCGTCTACCACTCGCCATCACAACCCGCCCATTTCACCCCCACCGAAGCCGCACCCTATCTCCCCGTCGCCATGGCAGAACCTGCCATCGCTTCGACAACGACACTTAGCGCCGAACTCCCAGAACCAGAACCCTCCGCCGACTCCACCCGCTCACGCCGCCCCTCCTTCCTCGCTTCCGCCCTCGCTCAAAGCGTTCGCAGCCGTCTGCAACCGCATCGCGATCCCTCCGACACCTCTTCCCCTGACGCTTCTTCTGCTCAGCCCCTTGAATGAAATTCCATCTCCCCATCGCCACTCGCTTCTCCGTCCTGGGTGTCGCCGCTGTGCTCTTGACAGCCGCCGCCACCAGCGCGGGTTTTGTCTGGCAGCAGTTCCTTAGCCTGCGTTCCGCCCAAACGGCCTTCCTCAGCAGCATGGCCCTGACCTCCCAAATGGAGTTGCAAAAACAGGGGCTCTCGGAAAAAATCCTCACGGCTCATGAACCCCTTCCTTCAGACGTCGAAAGCCAACTCACCCTGCGCCTCCAAACCATCAGCGCCCCTGCCGTTCTAGAATCGCTCGGCGTCCGCACCGAAATCGCCAGCGTCACCGCCTCCAAATCAGGCAAAGACTTCGACATCCTCAAAAGCCCTCCCGCCACCGTCATCCTCCCAGATGCCAGCCATCAACTCCCTGACCCCGAAGTCGAGCAATTTCGAGACCTGCTCAACCTCGCTCGCAGCGGCTCTGCCGTCTCCCTCCTCGCCTTAAACACAAACGGCAAACTCCACCTCTGGGATGACCCCACCTGGCTCATGGCCGCCGCACCCCTCTACGACCGCGAATCAGGCCGCATCCTCGGCATCACCATCGCTCGCCAGCCCCTTCTCCAGCCTCATCACCTCCTCCACACCCAACAGTTGACCGTCCCCCTCCTCGGCATCTGCGTCGGCCTCCTCCCTGCCCTCGTCGGCTTCTTCTTCCTTGGTCGCAGACTCGCCACCAAATCACGCGCTCTCTCCGAAGAATTCGAAACCATCAAACGCGGTGTCTTCAGCCATCGCCTCCCCGCCCGCGGCCACGACGACTTTGACCGCCTCCAACTCCAACTCAACGACGCCCTCGACTTCATCCAAGAACAAGACGAACGCCAGCGCGCCGCCATCCACGAATTCGAAGACGCCAAAAAAACCGCCGAAGTCGCCACCGCCGCCAAAAGCGACTTCCTGGCCAACATGAGTCACGAAATCCGCACCCCGATGAATGGCATCATCGGCACCACCAGCCTCCTCCTCGAACTCGGCCTCGAACCTGAGGAAGAAGAACTCGTACAAATGGTCCGCTCCAGTGGCGAATCCCTCCTGCACCTCATCAACGACATCCTCGATTTCTCAAAACTCGAGTCCTCCAAAATGGTGCTCGAAAACATCCCCGTGGATCTCGACGGCCTACTCTCCGAAACCGCCGACGTCTTCGCCTTCCGCGCCCCTGAAAAAGGCCTCGAACTCAACTACCACGTCGACCCCGCCCTCCCTCGCAAATTCATGGGCGACTTCCAGCGCATCAAGCAAGTCCTCGTCAACCTCATCGGCAACGCCATCAAATTCACCGAACAAGGCGAAATCCTCGTCTCCGCTCGCCAGTTCACCAAAAACACCCCGGCTGGCGAAATCCCATTCCTCCTCTTCTCGGTCCGCGATACCGGCATCGGCATCCCTTCAGACAAACTCGGCCAACTCTTCCAAGCTTTCACCCAGGTCGACGCCTCCACCACCCGCAAATACGGCGGCACAGGCCTCGGACTCGCCATCTCAAGAAAACTCTGCCGCCTCATGGGCGGGGAAATCAACGTCGCCAGCGAATCCGGTCGCGGCTCCGACTTCTATTTCGAAGTCCCGCTCAAAGTCGCTCCCGATGACGAAGGTCGCGAAGTCGAACAGCAATGGCTGCAACAGGTTCAAAACCGCCGCCTGTTCGCCTACTGCCAGCATCCCACCACCCGTCAACTCCTCCACCTCCAGTGCCAGCAGTGGAACGTGGTCATTCACGACATCCCCTCCCTCGATGTCACCTTCCAGGACCTCACGCCTCGGGATCAAATTGTCATCGACGTCACCGGCCTTGATCAACCCGACCCACAGCGCCTCATGCTCCAAGCCGCCCACTTCGGCGCAGGCATCGTTATCCTCTCCACACTCGGTGGTGCTCGCGATCGCATCACCGCCCCTCCGAACGCCCGCGCCATCAAAATCTCCAAACCCCTCAAACGCCGCGAACTCCTTCGCAGCCTCGCCGAACTCTCCAATCCCAACGCCCCAACGCAAGCCCCAGCCTTGGCACCCGCCCCAATCCCACTGCCAGCCCCGCCACCTCTCGCCCAACCTGCACCACCTCAACCAACACCTCCTCAAACCCCTGCCTTCCTCCCGCCCCCGCCCCCCGCCCCAACTCACGCCGCCATCCCTCAGTCACCGCTATCCCACACCCCCACCCCATTCCCCGGCCACATCCCCCAACCCACCTTCCAACCCCCAGTCGCCGCCCCACCTTCCACCGCCGACATCCCCCTCCCCTCACCCGGCCCCATCCCAAAACCCGCCTACCCGCGAGAACTCGAAATCGCTCCCTCAGGCGATCGCGCCGCCGCAGCCCAGCATGATGCCCACATCTCCCAGGCCACTTCCCGCGCCCTCGCCCGCTCCGCCGGCGCACCCGGAACCACGTTCGCAGACCAGTTTCCCGCCCGCATCCTCCTTGTCGAAGATCAGCCTCTGAATCAAAAAATCTCCTCCATGCTCCTCCAGCGCCTCGGCTACTCCGTTGTCGACATCGCAAACCACGGTCAGGAAGCTGTCGAAATGGTCGCGCGCACCCAATACGACATCATCTTCATGGATCTTCAAATGCCCGTCATGGGCGGCATCGACGCCACCCGCGAGATCCGCGGCAACTTCCTCCTCAAACAACAACCCGCCATCATCGCCATGACCGGCCACGCCCTCACCGGCGTCCGCGAAGCCTGCCGCGAAGCCGGCATGAACGACTTCCTCGCCAAACCCGTCAGCCTGGACGACTTCCGCCGCAGCATCCCCCGCTGCATCAGCCAGGAACCCGCCACCGCCCTCCCCGTCTCCTTCTAGTCGTTCAAGGTCACCCCAGATACCGCGATTCGAAGTGGTTCAGTTCACGGAGTCCGGGTTCAATTCAACTGCTGGGCAATTCCCAGCCATCCGCCACCACCTCGTCCAACCACACCTGGTTCGGCTCCTCCGCCTCCGCCGGATACCTCACCCGCACAATCCATTGCTGCGCCTCCGATCCACCTTGCCGCAATCGAAAATCCACCGCGCCTCCCGTCTCTGACGTCCTCACCACATACGCCCGCAAAACACGCCCATCAGGATCATCCGCTGATCTCAGTTCAACGCACCTGAGCCACTCCGAATCTCCAAACACTCCCCCAAAGACACGTCCCTCCTTCGCCCAAACCCGAAGTTCCACAGGCCTCTTGGGTCGCTCCCGGAACAACACCTCAAATCCTCCCTGCCCATGACTCGCAACCACCTCTTTGACCGGCTCCACCTTCACCTCCTTCACAGGCGCTTCTTCCACCTTCACCTCTAATACCTCGGGAACCCCCGGCTCCACCACCGCCAACTCCGAACCCTCATCACCCTGTAGCAAAACCAACAACCAAGCCAGTAGAACCACCGACACCATTCCCCCCACCAGCTTCACCAAAAGCATCCGAGACTCCGGATCCCTCCTCTGAAGATTGATCTCCTCCTCCGTTAACGGCTTCGGCAAATACGGCAGCGCCACCGCCATCGGCTCTAAAATCGCCTCACGCTGAACCAAAAGGGCCGCCCGCTTCTGCCCACCCCCTGTCAAATTCAAAAGCACCGTTCCCCCGCACGCAGGACACACCCTCGACCTCGTCACCGATGCCACAGGCACCTGGATCTCTTCCTCGCAATGAGGGCATGTCATCTTCGTCAGCGGCATTCCAAATTCTCTCGTTCTTAAGAAACTACGCCTTTAAGACCGCTTCCACCGTTTATTGCTCATTTTTCTTATTTTTTCCCGCCTCAGGGAATTCGTTTGTCCATCCCCCTCCCCCCGTGCACCTTGACGCCATGGCAGCGCGCATCGCTCTCTTCGGAGGCAGCTTCAATCCCCCGGGCCTCCATCATCGCCTCATCGCCGAACGACTCGCCTCCTCGTTCGACCAAGTCCGCGTCATCCCCTGCGGCCCCCGCCCCGACAAAACCTCCACCGACCAAATCCCCCCCGTCTTCCGCGCCGCCCTCGCCGACATCACCTTCGCCGACCTCCCCCGCGTCTCCGTCGACCTCTTCGACCTCGAACAGGACTCCTTCACCCGCAATCACCAGCTCCAAACCCGCTTCGAGTCCCAAGGCCAAATCTGGCATGTCGTCGGCGCCGACCTCGTCAAACACGGCGCCACCTCTGCGTCCCTCATCCACCGCACCTGGGAGAAAGGCCCCACCCTCTGGAACACCGCCCACTTCGCCGTCCTCACTCGCCCCGGTCACACCCTCAATCCCAGCGACCTCCCTCCCAACCACGAACTCATCGAAATCGACGTCCCCGGCTCCTCCACCGAAATCCGCGATCGAGTTCTCCAAAACCTACCCATCCAATCCCTCACCACCCCCCGCGCTCTCGCCTACATCGAGCGCTACGGCCTCTACCGCTCCCCCATCCCCAGCAGTTGGTCGCGCGCCCCTCTCGCCGGTCACCCCTTCCACCTCATCGTCGACTCCCGCAACCCCAAGGCCGTCGACCTCGCCACCCATCTCCCCCCATCCGTCCCCCTCCACTCAGCCGACTTCATCACCACCATCGGCGGAGACGGCGCCATGCTCCGCACCATCCGCGAACACTGGCGCCAGCGCCTCCCCTTCTTCGGCCTCAACGCCGGCCACCTCGGCTTCCTCATGAATGCCCCAAATGAGGTCCTCGATGGCGACTTCCCACCCTCCGACGTCATCTTCCGCCAACTCCCCATGCTCTACCTCGAGTTCACCCGGGAAGACGGCACCCTCATCACCGCCCACGGCTTCAATGACGCCTGGCTCGAGCGCGCCACCAGCCAGTCCGCCTGGCTCGAAGTCCGCGTCAACGACATCGTCCGCATCCCCAAACTCGTCAGCGACGGCGCCCTCGTCGCCACCGCCGCCGGCTCCACCGCCTACGCCCGCAGCATGGGCGCCGCCCCCCTTCTCGCAGACACCCCCGCCTGGCTTCTCGTCGGCTCCAACGTCATGGAACCCGCCACCTGGCGCAGCGCCCTCCTCTCCACCGACGCCACCGTCGAAATGCGCACCCTCGACCCCGACCGACGCCCCCTCGAAGCCTTCGTCGACGGCCACAGCCAGGGCCTCGTCCACTCCATCAAAGCCCGCATCTCCCGCGCCGCCTCCGCCGAACTCGCCTTCTGCGCCCATCACGACATGGCCGAAAAAATCGCCCACATCCAGTTCCACGGTACTAATCCGTAAAATTGCATGCGCACCACCCGCCGCACCCTGCTCAAAAGCACCACCGCCCTGCTCCTCTCCGGCACCTACTCCCACGCCGCACAGCATCTCCCATTAGCCACCACCTTCATTGGCCAGGCCAAATACCAGCGCCTCATCCAAAAAGCCGCCGACGAATCCTGGCACCGCCTCCCTTTCCCCCAACGCCTCACCCGCATCGCCCGCCAACTCGAAGGCACCCCCTACGCCAGTTTCACCCTCGAAATCCACGACTCCATCGAGTCCCCCTCCGTCAACTTCGACGGCCTCGACTGCTGGACCTTCTTCGAAACCGTCCTCGCCATCGCCCGCCTCCTCAGCCACCCCAAAACCCCTCCCACCCCCGCCAACCTCCTCGCCGAAATCGAGCACACCCGCTACCGCCACGGCACCTGCCACGGCCACTACCTCGACCGCATCCACTACCTCGACGAATGGTTCACCGACAACGCCCGCCGCGGCGTCGTCCAGATCCTCACCCCGCGCCTTGGCCCCAACACCTCCCTCCAAGGCAAACGCCGCATCGACGAAATGACCGTCCTCTGGAAAGGCTACCGCTACCTCAAGCACAACCCCTCCCTGCTCCCCGGCATGCGCGCCATCGAAGTCGAACTCGAAAAACAACCCTTCGACTACCTCCCCACCCAGCACGTCCCCGCCGCCGAACCCCTCCTCCAGGACGGCGACATCATCGGCATCGTCACCCACAAAGACAACGTCTACTGCTCCCACGTCGGCCTCGCCCTTCGCGATGAAAGCGGCACCCTCCGCCTCATGCACGCCTCCTCCACCCACAAAAAAGTCCTCCTCGACTCCCGCCTCACCGACTACCTCAAAAAATTCAAAACCCACGCCGGCATCATCGCCGCCCGCCCCCTCCCTCCCCGCTGAGCCTTGGCTAAAATGTCCGATCCCGCATAAATCTTGTCAGTCAGCCCCCCCATCAGCTAGCGTTGGTTTCATGCTTGCCATGAAAACCCTCCTCGCGCTCCTCGGCGTCTCCGCGGTCACCCTCCACGCCGCCACCCAAATCACCTGGACCCGCCAGCAACTCCACGGCGACTTCTACTCCGAAGGCGCCGCCATCGGTGACATCAACGGCGACTCCAAACCCGACATCGTCGCCGGCCCCTTCTGGTGGGAAGGCCCCGCCTTCGAGAAAAAACACGCCTACTACGAACCCAAAATCTTCAACATCAACGGTTACTCCGACAACTTCTTCGCCTACGTCCACGACTTCAACGCCGACCAAAAAAACGACATCCTCATCCTCGGCTTCCCCGGCAAAGAAGCCCGCCTCTACCTCAACCCCGGCACCCACGACGACAATCCCTGGCCCACTCACATCGTCGCCGACGTCGTCGATAACGAATCCCCTGTCTTCACCGACATCACCGGCGACGGCAAACCCGAGATCATCTGCAGCACCGGCGGCAAGTTCGGCTGGTTCGCCCCCAACTGGGAAAAACCCACCGAAAAATGGCCCTTCGTCGCAGTCACCGACGACTTGAAGGTCGCCAAGTTCACCCACGGCCTCGGTGTCGGCGATGTGAATGGAGATGGCCTTCTCGACCTCCTGGAAGCTCGGCGGTGGTGGGAGCAGCCGCCGTATGGCGCTGATCGGAAAGTCTGGACTCAGCACAACTTCGCCGCAGGCATTGGCGGCGGCGCCCAAATGTTCGCCTACGACTTCGATGGCAGCGGCGGTCGCGACATCTTCACCGCCCTCGCCGCCCACCGATATGGCGTCGCAGTTTTTTTGCAGTCCAAACGGCCCAATGCAGAATTAGTGAATCAAGGCAAAATCGTGATCGGTGCCCCTGGAGCAAATGATAAGGGCCAAAGTGGCGGCGAAATTCCCACTTGGACCCGCGTCATGCTCGCGTCCGAACAACCCCAGGACAACGATTACGGCATCGTCTTCTCCCAACCCCACGCCGCTCACCTCGCCGACATCGACGGAGACGGCATCAAAGACATCGTCACCGGCAAACGCTACTGGGCCCACAACGGCCACGACCCAGACGAACACGGCCACCGCGTCCTCTACTGGTATCAAACCAAGCGCGACGGCAAAGGCGGCGTCGACTTCATCCCCCACCTCATCGACGCGAACACCGGCGTCGGCACCGACGTCCAAGTCGGCGACGTCAACGGCGACCAACTCCCCGACGTCCTCGTCGCCAACAAAGCCGGCGTCTTCATCCTCACCCAGCAGCGCGCAGAAACCACCGCCGACCTCACACCCAAAAAACTCTACGGTCCCGCGTTAAAACCCCAGGCCAAATACACCAAAGGCCAATCCCCACAGGACGCCCTCAAAAACATCCAACTCCCCACCGGCTTCAAAGCCGAACTCATCGCCGCCGAACCCGACCTCGTCCAACCCATCGCCTTCACCTTCGACGAACGCGGCCGCATCTGGGCCATCGAAGGCAACAGCTACCCCAAACCCCGCGAAATCGGCCAAGGCCAGGACCGCATCAAAATCCTCGAAGACAGCGACGGCGACGGCACCTTCGAAACCCACAAAATCTTCTGCGAAGGCCTCAACCTCGCCAGCGGCATCGAACTCGGCTTCGGCGGCATCTACGTCGGCGCCGCCCCCTATTTGATGTTCATTCCCAGAGATGGCGACAAACCCCTCCCCATAAACGCCACGTCCCCAGGAACCCCATCTTCCATCTCCCATCTCCCATCTTCGGCACCAACAGTGCCCGGCCTCCCCTTCACCGCCCACATCCTCCTCGACGGCTGGGGCTCCCAGGACACCCACGAAACCCTCAACTCCTTCATCTGGGGCCCCGACGGCTGGCTCTACGGCTGCCACGGCGTCTTCACCCACAGCCGCATCGGCAAACCCGGCACCCCCGACGCCGAACGCCAACCCCTCAACGCCGGCATCTGGCGCTACCACCCCATCCGCCACGAATTCGAAATCTTCGCCCACGGCACCAGCAACCCCTGGGGCCTCGACTACGACCAGCATGGCGAATGGTTCGTCACCGCCTGCGTCATCCCCCACCTCTACCACATCGTCCCCGGCGGCCGCTACCAGCGCCAAGCCGGCCAGCACTTCAACCCCCACACCTACGAGGACATCAAGACCATCGCCGACCACGCCCACTACGCCGGCAGCCTGCGACCCGACATCAACTTCGACAAAACGACCGGCGCCGGCCTCGCCAACAACGACACCAACGCCCTCGGCGGTGGCCACGCCCACTGCGGCCTCGCCATCTACCAAAGCAACCTCTTCCCCCCCACCTACCGCAACCAACTCCTCTTCGGCAACCTCCACGGCCATCGCCTCGTCGCCAACTACACCGACCCCAAAGGCAGCACCTACATCGGCAAACACGCCGCCGATTTCATGCGCGCCAACGACATGCACTTCATCCCCGTCACCCAAAAAGTCGGCCCCGACGGCGCCCTCTACGTCAGCGACTGGTCCGACCAACAAATCTGCCACCGCGGCAGCAACGCCATCGAAAACTGGGACCGCACCAACGGCCGAATTTATCGGGTGAGCTACGATGGTTGGAAGCCGTGGAAGGGTGATCTTGCGAAGGAAAGCGATGAAGCACTCGCGAAACTCGCCGTGCAGACGGAGAACGAGTGGGAATCGCGAATGGCGAGGCGGGTGCTGATGGAACAGCGGCACTCGGAATATGACCTTCGCCACGCAGTATCGGCTTTCATCCAAGCGATTCAAAAGCCTGCCTCTTCCATTAACCGTATTCGTGCTAGCTGGGCACTTCTGGCCATCAACGAGTCGTTGCCTGCCGAATCTGTTTACTCAGACAAGACGGAAGAAGGGCTCTTGGTTTGGGCAATTCGGAATGAATATCAAACTGCCGATTTCAGCAAAGCCCGTGCATCTTCTAATCCATACCAACTCGCCGCTTACACGATACGCACGCCATTCGAGTCATTGCTGAAACTCCCAGCGGCCAACACGCCGAGAGTCCGCCGCGAACTCGCCTCCGCACTCCAGCGTCTCCCCATCGACCAACGCAACAACCTCGCCACCGCCCTCCTCAAACACGGAGAGGACAAAGACGACCCCATGATCCCCCTCCTCATCTGGTACGGCATCGAACCCCTCGTCGCCGCCGATCCAGCAGCAGGAATGCAACTCGCAAAGATCTCCAAGATGCCAAAAGTCACCGAGTTCATCTACCGCCGCCTCTCCTCGGATGACGCAGGCCGCACCAGCTTGCTCAAACTGGCAGCAGAAACGCCAG
>JAIYDW010000132.1 GCA_027487315.1 Verrucomicrobiaceae bacterium | reverse complement strand
TGTGCTGGAGTGCGTTGCGGGCGTTTGGGGGGGATGGGGCGGGGGTGACCGAGGCGGTGGTTCGAGTGGAGGGGTGGATCAGGGAGCGGGTGGGTTCGTTGGAGCCGGTGGTGTTGCAGAGGGCGGTGGTGGCGAGGTATGGGAAGGACAAGACGTTTTCGGTGCCGATTTTGATGTTGTGCGCGATTTGCGGGACGCTGGGTGATGAGGCGGAGGCGTGGAAGCGGGTGTTGCCGTTGCCGTTTGAGTTGGCGGCGCTGCCGAGGGAGTGGTTTGGGGCGGTGGGGTTGCCGGTGGTGAGTTATGCGCTGCCGGCGTTGATTGCGATCGGGCATGCGAGGTATCGGCTGGCGGGACCGGCGTGGTGGAATCCGCTGGGGTGGTTGAGAGGCTTTTTGTGGCCGCGGATTCGGCCGATGTTGAAGACGTTGCAGCCTTCGAGTGGGGGGTATTTGGAGGCGACGCCGTTGACGAGTTTTGTGACGATGGCGCTGGCGGCGGCGGGGGAGAAAGAGCATCCGTGTGTTCCAGGAGCGGTGGCGTTTTTGACGCAGTCGATGCGGGCGGATGGGAGTTGGCCGATTGACACGGATTTGGCGACGTGGGGGACGACGTTGGCGGTGAAGAGCGGGGTGGGATTGGATGAGGGGTCGAGGGGTCGGATTGGGGAGTGGCTGTTGAGGCAGCAGTATGATGTGGTGCATCCGTTTACGAATGCGGCGCCGGGGGGTTGGGCGTGGACGGAGTTGCCGGGCGGGGTGCCGGATGCGGATGACACGCCCGGGGCTTTGATGGCGTTGCGGCGTTTGGGGTTGAAAGATGAGCGGGTGGCGGGGGCGGTGGAGGCGGGGGTGAAGTGGTTGCTGGATTTGCAGAATCGGGACGGGGGGATGCCGACGTTTTGTCGGGGGTGGGGGACGCTGCCGTTTGATCGGAGCACGCCGGAGTTGACGGCGCATGCGCTGGCGGCGTGGTGGTTATGGAAGGAGGAACTGATGGCGGCGGGGCTGTGGGGGAGGGTGTTGGAGGCGACGGGGCGTGGGTTGAGGTATTTGAAGTCGGTGAGGCGAGAAGAGGGGTCGTGGGTGCCGTTGTGGTTTGGCAATGAGCGGGCGAGGGAGGAGGAGAATCCGGTTTATGGGACGGCGCAGGTGGTGAATTACTTGTGTGCGGTGCCGGAGTTGGCGGAGCAGGCGAGTGGGATGTTGAAGGAGGCGGGGGGGTATTTGATGAAGGCGCAGGGTGCGGATGGGTCTTGGGGAGGCGAGGCGGGGGTGGTGGGGACAATTGAGGAGACGGCGGTGACGATTCAGGCGCTGGTGGGGCTGAGAGCGGTGGGATGTGTGACGGGGGTGGAGGGGGTGGAGGGGGCTTTGGAGCGGGGGCAGGTTTGGCTGCTGGAGGCGACGAATGAGGGGAGGTGTTTTGCGGTGGCTCCGATCGGGCTGTATTTTGCGCGGTTGTGGTATCATGAGGCGCTGTATCCGGTGGTGTGGGCGGTAGGGGCGATGCGGGCGTTGAGGTCGGTGGCAAAAGGTGAGTGACTCGGAGGGTGGGATGTGTTAGGAGTGGGGCATGATTGCTGCCCGTCGAGCTGCGAAAAGACTGCCTGCTGCCAAGGCGGTGGTGGTTGAGGCGCCGATGCCATTGCAGAATGGGGATCGGCTGACGGCGGGTGAGTTCCTGCGTCGTTATGATGCGATGCCGGAGGTGAAGAAAGCGGAGTTAATCAACGGCATTGTTTATATGGCATCACCAGTTCGCGCACGACAGCATGGCATTCCTGACAGTTTGATTCAAACTTGGTTGGGCACCTACACGGCCCACACGCCGGGGGTGCGGGCAGCGGCGAATTCGACGGTTCGATTTGATGCGGATACGGTGCCGCAGCCGGATGCGTTATTGATGATAGAGAAGGGAGGGCAGGCGAGGATTGGAGAGGATGGGTATGTGCATGGGGCGCCGGAGTTGGTGGCGGAGGTGGCGGCGAGCAGTGCGGCGCTTGATTTGCATGCCAAGCGGGATGCATATCGGCGGGCGGGGGTGTTGGAGTATTTGGTGTGGCGGCCGGTGGAGCAGAAGATCGACTGGTGGGTGCTGGAGGAGGAGGTGTTTGTGCCGTTGGAGCCGGATGCGGAAGGGATTTTGCAGAGTCGGGTGTTTCCGGGGCTGACGCTGGATACGGGGGCGTTGCTGCGGGATGATGCGGCGATGGTGCTGAGCAAGCTGGCGAAGGGGCTGAATCGCGCGGGACACAAGGCATTTGTGAAGCGCTTGGGGCAGGGGAGTTGAGGAGCGGCTGTAAGGCAGCGTTTCCTTGGGCTTAGCGTGGGAGTTCGCCGGAGATGGCGCGGTCTTTGATGCGGAGGGCTTGTTCGATTTGTTGTTCGAGGTAGAGAGCCTGGTCGCTGGTGAGGTTGTTGGCGTGGAGTTTTTCGTGGCGGCCGGTGCTGTTGACGTGCCAGAGTTGGTAGTCGGAGCGGGGGCCGTTTTTGCCGTGGGTGATGTGGCATTTGGCGTAGATCTGATCGATCATGATGCCGGGAATGCGGCGGTAGCCGAACCAGGGGAGGGGGGTGTGGGTGATGATGAGTTCGCCGCGTTCGATGGTGATGCGGGTTTTGTTGACGAGAGAGGCGATGGTCCAGTAGGTGACACCGATGCCGATGGCGAGGTGGATGATGGGAAAGAGTTTGGCGGCGGTGGGGGCGCCCATTTTGAAGGCGGTGGTGTACCAGGCGACGAGGAAGCCATCCCAGACGAGGCAAAAGGGGATGAGGAAGAGGACAGCGAGAGTGAACCAGCGGCGGGTGATTTGGACGCCGTTTGGGGTGCGGTGGAACTCCATGCCCGGGGGGAGGGCGAGGGGTGGGCGCTCTTGGAAAGCGATGGGCCGCGGGCCGGCGGTTGGCAGGACCATGAGGGCGCCGCAGTAGCTGCATTTGATGTGTCCAGAGGAGGTGTCCATGCCCTCCATTTGAAGGGGGGAGGAGCAGGAGGGACACTGCAATGCAACGGGCGCGGGCATGGCTTTAGAGGGGTTGTTTGTAAGTCTGGCAGCGATTTTTCCAGCCGGGGAGCCAGCGGGATTCGCCACGGTCTGGAGGGGAGAGTTGGACGCGCTGGGTAAGGACGCGGGAGGCGCTGTCGGCGAAGGCTGCGGGGGCGTCGGCGGGGCCGCGGGGGGTCATGTTTTCGAGGACTTGGAGGAGGCCCCAGCCGCGGCCTTGATAGCGTTCGGCGGGGGCGGTGCCTTCGCCTTTGAAGTTGACGTAGTCGATGAGGGCGAAGGTGCCTTCGGGGGTGGCGGAGAGGAGGTCGAAGTGGTGGCGGACGCGGTTGGCGTTGGGGCCGGCGGCGGCGAGCATTTTGGGGAGGGCAGCGCGGGAGCGGATGCGGATGAATTCGGTTTGTTCACGGACGGTGCTGCTGAGGAGGCGGCGGAGTTCCTGCTGCCGGGGGCTGGATTTGTCGGAGAGGAAGGCGGCGCGGTCGTTCCAGAGGCAGGGGCCTTGCATCCAGGCGGGGGCGTTGATGCCGCGCTGGCCGAGGTAGGCGATGAGGCGGGGGAAGCTTTCTTCGAAGGGGCCGCGGCGGCCGGCGGGATACCAGATGAAGTGGCCGATGCCGAGGGAGGCGAAGTCTTCACCGGTATTCCAACTGGTGAGTCCGTCGATGGTGCCGGCGCATTCGTTTTGCCAGATGCGTTTGCCGACGCGGTCGAGTTGAGCGGGGGAGAGGGAGGTGGCGGGAGCGGAGGGAGAGGAAGGGGATTGGGCCACGCATTGGACGAGAGTGGTGAGTGCGAGGAGAACGAAGAGAGTGGCCGCGAGCGAGGATGAAATTTTCATGGCGAAAAGAATGGCTGGAAAGGAGGGGGTCAAACACAGGGCAAACCATGTCTTTGAGAGCCACTAGATTTGGAAAGATGATTTATTAAGATTGATTCAATGATTGTCCAAAATTATTCTGTCGGTTCGAGCGACACGTCTTTTTTTTCGATTTCGACATGGCGTATCTGGCCTTCAACCTCAACGACGGGAATGAGTTTGTCTTCGATTTGCTCGAGGACAGGCTGACGCTGGGTCGTGATGCGAGCAATGATATTGTCATCGATAACACGTATATTTCGGCGCATCATGCGGAGTTATTGAGGCAGGAAGACGGGACGTATGAGGTAGTGGATTTGAAGTCGTCGAACGGGACGTATTTGAACGGAAAGCGGGTGGATCGGGGGCGGGTGAAGGGAGGGGATCGGCTGAGGTTTGGGCAATTGGCGGCGAAATTTCGGGAGCGGGCGCCGAAGGGGTTGGCGCCCGGGGAAGATGGGTCGAAGGCGGTGGCTGCGGCGGCTGTTTTGGAAGGGCCGAGTCGGGAGGATGGGAGGAGTGGGGACACGGAGTCGATTCCGCTGCGGGATGCGGCGGTGAGACTGGAGACGGGGAAGGTCGAGCCGATGACGAGGCCGTTGGTGTCGCGTGATTCGACGGGGGTGAACGGATCCAACGGTACAGGAGCGGAGGCGGTGGTGTCGCAGGAGCTGGCGCGGCTGAGGCAGGAGGTGGCGGACTTGGAGGCGCGGCGTAAATTGGCGAAGAGGGAGGAGGCTGCGGCGGTGGCGGCGGCGCGGGACGAGGTGGCGAAGGCGAGGGAGGAATTGAAGGCGGTGGAGGCGGAGGTGCAGCAGGGGAAGGCGGCGGCTGAAGCGGCGGTGGGGGCGCGGCGTGAGTTGGGGAATTTGGACAGCAAGAAGGAGGCGGTGCAGCGGGAGCTGGAGCGGGTGCTGGCTGATGTGGAGCGAGCCCGGGGAAGTCTCAAGACGGTGCATGACGAGGTGGAGCAGTCGAGAGCGAAGGCGAAAGCGGAGCGCGAGGCGATTGAGAAGAAGAGGGAAGCCTTGACGAGCGAGGAGGAGCAAACGCGGGAGGCGCTGGATCGGGTGAAGGCCGAGATGACGGCGGGTGAGGCATCGCTGGCAGCGATGCGGAAGGAAGAGGCGGCGTTGCGTGAAAAGACGGTGGGGTTGGCGAAGCTGGAGGAGGAAGAGAAGGCGGTGATGAGTCGGTTGGAGGAGCGGCGGGCGGAGTTGGCGGCGGTGGAGGGGGATGTGACGGCGAAGACGGGGCAGTTGGGATTGCTGGGGCAGGTGGGCACTGATTTGCAGGAAACGCAGGGCGCGTTTGAGGCGCTGAAGGCAGCGATGGCGCAGATGGAGGGGGATCGGGAGCGGTTGCGGGCGGAGATGGTGGCGGTTGAGGGGAAGGTGGCGGAGGAGAAGGCGGCGTTGGAAGGGCTGGAGGAAAAGCGGCAGAAGAAGGAAGCGGAATTGAAGGTGGTGGAAGGGTTGCATGCGGAGAAGGAGGCGTTGGTTCCGTCGTTGATGATGGCGCATTCCGCGTTGCGGGCGGTGGAGCGGGAGCATGCGGTGAAGACGAAGGAGAGCCGAGACGCGGAGGCGGCGGTGGCGGCTTTGGCGGCGAAGCGGCGGGAGGAGGAAGCGGCGCTGAATGCGGCCGTGGAGGAGCGGAAGGCGAAGGAGCAGGAGGCGCAGGCGATTGAGAAGGCGCTGGTGGGGTTGAGAGAGCAAATTGAGGTGGCGGAGAAGCGGGCGGTGGAGCTTTCGACGGCGGAGGCGAAGTTTGTGGAGGGGAATGCGGCTTTGGCGGAGTTGGAAGTGAAGCGGGGTGAGGCTGAGGCGGCGCAGTTGGCGAAGATGGAGGAGGTGAGTGCGGCGGAGGCGGCGCTGGCGGCTTTGGTAGCGAAGCGGGTGGAAGAGGAAGAGGCGGTGAAGGTGTTGGAGGCGGAGCGGTTGGCGAAGGGGGAGGAGGCGGAGAAGAGTGAGAAGGCTTTGGTGGCGTTGAAGGAGCAGATTTTGGTGGCGGAGAAGCGGGCGGCGGAGCTTTCGACGGCGGAGGCGAGATTGGTGGAGGGGAACGCGGCTTTGGCGGAGTTGGAGGTGAAGCGGCGTGAGGCTGAGGCGGCGCGGGGGGCGAAGGTGGAGGAGGTGAGTGCGGCGGAGGCGGCGCTGGCGAGTTTGGTGGCGAAGCGGGTGGAAGAGAAAGAGGCGGTGAAGGGGTTGGAGGCGGAGCGGTTGGCGAAGGGGGAAGAGGCGGAGAAGAGTGAGAAGACTTTGGCGGCTCTGAGGGAGCAGATTGAGGTGGCGGAGAAGCGTGCGGCGGAGCTTTCGACGGCGGAGGCGAGATTGGTGGAGGGGAACGCGGCTTTGGCGGAGTTGGAGGTGAAGCGGCGTGAGGCGGAGGAGGTCTTGAAGGGGGTGGAGGGATCGCGGGTGGCGAAGGTGGAGGAGGTGAGTGCTGTGGAGGCGGCGTTGGCGATGCTGGTGGCGAAGCGGTTGCAGGAGGAGGTGCAACTAAAGGAGGCTGAGGAGCGGAGGGGGCAGCAGGTTGCCGAAGGGGCGAAGGCCCTGTCTGAGGTGCAGGCGAAATTGGATGAGGGGAATGCGGCTTTGAAGGCGTTGCTGATGAAGCAGCAAGAAGCGCAAGCGGTGCTTGAAAGGTCGGAGGCTGAAAAAGAAGGGAAGCTCGGTGAGATTGGTGATGCTGAGAAGCAATTGGCTTTGTTGAAGGAGCAGTCGGCTCAGGTGGAGGCGGACTTGCAAATGGTTGAGGAGTCGAGGGCTTCCAAGCTGAGTGAGAAGAGCGCGCATGAGGCGGAGTTGACGGCGATTCAGGGGCGGCTCTTGGAGGCGGAGAAGCGGGTGGAGGAGTTGTCGCAAGCGGAGGCGAGGTTGGCGGAGGCGAATGCGGCTTTGGCTGAGTTGGAGATGAAGCTGCGGGAGGCGGAAGAGGCGTTGAAGGGAGTGGAAGCGGCGCGGGGGGTGAAGGCGGAGGAGGTCACTATGGTGGAAGCGGCGCTGGCGGTGCTGGTGGCGAAGCGGGTGCAGGAGGAGGTGCAATGGAAGGCGGGTGAGGAGCGTCAAGCGCGTCAGATCGCGGAGGCGGAGAAGGCTTTGGCTGCGGTGCGGATGCAGATTGATGAGGGTGAGAAGCGGGCTGAGGAATTGGCGGCTGTGGAGGGGAAATTGGAGGAGGCCAATGCGGCTTTGGTTGAGGTGATGGCGCAACGGCAGGAGGTGGAGGGAGCTTTGAAGGCGATCGAGTTGGATCGCGGGGTGAAGGTGGGGGCGATTGAAGAGGCTGAGGAACGGTTGACGCAGTTGCATGAGCAGAAGACGCAGGCGGAAGCGCAACTGAAGGCGCTGGTGGATGAGATGGGGGCGAAGCGGGAAGAGGCTGAAAAGGCGCTAACGGCGGCGGAGGAACGTTTGGTGTCGGAGACGCAAAAGGCGGAGGGGCTGAGCGTGAGGGCACAGGAGAGGGAGAGTGCGTTGGCGGTTTTGGAGAAGCGGCGGGTGGAGGTGGATGGGATTTTGGTGGCGCTGCTGGCGAAGCAAGCGGATGGGGAGTCTGAGGTGGCGGGGTGGGAATCGAGGAAGCAGGTGGCGAGTGAAGCGGCGGTGCAGATGGAGTCTGAATTGCAGCGGAAGACGGAGGAGTTGAAGGCGGTTGAGGCGGCTTTGGAGGAGGTTCAGAAGCGTCATGCGTCGATGCAGGATGAGTTGGCGACGAAGACGACGCAGTCGGAGACGCGGCTGGCGGAACTGGAGCCGTTGCTTGCGGCTCAGACGACGAAGCTGGCCGAGACGGCGACTCTTTTGGAAGGCAAGGAGGCGGCGGTGAAGGCTTTGGAAGCGAGGGAGAAGGAGCTCGAGGGTTTGGCTGAGCGGGAGAGGTTGCTGCTTCAGGAGGTTGAGACTTTGACGAGCGCGAAAGCGGAGTTGGAGACGGCGGTGGAGGTGTCGCGTGAGGTGGGGCGGGCGCAGAGCAGTTTGAATGTGACTTTGACCGAGCGCCGGGAGATGGCGGAGAAGGGGTGTGAGGAGATGGATAAGAAGGCGGCCGATTTGAAGGAGGTGCTGGCGGAGATGGAGGCGAAGAAGGTGGCGTTGGGGACAGGCTTGGAGGAGGATCGGAAGACCCGGGAGGCGTTGGAGAGTGCGGTCAAAGGGTTGCGTGAGGTGTTGGAGGAACTTGAGTTGAAGCGGGCGGGGTTGGAGAAGGATGGGGCGGCTTTGACGTTGGAGATTGAGGAGAAGCGGAAGCTGCAGGATGAGGTGAGCGGGCGTTTGGAAGGGGTGCAGAAGCGACTGGAGGAGGTGGCGAGGGAGGAGTCGGAGCGTGGGGGGAAAGTTAAGGCACTGCGGGGTGAGTTTGGCATGCTGGAGGCTCTGGTGGCGGGGTTGGTGGCGTCGAAGGTTTCGGCTGAATCGGAGCTTGCCGGTTGGGCGTCGGAGAAGGCGGCGGTGGAGCAGCGGGTGGCGGCGATTCAAGGTGAGGCGGACGCTTTGACCGGGCGGGTTGGGGCATTGAAAGAGGAGTTGAAGGACCTGGAGACGCTTCGGGAAGATCAGGGGCGAGTGGTTGCGGAGACCAAGGCTTTGAGGGAGACGCTGAAGGGATTGCGGACGGAAGAGGCGAGTGTTTTTGAATCGATTCGGAGAGAGAAGGAATCGTTGCAGGCGTTGACGGAGGAGAAGTCTGGTTTGGCAGGATCGGTGACGACTTTGGAAGGGCAGTTGCAGGGGTTGGAGGTGCGGCGCGGGGAATTGATGGAGTCGGTCAAGGAAGCGGAGGGGTCGCTGGAAGGGGTGCGCGGTGAGGTGACGGCTTTGAGCGAGCAGAAGGAGGCCTTCGCGAAGGAGATGGAGGCGTTGAAGTTGGCGGCGGAGCAGGAGTCGGCGGAGAGTGAGATGGCGGTGAAGGCGGCGGAGGCGCAGAGAGAAGAGGTGGTGGCGGCGGTGGCGGTGGTGGAGAAGCGCTTGGAGGGATTGGAGGAAGTGCAGCAGCGATTGGATGCGGCGATTTTGGCTTTGCAGGAGGCGGAGAAGCAGCGGGTGGCGGAGGAGGAGAAGCTGGCTGAGTTGAAGGTGGTGTTGGAGCAGTCGCGGCGTGATGTCGAATTGATCGCGAAGCAGGCGGAAGCCGAGGCGGAGCGGGCGGAGTTGGCGGCGGGTCGAGTGGATCAGGCGGAGGCGGATGTGCTGAGGATTACGGAGCAGGTGGACAGGGCGGAGCGGCGTCTGATTGAGGTGGCGGATTTGGTGGCGAAAGGGGAGATGGATTTCAATGGGGCGCGCACGCGTTGCGAGGAATTGAAGGCGGAAGAGGCGGAACTCCTGGGGCGGTTGCCGACTTTGACGGCGGAAGTGGAGGGGATTGAGACCAGGCTGCGCGAGATGGAGGCGGCGCAGAAGGCTCAGGAGGAGGCGAGTGAGCGAGTGGCTGGGGAGTTGAAGCAGAAGGAAGAGCGGTTGCGCCAGATCGAGACGGAGCTGGCGATGCTGAGCGAGGCCAAGGAACGCGCGGAAGCGGTTTCAGTGGATATCGAGCGATTGACGTTGCGGCGGGATGAGTTGGAGGCGGCGGTGGCGGTGGCGGTTGGACAGGAGGATGAGGCGAAAGTGAGGGGGGGAGAGGCGCGAGCTGAGAAGGAGGCGCTGGATGAGGAACTGAAGGTGCTGCGGGAATCCGTGACGGCGTTGCGTTTGGAGGAGGAGCAGTTGCAGGGTCTGAAGGAGGAGATGGACAGGTTGATCGAAGCGAAGAAGAGAGCGGAGGCGGAGGTGCAGGCGCTTGATGTTTTGGCAGCGCGGAGAGAGGAGATGGAGAAGGGTTTGGCAGAGGCGACGCGTGCCGTGGAGGAGGCGAGGGAGCGGGGTGAGGCGGCGCGGGTGGAGAAGGAGCAGTTGGATTCGGAGCTTTCGGGATTGCGGGAGGTGGTGGAGGGGATGCGCGTGGAGGAGCGGAAGCTGGCTGGGCAGGTGGATGCGCAGCGGAATGATTTGCACGCGGCTGGGGTGGCTGTGGAGCGGTTGAGGCAGAAGATGGCCGAGATGGAAAGTCAGGTTTCTGAGTTTACTCGTAGTGGCGGAGAGCTGATTTCTGTGGGACAAGCGTTGATGGCGATGAAGGCCCGCAAAGAAGAGACTCAAAAGTCGATCAAAGAGGCTGGCGAGACGGAACTGGAACTCCAGGTCCGATTGGGGGCGTTGCAGGAGGCGGTGAATCGGGAGTCGGCCCGGGTCGAGCAGGCGGGGAGGAATCGGGCGGAGATTGAGGAGGAGTTTCGGGTGTTTGCCGAGAAGATGCAGGAGGAAGCGCAGAAGATGAGGGAGCAGCGTGCGGCTTTGGCGAAGGAGGTGGAGCAATTGAAGGGGCAGAAAGCGGCTTTTGCGGAAGCGGAGGAGCAGATGAAGCAGTGGGGGCAGGTTGAGGCGAGGCTGCGCGGGCAGTTGGAGGAGTTAGAGGAGAAGCATGAGGTGATGCGGGCCGGATTGAAGGTGGAAGAGGCGACGGTTTTAATGTTTGCGGGTGATTTGATCAAGCGGCTGGATTTGATCGATTCGTTGAGGCAGCGGTATGCGGGTGCGGATGTGGCGGAGCAACTTTACACGCTGCGGGCCTCGATTGAGGATGTGCTGTTGCAGCATGGGGTGGTGGAGTTTGATGTGGAGCCGGGGACGGTGATCGATGTGGAACTGAGACGGAGGATTGCGGTCGTGGACACGGTTCCGGGGACGGATCGGGCGAGGGTGGTGGAGACTTTTCGGTCGGGCTTTTTGCGGGTGATGGACGATGGGCAGGAGCGCGTTTTGCGGAAGCTGGAGGTGAGGAGTTCGACGCCGGGGTAGGGTGTGGGTCTGGACTTTGCCCGCCATGCGAAGTTTGGATTGGGACGTTGATGCTGAGACCGGGGCGCGTTGTTGAGACGCGGGGGGATCATGTTGAGAACCCCATGGGCTGGGCGGGCTCATGAGCTTTGTTAAGGCTCTATAGAGTTCCGGTGGACGCCGGTGGGGCAGGCGGGCATCAGCATGGGCTCCTGGGTTGGGTATCAGGAGGACGCCAGTGGCTTGCCGAGTGGGAAAAAAGGTTCTGCAACGGGTGGGAGCGTGGTATTGCGGTACGACAACGCGAGGATGTAGAACGACAGCGCGCCGTTGTGGTACGACAACGCGGGGATGTAGAATGACGACACGCCGGTGCAGTACGACAGCGCGAGGATGTAGAACGACAATGCGCCGTTGTGGTACGACAGCGCGAGGATGTAGAACGACAATGCGCCGTTGTGGTACGACAACGCGGGGATGTAGAACGACAGCGCGCCGTTGTGGTACGACAACGCGCCGTTGCGGTACGACGGCGCGGGGATGTAGAACGACAGCGCGCCGTTGCGGAACGACACCACGGGGATGTAGGACGACAATACGCCGTTGTGGTACGACAGCGCAGGGTTGTAGAACGACAAGACAAGCGGGATGTACGACGGGACGGCGGAGTCGTACGACAGGATGACCGAGTCGTACGACTGGACGAGGGAGTCGTACGACTGGGACGCGCTGCGGAGGGGTGGCGAGCCGGTGAGTGCGGGAGACGTGGGCGTGGGCGGCGGCGGAGGCGCCTCAGTGAAAGTGACCACTTTCCAGCGCAACAAGCCCGTCCAGCTCATCTTTCTGGTGTTGTATTCGACTCCGCTTGGGGTCGTCAATGAGGAAGCAAGCTGCGACGGTTACGTTTTATTCACCTGCGCCCAGGACCAGCGCACCGAGGTTCTTCAACGTGCCCGCGATGTTGCCGGTGAAGTCTTTCACATACTTCGAGGCATCCAGCAGTCCTTTGGAGGAAACCTCGTACCACTTCCGGTTCGGCTTCTCGCTCGTGGCCTGCTTGATCACCATCTCCAAATCCTCCTCGATGGCCTTGGCCTCCGGCTTCTTCTCCTCCGGTAGTTGGGAAATGAGCTGCCGCACTTGTTGGTCCAGTTCTTCCAGTTGGCTTTTCAGCTCACCCGGTGCCTGCTGCTGGATCATGTTCGTGCAGTTCGTCAACGTCTGGCCGACTTGCCCGTAATTGTCTCTGCCAATGTGGTTGTGGGTGCTGTGGTCGTCTTTCATTATTAGTTTTTCGATTTTGATTTCTCTCTTATCGAAGAGTGCTAGCGCTTTATCTTCTAGCGCGGCCTGTTCCCGTTCCTTCCTTGTCTCGACTCCATTGAGGAGATCGGAAAGCGGTTGATCGACCCGCTCCCTGTTGACGGTGACGCGTATCTGGGTTTTCCCGTCGCGCTCGTCGAGGATGGCGTCCCGGTAGCTCACCAGCACCTCGGGGTGGCCGGGCACGGCGACCATCTCCATTGGGGAGAGCGCTTTGATGTAGGCGTGGATGGACTCGAAGTGGGAGCGGATGACCTTGAGCAGCGCGCGGCGGGCACCAATGTATTGGCCACGCAGCCAGACGGTGATGGTGTGCTTCTCATAGTCCGCTTGCAGCCGGGCCTCCGCGCCGTCATCGGCCAGCACCACGCCGGTGCGCCAGCGGTCGCGGCCTTCGCTCAGGTGATGGGTGCGGGTGATGAAGCGCGGCAGCACCCCGTGTGGCAGGATGGGGTATTGGTATTGGAATACCAGGCCCTTCTCCGGCTCCCAATCCCCCAGAGGCGGGGTTTGGTCCGGCAGCAGCTCGGGCACCAGCATCTGGTCATTGCCATCCACGGGGAAGCAGAGATCGAATTTTTCCATCAAGTCCATCACGTAGTTCACGTGCAGGGGCTTGGGCCAGCGGTCCTTGGGCAGGACTTCCCGGAGTTTCCTGCGGGTGAGCAGGCCGTGTTTCACCTCGCGGAGCGGTTCATTGGTCACCACCCGGTAGATGCCGTCCGTGGCCCACTCCGGATTCAGCACTGAGAGTTCGGAGAGTTTCACCTCATCCGGGAAGCTCACCACCGTGCCGAGGTCCGCCAGGCGGCGCAGGAGTTTCTTCTGTTCCTCCTCTTCCTCCACGCCGTATTGCTTGCAGATTTCCTGGTAGCAATCCTCGGAGAAATAGTCCTCTCCATTTTCCTTCATGGCGGCCAGGCGGGTCTTCACGTCCCAGCAGCGGGCGGGGAAGCGTTCCTCCGCCTCAAGCATCCGCGCCGCTTCTTTCAGGATGGCAGCTTTCAGGGGTTTGATCGTCTGTCGCGAGGCGCAGTCCGTGCGGAAGAAGTGCTCGAGGTCCACGCCGTGCTTGGAGGCGACGGCTTCGCGGTCGATATCGAAGGGGTGGTGCTTCTGGCGGTTCATCACCACCAGCATGGGCGAGTCCCCCCCGAAGGCGCGGGCCAGCCGCAGCCAATACTCCGCGTCCTGCTTTCCCCGGTCGTGGCGGCCATCTACCATCACCACGTAGAGGCTGCGGTGGGTCATGAAAAACTGGTGGGTGCCGTGCATGATCTCCTGCCCGCCGAAGTCCCACAACGTCAGCTCCGCCTTCCCGTCTGCCAGCTTCACCGGCAGGCTGGTGATGGAGATGCCATCGGTGCGCGGGCGGTTCTTCACGAATGGCTTCCCCTGCAGCGCATCCACCATGCTGCTTTTCCCCACCTCCCCGCGACCCACGAAGATGACTTTCACCTCCCGGAGCGCCCGGCCCTCGTTGCCTCGGGTGTTGAAATAGTAGTCGAGGATCTCGGCAGGCTTTGCAGGATCGAGCTGGCCGTAGGGTTTGCACGCCTGCCACTTCGGTCCCAAGACGCTCGGCGGAAGAGCGAGTACGGGATTGCCATGCAGGAAAAGCGCCTTCAGCGAGGTGAGCCGGCCGATTTCCGGCGGCAGGGCGGCCAGTTGGTTGTCGTAGATTTCAAGCTCCGTCAGCGCGGAGAGTTGGCCGATTTCCGGTGGCAGGGTGGTCAGTTGGTTGCCACTGACGTAAAGCTGCGTCAGGGCGAAGAGTTGGCCGATTTCCGGTGGCAGGGCGGTCAGTTGGTTGCCACTGACGGAAAGCTCCGTCAGGGCGGAGAGTTGGCCGATTTCTGGCGGCAGGGTGGTCAGTCCGTTGCCATCGAGGTCGAGCGCCCTCAGGGCGGAGAGTTGGCCGATTTCCGGCGGCAGGGCGGTCAGCCCAAGGCTGCTCAGGTCGAGGTGTGTGCCCTGCTTCCCTTGCCTCCGGCAGGCTTGGATTTCGCGGAGGGCTTTGTTGTAGGCCTTTTGTTCGTCGGGGGTCATCGGGGGGCGCGTGGGGGTGTGGCGAGTTCTTTGGTGACGGCGGAGATGAAGATCTTGTGTCGGGCCTCGGACATGGCGGGGAGTTTGCCATGTTTTTGGCAGGGCGCAACGAGGGGGCGTGGTGCAGCGTGGCGGGGAGGAAATGTTAGGCGGCTGACGCCGCATGAGGGGACGGCCGGCGGGCTGGCCTAGGGGAAAGCGGCAGCGGGCTGCGCGCAGTCCAAAACGATCTAGAACTCCAGGACTTTGTCGGGTTTGAGCCGCCAGGTGGCCTCGCCGGCGTGGAGCTTGTATTGGATCTGGCGGGTTTTGCCTGTGGGCTGGGTTTTGGCTGGGTCTTCTGGATAGATGGGGAAACGTCGGGCGAGGATGCCTTCGACGACGGCGAATTCGTCGCCGCCGCGATGGCCTTTCGACTGCGTGGCGTCGAGGTCCGGCAGGGTGATCTGGCTGAGCGATTTCTTTTTGTTGGCGCTCCATGCGAGGAGGGTTTGCGAGGTGCCGTCGAAGCCGTAGGCGTAGAGTTCCGGGGAGCCGTCGGCGTTGATGTCGGCCACTTCGATGCGGGTCATGATGCCGGGCACGTCCATTTTGATGGGTTTGTTGTCCAACTCAAGTCCGGACGGGGTGACGGTGAGCGTGTTGCCACTGCGGTTGTTCGGACTGAAGGCTTGGAAGGTGATGCCTTGCAGCGTTTCTTTTTGATCGAAGGGCGGGGTTGGTTCGGCAAAGAGAAGCTCATCACTGTCCTCGACTTCAGCTCCCACATCGCCGGGGGAAGCGGGATAGGTTTTTCCATCGAAGGCAAGTGCGGCGAGGCCTGGAGTGGCTCCGCCGCCCCTGACGGAGACGAGCAGGTCGCGGAAGCCGTTTTTGACCGATTTGCGGGCGTAGATGGGCTCGGTGACGACCTTGATGGAGCCGAGGGATTCGAAGCCGTTGGCTGTGCCTTTCAAGATGAACATGGTGGCACCACCCGAGCCGTAGTAGGCGCTCCTGCCATTCATCAGGGCGAGGACGTCGTCCGTGCCGTCGTTGTTGAGATCGGTGCTTGCGATGTCGTAGTGATCCGGTTTGATTTCGGGATCGATTTTTTGGAGGGCGGCTTGAGTGAGGGGGAGGGCAGGAGGCTCGGCGTGGGTGAGGCTGGCGAGGGCGAGCAAGAGGAGGAGGGATGTTTTCATGGTGGGACGAGGCTGGATAAAAGCACGTTGATGAGGATAAGAAACGTGTCGTTGAGGATGTGGGCGCCGGAGCTGACCCAGAGGTTTTTGGTTTTGATGTAGGCGAGTGAGAGCACGAGGCGGGCGGTGCCGATGATGACTACGCACTGCACGAAGTCCCAGTTGTAGGTGGGCAGGTGGAGCAGGCCGAAGATGACTGCGGTGGCGAGCCAGGAGATGAGGAGGGCGCGGGAGCGGTTCATGCCGGCACGGGCGACGAGCCAGTGCATGAGGGCCAGCAGGGGAATGATGGTGAGCACTTCTTCACCCACCAACTGCACGGCGGTTTTGCTGAGGAAGATCGCCAAGCCGCCGGGGGAAAGCTGGTTGGCGGCGGCGATGGCGGGATTCGCGTGCGCACCGAGGGTGGCCTGGACGATGCCACCGACGACAAAGGTCACGGCGATGTTCAGCAGGGCGAAGAGGATCATGAGTTTGACTTCACGAAAGCCGACACGCCCGAACAAACTCGCCGCCTGTCCTTTGCTGACCCATGAGAGGGTGGCCAGGGGGATGACGGGAAAGAGGATGGCTGGGATGAAGGTTCCCAGCTCGCCACCGGGCCAGGGGATGGGCACGATGAGCAGCGCGAAGGCAAGTCCCGTCATGATGATGAGCCAGCACCATTGCGCGGTGGTCAAGGGGACGGGGTTGCCCTGATAGAAGGGGAAATCGCGATGGGGATCTTCGGGAAGTTTCATGGGGAGTATCGGTTGTCAATCGCGACCGGCGGCGATGTCTTTCGCCGTGTTGTAAAACGGGATGTCGGGAACGGTCTCGCTGTTTTCGAACCATCCGGAAAGCCTGACCTTGGCTCCGAGTTGAGGGATGCTTCTTCAGTCATGGCTTGCAGCGACAGGGAGACGAGCGGAGCCATGATGCGTGCGATATACTTCATGAACTCAGATCTGTCGATTCTATCTGGAAGACTTTGGTAGAGGCAAATGCTGACGCGTTCGGCTCCAGGTGGTTCAGGGGTCTTTGGGGGGGAGGGCGTCGCGGTCTGAGCGGGCGATTTTGTCGAGGAGGGCGCGGAGGGTTTTGACTTTTTCGGGCTGGGTGGGGGCGAGGTCGTGGGTTTCGGAGGGGTCGTCTTTGAGGTTGAAGAGTTCGGTGGTGAAGGTGGGGTTTTGGCCGGAGACGATGAGTTTGTGGTCGCCGAAGCGGAGGGCGCGGGCGCGGAAGCCGGGGGCGGCCCAGTAGAGGGGGCGGGGGCCGGCTTGGATTTTGCGGGTGAGGACGGGGAGGAGGTTGCGTCCATCCCATTTGAGGGGTTTGTCCTTTGGGGGTGCCCAGCCGGCGATGGCGGTGAGGGTGGGCATCCAGTCGGTGATGTGGGCGGGGGTGTCGATTTGGCCGGGCTTGAGTTCGGCGGGCCAACTGAGGAGGGTGGGGACGCGGATGCCGCCTTCGTAGAGTTGGCCTTTCTGGCCTCTGAGGGGGTGATTGCTGGCGGTGAGTTTGCCGGTGGGGTAGTCGTCGGCGGGGTATTTGGTGTCGTTGTTTTCGGCGGTGCTGCCGCCGTTGTCGCTGGTGAAGATGATGAGGGTGTTTTGGCGGAGCTTGGCTTTTTCGAGGGTGGTGAGGAGGCGGCCGATGCTGTCGTCGAGATGCATGATGCTGGCGGCGTAGTGGCGGGCGACGTCTCCCTGGATGGAGGCGGGGACTTGGTCGAGCCAGGGTTGGGGTTCTTTGAGGGGTAGGTGGATGGCGGTGAAGGGGAGGTAGAGGAAGAAGGGGGTGTCTTTTTTGCGGGCTTCAATCCATTGGATGGCTTCGTTGGTGATGAGGTCGGTGACGTGGCCTTTTTCTTCGATCAACTCGCCATTGCGATGCCAGGTGTGGGTGTAGGGGCCTTCTTTGTAGCGATGGTTGTAGGGGCCGACGCCGCCACCGAGGGAGCCGTAGGCGTGGTC
Organism: Verrucomicrobiaceae bacterium; assembly: GCA_027487315.1. Lineage (GTDB taxonomy): Bacteria > Verrucomicrobiota > Verrucomicrobiia > Verrucomicrobiales > Verrucomicrobiaceae > JAGRPD01. Next base: position 10,138 of record JAIYDW010000132.1, on the reverse strand, counting down.
GAAGCCGTAGTGGTTGGGGCCCCATTCGGGTTTGGAGCCGAGGTGCCATTTGCCGGTGAGGCAGGTGTCGTAGCCGATTTGTTTGAGAGCTCTTGGGAGGGTGACGGTGTCGATGGGGAGGCCGCGTTCGGACTGGGGGGAGGTGATGCCGAAACGGCTCCAGTAGCGGCCGGTCATGAGGCCGGCGCGGGTGGGGGTGCAGACGGGGGCGACGTAGTGGTGGGTGAGTTCGAGGCCTTCGGCGGCGAGTTTGTCGAGGTGGGGGGTGGGGGCGTTGCCGCCGTGGAAGGCGACGTCGGCCCAGCCGAGGTCATCGGCGATGATGAAGAGGATGTTGGGTGGGGCGGCCTGGAGGCAGGTGGTGAGACAGGCGATGAGCGCGATTAGGATTCTCATGGGCTAGAGCAGTTTAAGAAAAACTGTATCCGCTGCTTTGGGGCGGCGGAGGCGGATCTGGGCCGTCGTCAGCTTGGGACGTATGTACTCATATGCCCCTTCGCTGCCAACGGCCCATCTCCAATTCCGGCGCTCCCAAATCAACGGCCACATCTTTTCTTAAAATGCTCTAGAGAACGCGGAGGGAAGTGTCGAACGTGCGTGGCAGTCAGACGTTTTTTCCGACGACGGCCATGGTTTCGCGCTGGAATTTTTCGATGTTGGCGCGGCCTTGGGCGGCTTTGGCGCGGGCGGCGGCGGGATCGGTGGCGAGGGCGAGGACGGTGGGGACGATGCGTTTGATTTGGTCTTCGTCATCCATGTCGAAGAGCCAGTCGCTGAGGCCGATGTCATCCCACATGTAGCCTTTGGTGGTTTGTTCTTTCCAGCGGCAGACGATGGCGGGGATGCCGTTGCCGATGCACATGATGGGGCTGTGCATTTCGTTGCCGAAGAGGCCGGCGCTGCGGACGTAGGTGCTGAGGGCTTCGCCGGTGAGCCAGTAGTTGGGGCGCCAGACGACCTTCTTTTTGACGTCATCGGGGAGGGTGTCGATGAGGAGTTCCTTGCCGACGGCCATTTGGGTTTGATCTTCCGGGCAGACGAGGACTTTCATGCTGGTCTCGCGGGTGATGCGGATGATGGCTTCACGAAGGGGAGCGTGGTCGTGCTCTTTCATGGCCTCGTTGCGGGCGTGTTTGACAGGGTCGACGGAGGCTTTTTTTTCGGGGATGACCCAGTAGGGCGTGTAGCGCAGGCGGGGGATGCAGCAGAGGAATTGGCCTTCGGTGAGGCCGTGTTGGGAGAGGAAGGCGGTGGCGGCGGCGTCATCGCGGAGGTCGGTGGCGAAGGCGCCGTCCGGGCCGAAAGCCATGAGGGGGCTGGTGCAGCCGCGTTCTTTGGCGAGGGCGAGGGAATGAGAGTCGCGGAAGAAGGCGAACTTGGCGCCGCTGAGGACTTGGATGGTTTGGGCGATGGAGGCGTCTGAGGCGGATTGGGTGGAGGTGGAGCCTTGGGAAGAGAAGGTGATGCCGTAGATGCCGTAGGGTTTGCCGGTTTCGGCGTGCCAGCGTTCGACGTCTTTTTGGGCGACGAGCGAGGGGCCTGAGCCGTGGAGGAGGAAGGGGCACTCGGCGAAGGCAGCTTTGAGGTCAGCGGCGGATTGGATGATGATGAGCTTGGGGAAGCGAGCGCGGAGCATTTCCTCGACGCCGTTGTTGATTTTGCTGGGCCAGAGGCGGACTTCGACGTCCGAGAGGTGTTTTTCGAGGAGGGCGAGGACACCTGGGGTATGGGCGATGTCGCCGATGTTGACGGTCTGCCAGGAGGAACGCAGGATCAAGCGGCGAGGGCCACCGGCGGCGCTGAGTGAGCCTGCAATGGCGGAGACGAGGGAGGTGGCGAGGAAGTGGCGGCGGTCCATGTGGCAATGGATAGCGAGCGGGGGCGTGCTGGCAACTGGAGAGGGGCTACTGCTTTTTCCACTCCTCACCTTCGTCGTCATCAGGACCGAAGTTGAAGGGATTGTCGGAGTCGTCGTCTTCGTCCTCATCATCATCCTCGTCGAAGTCGTCATCGTCGTCTTCATCGGAGAAGAGATCGTCGTCGTCTTCATCGTCATCAGGGAAGAGTTCGGCGTCGAGATCGTCTTCATCCTCTTCGTCATCATCCAGATCGTCTTCGTCGTCCTCGTCGCTGTCAGGAGAGGTGTGAGCAAGGTCGGAGGGTTGGAGGGCGCCTTGGGCTTCGATTTTGGCGAGGGTGTGGGAGACATCTTCGACGGCGTCCCAGACTTCACGGGCGACGAGGATGGGGGCGGCGGCGTGGGTGGCGAGGGCGATGCTGTCGCTGGGGCGGGCGTCGATTTCGATCAGCTTGCGGGCGTGCAATTGATTTTCGGCGGAGAGGATGAGGCGGGCATGGAAGACGCCGCTTTCGAGGTAGTTGATGACGACGCGGTCGACTTTGGCGCCGAAGGCGAGGAGCAGGTGGCCGATGAGGTCGTGAGTGAGGGGGCGTTCTTTGGAGACGCCGCGCATGAACATGGAGATGGCGGTGCCGACGCTTTCGTCGACGTAAATGACGAAGATCTTTTCTTCAGTGCCGAGGAACACGGCGAAGCTGCCTTCGAGAGGAAGGACGGCGCGCACCCGGACTTCGATGACGTCATTGTTCATGGCGGGAGTTAAAACGGGGCTGAAGGAATGGCAACAGCAAGAGCGTGTCGAGTTTTTCGACACGCGCGCGTTTCGTCAGGGGGCGGAGATGGGTGCGAGGGGGCCGGAATGGTAACCTGCGGCGGTGAAGCGGCGGGAGACTGCGACGTATTTGGCGGCGAGCTTGAGGTTGGCAGCGCGCTCGTCTTCGGTGAGAGAGCGGATGATGCGGCCGGGGGTTCCGACGACGAGGGAGCCTTCGGGGACGATCATGCCTTTGGGCACGAGGGCTCCTGCAGCGATGATGCTGCGAGGGCCGATGTGACAGCCATCGAGGAGGATGGCACCCATGCCGACGAGGACTTCATTTTCCACTCTGCAAGCATGCACGATGGCTCGGTGGCCGACGGTGACGTCGTCGCCAATGATTGCGGCGTGGTCGTCACTGACATGGACGACAGCACCGTCTTGAATGTTGCTACGGGAGCCGACATGGATGGAGTTGATATCGCCACGAAGAACAGCGCCATACCAGATGCTGGATTGGGTGTGAAGGGTCACATCACCGACGACCACGGCACCTTGAGCGATGAAAACTTGGCTTCCTACGGAAGGGGTTTTCTCTGGAAGCAAGAAATTAATTAGTGAATCGGCGATCATAAAATCCAATGTTTACGAGGGTTTCGGCGTTTTTTGGTTTGACGTATGTCAGCGCATGGCTTCTAAATCCAGCGTAATTCCGCGGTTTCACTGTTGCGGAAGGTCTCAACACCACAACGAACAACCAACAACACATCCAACATTATGGCAAACAAAGCAGAACTCCTCGAACTCGTCCAAAAAAGCCTCGGCGCAGAAGCCACCAAGCGTTCCGCTGGTGAAGCTCTTGAAGCCGTGCTCGACTCCATCGCCAAAGCTGTCAAAAAAGACGGCGTGGTTCAACTGATCGGATTCGGTACGTTCAAAGTCGCCAAGCGCGCAGCCCGCACTGGCCGTAACCCAAAGACTGGCGAAGCTCTGAAGATCAAGGCTTCCAAGTCCGTGCGTTTCGTCGCCTCCTCGGCGCTTAAAGGCTCGCTGTAATTCAGCGGTCGCTTTTTGAAGCAATCTGAGCCGTGTCCTTGGAAGAGGGCGCGGCTTTTTTTGTGCCTGGGCTCGGGCCTTTGACTTGGGTTTCAGGGGGAGTGAGGGCGAGGAGGACGAGGACGAGGAGGAACCGGGTAGGCTGCAGTGCACCGGGGTTCACCGGGAGTCAGGGTGGCGGGTGTTATTGCTCGGCCATCCAGAGGATGGCGCCGACGCCGGTTTGGCCGGGGGCGCCTTGGACGACGATGCCGAGTTGGCGGGTGAGGTTGCCGACGCGGGCGGAGGAGATGATGCGGCGGGTGCCGCTGGAGACGGAGAGGAGGGTGGCGAGTTGTTGGGGGTTGCCGTTGATGCCGAGGCGGCTGATGGCGATGGCGAGGTCGGGGGCGGGGAGGTCGTCTTTGGTGTTGGCGATGCCGTCGGGGCCGAGGCGGCGGGTGCGGAACTGGCGGGCGAGGGTGATGTCGGCTCCGGTGAGGGCGCTGATCAATTCGGGTTGGGCTTCGTTGACATCGAGGACACCGCTGGCGTGGGTGCTGAACCAGGTGCGCCATGCGGGGAAGGCTTGTTCGACGAGTTGCATGCCTTTGACCATGGACATTTCTTCGACGGAGCGGAAGGGGCGGTTGAAGGGGAAGCCGGGGCGGCCGTAGGCGCGTGCTTCGGCGCCGGGACTGCGTTCGAAGACGTCGGGGTCGACCCAGTCCATGAGGGCGTTGATGATGGCGTCGGAGGCTTGGAGGTCTTTGATGCCCCAGAAGCTGAGGATACGGCGCCAGGTGTCGCGATCTTCGCGCTGGAGGAGGACGTTGGGATTGATGAGGCCGTCTTCGCCGGTGACTTCGACTTTGAATTCTTCATCGCTGGAGAGGATTTGATGGAGGAGGGGATCGTCGGGTCGGATGTCGGGGTGCATGGCCAGGGAGACGCCGGTTTCGGCGAGGAGGCGGGCACGGAAGATTTGGGAGCGGGTGGCGTCGAACTCTGAGTCCTGGAGGACGAGAAGGGCGGTGGTGGTGACGAGGGCGATGAGCAACCCGATGATCCAGAGCACGGCCATGAGGGCAGCGCCTTGGTTCTGAGAGGGTTGAGCGGGGGGAAGCATGCGGGTTGGGCTTATGGATTGGCCGGAGGGGGCGGGGGGGGCGTGCCGGGGGGCGGTGTGCCGCCGGGAGGGGCTCCTGCGGGATTGGGGGCGGGGGTGACAGGATTTTGAATGGGAACGACGGGGGGGATCCAGAAGACGGCGCGCATGGATTTGCCGTCGTCGAGTTGCACGACCATTTCGGCCATGAGGGGGCGGCGGGGGTCTTTCCAGGTGTTTTCCCAGCGCTGGGTGTTTGGATCGTAAAACTTCCACTCGAACTGGCTGACCTGATCCATGAGGGTGAGCGGGGAATCGTTTTTGGAGGCGCGCATGTTTTGGCCGGAGCGAAGGGCGAGGGTTTGCTGGTCGTCGAGGAAGCGGAGGAGGACGCGGAGGTAGCCACCGGGGCGCTGTTCGGCGGTGAGTTCGAGGCCGGTCTCGGGAGGGAGGGCGTCGCCGGGGGAGAAGCTGTTGCCGCCGTTGACGATGGTGAGGCTGGGGATGTAGGTGCCGCTGACGGAGCGGTTTTGGAGGCGGATTTCAGCGTTGCCAGGGAGGCTGCGGAAGGAGCGGCGGAGGTAGTCGATGAGGTTTTGGCGTAGCATGGCGCGCTCCTGGCTGGAGGCGAGGTCGCTGCTGAGTTCCATGGTGCTTTTGGCGACGCCGAAGATGCCGGCCATGAGGAGGCCGAGGACGCCCATGGCGATGACCATTTCCATGAGCGTGAAGGCGCTGCGATGGAGGCTGGACGTGGATGGGCGATGAGGGGACATGGGGATGCGGCTAGCTGCCGATGGGGACGAAGGCGTTGACGAAGCGGATGGTTTCGGCCTGGAGTTCCATGGGTTGGCCGTTGCTTTTCCATTTGGCGATGGCGCGGATGGTGAAGAAGCCCTGGAGTTCGCGGCCCTCTTTGTTGCGGAGGCCTTCGAGGGGGCGAATGAGGACCTGGTAGGTGACGCCGGTTTTTTCGGCTTTGATTTCTTCGTCGAGTTCCTGGAGGGCGGGGACTTTGCCGTATTCGTCGATGATGGATTCGAGGCCCTGGGTGACTTCCCGGATGGTGCGAGCTTCGAGGGTGGTCTCGCCCATGACGTGCATGGTTTTGACGAGGGCGAGGGCAGCGATGCCGAACACGCCGAGGGCGATGATGACCTCAAAGAGGCTCATGCCGTGGTTTCTGGGCGCGTGGCGGGGCGGGTGCATTAGAAGGTTTCGATGAGTTCGTCGCTGGGGCTGCCGGTGAGGGGGTTGAACTTCATTTCGAGGACAGCGTCTTTGGCGGCGAGGCGAACGGCGATGGGCTCGCAAAGGCCCTGCATGCCGAAGGTCCAGCGGAAGCCTTCAGCGGGTTCCCAGGAGCGCGCGCCCCAGCGTTTGACGAACATTTTCATGCCGGTGGGGAGGGAGATGTGGTCGCGCTGGCCGTCGTCGGATCCGAATAGGGCGAAGCCTTTTTTTTCGAAGAGGACGGAGAAGCTGCGGCCCTGGACGGCGGAGCCGCGAACGGCGGTTTTGGCGAGGCGGATGAGGTCGTCGGCAGGTTTGCGGACGGAGGGTTCGGGGTCGTCCTGGCGAATGGCGAAGGCAGCGACGCCGATCATCATGATCATGATCGCCATGACGACGATGACTTCGAGGATGGTGAATCCGGCTGGAGTCGGGCGGAGTCGGTTAGTCGATCCAGATGTCATCGTCGGTGCCTTCCTTTTTGTCCGGCCCTACCGAGAAGACATCGTAACCGGCGGCATTTTTTTTGCCGGGGTTGCGGAAGACGAAGGGGCTGCCCCAGGGATCGATGATGTCTTTTTCGTCAGCGAATTTTTTCCAGGGTTTGCCCTGCATGCCGGAGGGTTTGGTGACGAGGCCGTCGAGTTTGGTGGGGAGGAGGCCGCCGGAGTGGGTTTTGAAGCGGAGCAGGTGCATTTGGATGTTGCGGACCTGGGTTTTGGCCTTGGTTTCTTCGGCGTCACCCATGGTGCCGCTGAGGGCGACGGCGGAGATGCCGACGAGGATGCCGATGATGCCGAGGACGAGCATCATTTCCATGAGGGTGAAGCCCGCTTGGCGGGGGGCGAGGAGGGGGCGGGTGTGTTTCATGGGGGGGAAGGTTGGCGGGTGGAACGTGGGTAACAACAATCAAGTGTTCATGAGGTCAACGCCGCAGGGAAGGATTTTTGTTTGAGGGGTGTTTAGCGCTGTTTGGGGGTGTTTGCAAAAGGGGAGTGGAGGGGTGGGGGGCGGATTCATGAAAAACCCCCACCCAGAGCGGAGTCGGGGTGGGGGTGTGGAGGCGTTAGAGGAGAGGCGGTTTAGCGTTTGGCGTTTCTGCGGGCGGCGTCGTAGCCGGCTTCGTAACCGCTGCGGAAGGAGTCGTGGGTGGTGGCGTTAAAGAGGTTTTGATGCTGGTCCATGTGTTTGGGGCGGTTGTGATGGAAGTCATCCTGTCCGACGCGGTAGGCGACGTCATAGGTGTGCGCCCTTTGACTGGAAGTGGAGGCTGTTGTTGGCGGCGTTGAGTAGGGGTAGTAGCCGGAGCTGTAGTAGTCTGAGGAGGAGCGATAAGGATGGACTTGGGGAGGTGGATAGTAGGTGGGGCGGCTGGAGTTGGCGAGGGCATCGAGGGCTTGCGGGTCGATGACGCAACTGGGGAGCACGGCACTGGTGAAGGCGAGGAGGGCGAGAGGGAGTGTTCTTTTTTTCATGATTGAGGATTGATTTGGGGTGCGGGGTGTTTCCATTGGGGAAACGACCGATTGATTGAAACGCAAACGGGCGGCGATGGGAATCCTAATTTTGCCACAGATGAAATTCAAAGCGGCCTTTTGCATGCCCCTTTTTTGGGTGGGGATGTTTTTGGTGGTGGGTAGCGGGTGCCGGCGTCAGGGAGGGGAGGTTTTGAGTGAGGTGGTGGAGGGCAAGGTGCCGAGGTTGAGGGAGTTGGATTTCACGCCGTTTGAGGCGGCGCTGGGGCGGCTGAGTTCGGAGAGTGTGAGGCGGGTGACGAAGTTGATTGAGGCTTCGACGGTGCTGCAAGTGCAGGCGGCTTTGCAGGCGAAGGAGGTGACTTCGGAGGAGTTGACGCTGGTTTTGCTAGATCGGATCCGGAGGTATGATGGTCGGTTGCGGAGTTACATTGAGTTGAATCCGGGGTGTTTGGAGGAGGCGCGGGCATCGGATCGAGAGCGGGCGGAAGGTCGCTGGCTAGGGCCTTTGCATGGGATTCCTCTGAGTTTGAAGGATAACATCGGAACGGTGGCGCCGATGCACACGACGGCGGGGGCGGAGATTTTGTTGGATCATTCACCGGCGAAGGATGCGGTTTTGGTGACGAAGCTGAAGGCGGCTGGTGCGGTGGTGCTGGGCAAGGCGGCGATGTCGGAGTTGGCGGGGGTTCTGACGACGGAACCTGCGGGTTACAATGCGGTGAGTGGGATCGGGGTGAATCCTTATGGGGAAGGGTTTCCTGTGTCGGGGTCGAGCAGTGGTTCGGCGATTGCGACGAGTGCGGGGTTGGCGATGATGAGTGTGGGGACGGAGACGTCGGGGTCGCTGATTTCTCCCGCCTCGATGAATGGGGTGGTGGCGATGAAGCCGAGTTTGGGAGTGGTGAGTGGGGAGGGGGTGGTGCCGTTGATTCGGTTTCAGGATTCGGCGGGACCGGTGGGGAGATGGGTGGCGGATGCGGCGTTGCTATTGGGGGCGATGGATGGTGGGGAGGAAGATTATGTGGAGGGGTTGAAGGCGGATGCTTTGGAAGGGGTTGCTGTGGGGGTGTTGAGGGAGGGGATTCTGGCGAAAGGGGAGGGTGGGGAAGCGGCGGAGTGGTTGAGGCAGATCGATGAGGGGCTGAGTCGTGCGAAGGCGGTTAGCCGCGATGTGGGTGAGAGTTTTGAGGGGAAGCCTGGGCTGTTTCCGGTGATTTGTTTGGGGCTTTCGGTGGATACGCTGGGATACATCGCGGGGACCGGGGCGGAGGTTCGGACGGTGGGGGAGTTGAAGGCTTACAATGAGGCGCGACGGGAGACGCGGGCGCCACAGGGGCAGAATATTCTTGAGGCGGCTACTCAGGTGTTGGCGGCGATTGAAAAACAGACTGGAGTGGCTGAGGGAGATTTGAAAGGGGTGTATGAAGAGGCGGCGATGGAGGTGAGGAGCGAGGCGAGAGCACTGCTGGACAAGGTTTTTGCGGAAAGCGGCGTGGAGGTGCTGGTGAGTTTGAGCAATGTGCACTCGACTTTGTATGCGACGGCAGGGTATCCGGCGATCACGGTGCCGCTTGGGTTGAACGAGGAAGGCGCGCCGAATGGGGTGACCTTCATTGGGAAGGCGGGAGCGGATGCCAAGTTGCTGGCGTATGCGTATGCGTTTGAGCAGGTGACCTTGCACCGTCGCGCGCCTGAGTCCGTGCGCGAGTGAGACAGCGATTGGACCGATTCTCGAAATGCTTGTCCCATTGCCCAGCGGCGGAGCGGCCTCATTGGCAGCGTCAGCCGCTTGCCCGCTATTGATTTAATAGCGAGCTGCGCGACTTCCTTGCCACTGAGGCCGCTGCGCTCGCTGGATCAAAAGGACAATCTTTTCGAGAACCGATCTACCTGGCGCGGACGGCGTTCATGGTTTCGAAGACGACGGAGATCATGGTGTAGGCCATGACGCCGACGAGGCCTGCCATGAGGAGGATGATCAATGGCTGCATCATGGCGACGGCGGTTTCGAGTTTTTTGCCGAGGTCGCGGGCGCAGCGGTCGGCGGAGCGGCGGAGGGCATCGCCGAGTTCGCCGGTGTGTTCGCCGATGCGGACCATTTCGAGGAGGTTGGTGGGGAAGAGGTTGGTGCGTTCGAGGGCGCGGGAGAGGGAGCCTCCGTCGCGGACGAGGTCGACGGCGCGTTTGACTTCGCGACGGATGTAGAGATTGCTGCTGACACCGGCGGCGAGGTCGAGGCCTTTGAGGAGGGGAAGACCGCCTAGGGTGAGGCTGGCGAGGGTTTCGAGGAACTGGCTGTGGAAGCTGGCCTGGAGGACGGGGCCTGCGAGGGGGAGGCGGAGTTGAACACGGTCCCAGACGGGCTTGCCTGCGGTGCTGCGAGCCCAGAGGGTGAACAAGATGACGATGCCGATAAAGCCAAGAATGAGGGCGGGCCACCAGGCTTTGAGGAAGTTGGTGACTGAGAGGATCACTTGGATGCCTTTTGGCAGGCTGCCGCTGATGGATTGAACCATCTGGGTGAGCTGGGGGATCAAAAAGGTGCCGAAGAGGATGGAGACGGCGAGGGCGGCGAAGAGGAGGAAGCTGGGGTAGATGAGGGCGACGCTGACGCGGGCGCGGATTTCGCGGGCGCTGGCGAGGTAGGCGGCCTGGCGTTGCATGGA
>JAIYDW010000086.1 GCA_027487315.1 Verrucomicrobiaceae bacterium | reverse complement strand
GGTGCCAGTGGAGACGGTTTTGATGAGGGCGTTGTCGGAGAGGCGGCGGAGTTCGACGGTGAAGCCAGCGACACCGGGTTCGCCTGCGTCCTGGAGGCCGTTTTGGTTGGTGTCAGCCCAGACGCGGTCGCCGATGGAAGCGGGGCTGCCGGGGGTATCGGCAAAGGCAGATTCGCTCATGCCGAAGAATTTGATGTCAGCGCCGTGGGTGTCGACGCGGAAGCCATGGATGGGTTGATTGACCCCGAAGGTGCCGGCGCGGACGGCGATGAGCCAGTAGGGTTGACCGGAGTTGTAGGGAGAGGCAAAGCCGGTATTCCAATCGTAAGGTGGGCCGAGTTGGATGGAGTTGGAGTTGGTGATGACGTTGCCGGCGGCGTCGAGGGGGGTGAGTCGGGCGGTGGAGTTGCCGAAGCGTTCGGACATGATGACGACGTCGTCGATGTCGTAGGGGAGATCGAACATCATGTCGTACTCGGAGTTGCCGTCCGGCAGGGTGTCGCCGCGGCCATCGTCGATGTAGTTGTTGAGGTTCGCGTTGGAGGAGGTGCTGGCGGCGAGGAGTTTGAAGGGTTCCATGCCGAGGCTGGCGAGGGATTGTTTGACGCCCGCGTTGACGACGCCGTAGTCGGTGGAGGAAGAGCTGACGTTGACATTGCGAACGGTGCCGCCACCGCGGTTGACGACGGCGAGGGTTTTGGGAACGCCGTCGTCGAGGATGTTGAGTTGAGTGAGCTCGAGGGTGTTGGTGGTCACGAGGGTGACACCGGAGGCGGAGGTGGTTTGGGTGATGGGGGTGGTGCCGGAGCGGAGGATTTGAGCGCTGGTGATGGGGACGTTGTTGCTACCCTTTGAAGCAAGGAGGAGGGAGGCGGTGGAGGCGACCTCGAGTTCGTAAGGAACGCTGGTGGGGGTGCCGAGTGAGTCGGTGACGCGGATGACGAAGGAGCGCTTGTTTGCGACAATCGGGGTGCCGGTGATCTGGCCGGTGGTGGGGTTCAGGGAGAGGCCATTTTGCAGATTGCCACTGGTGATGTCAAAGAGGTAGGGGCCAGTGCCGCCGGCTGGAGTGATGGTGACGGAGTAGGGGGTGTTTTGAAGGCCACGGGGGAGAGCCGAGACGGAGGGGCAAAGTGCTAATGGATCTGCGACGACGATGGTGAAGGTGCCTTGTGCGGGGCAGGTGTAGATGTCGCGGGCGGTGAGGGTGAAGGTGTAGGTGCCCGGGGTGGTGGGGGTGCCGGAGACAACCCCCGCATTGGTGATGTTCAAGCCTGGAGGGAGAGAACCGGAGGCGATTTGGTAGGTGTAGGGTCCATCACGGCCGTTGTTGGAGAAGGTCGCGCTGTAGGGTTGGTTCGTGAGGGCGACGGAGGTGGAGGGGCGGGAGCTGGAGAGGGTGATGTTTGGGCAAGGGGTGGGACGTGTGGGGGTAACTTCACCTGTTTCGTCGGGCGTGTCCTGTTCGACAATGGAGACGATGACGGTGTTGCGGATTTCGATGCTACCCGGGCCCTGGTATCCAACGGTGACACGGAAACGAACGGTCTTGGTTTGTCGGACACCCAAGTTACCGAGGGAGAGTCCTGCTTCGTCGATCGGGAAGACAGTAGCGGCGGGTGGGACGATGTTATCCGGGACGGGTGTGCCCTCAAGGGTGGTGGAGCCGGGGTTGTAGGTGACGTTTCCTACGAGGACGTCCTTGATGGTCACGCCATTGACCGGGATGATGCCGATGTTGGTGACGGCGATGGTGTATTCAATGATGTCATCGCGATCCGCGACGCCATCGAGATTGAGATCTTGAACGATGGCACCGGTCTTCAGGGCGAAGAAAAGCGGGTGTGGGAGGACGGTGTAGCCGAGGTCGAGGAAAGGATTTCCACTGAGGGCAATATTTGAGTCCTGGCCCCAAGCGGCGGTGATTTTGGTGCCGTCGGCGGCGTAGACGCGGAGGCCGGACTGGTCATTGTCGTTGTTGTCATAGACGAGTGTGGACTGCAGGGCTGCGACATCGACGTGGTAGTTGTAGCGATTGCCGTTGGGGTCTATCAGTGGGCCTGTGGTGAGATCGCCGTCGTAGTCAATGTAGAGGCGGGTCGCGTTTGCGGCGATGACCCAGGCGGGGCTGCCGTTTGCCGTCGGAGGCACGTCACTGGTGCCGGGACCGTAGCCGACCTTGATGGCGGCGGTGAGGCTGGATTTTGGCACAAGGGTAAAGCCCCATTCGAAGGAGGTGTTGCCGCTGCCGGAGGGTTGATCTGAGTCCATGGCAACCATGCCGGTGAAAACGGGAGGAACGGCACCTGTGGTGAAGAAGCGCGCTCCGGAGTTGAGAGGCATTTCGTAGTAGTTGGTGCTGCGAGCCGGAATCGGGATCGAAGTGGTGCCTGCGGTGGTGGCGACTTGGACGGTGATGGCGTTGTTGTTCGGGTTGAACAAGAAGACGTTGGCGGGCGTATCGAGAGAGGCCGAACTGACGGGGTTGAAGTACTCGCTGCCCCAGGTGTCTCTGGGGAAAAGATTGAACCACCGGCTTTCGTATGAGGCACCGACGTCACCCGTGATGAGGTGGGCCTGCACGGGTTTGGAGGAGTTGACAACGGCTCCGACGAAAATGCCGGCTACCGTAAACCCTTCGCCGGCATTGAGTGTGGCGGTGGTTTCGAAGCTGCCGTTGGCGTCTTTGTCGATTTGCAGTTGGGTTCCGTTTTCGGCGGCCATGATGCAGAGTTCGACGCGTTCGAAAACTTCATTGTAGCTGGTGTTCGGAGTGTTTTCACCGATCGGGCAGATGTGTTGGGTGCCGTACTCCAGGGTGGACTGGATTTGAACGGCACCTGCAAGAACGGGTCCCGGGTCTGTGCTCCAGGTCATCCGGGTCAGAGCGACGGGTTTGGTGACGCCAATTTTGTCCCTGCCATCAAACGTGACGTTGCTGGCCACCCTTGGGGTGTCGATGAGGTTCCGCAATTTGATGACAGAGGCGGCGGTCAGTGAATCGGTGGCGGAGCCGGGGGGGATGCCATTGGCGGGATTGCTGTCTCCCCAAATCTGGGTGGTCGGTTGCGCAGGAGAATCAAGGTTTGTTTCGTAACCGTCCTCCCAGTGGTCGTAATAAACGACGGTGCCTGGCTGCATGGTGCTGATGGAGATGGCGCTATCGATGGTGTTGCCAGCCTGGGGGTAGAAGCCACGGAAAGAATTGGCGAGGTGGTCTTCTGGCATTGGCACAAAAAATTCCTGTGCCACGCCTGCATGGGCGGTGGGGCTGAACTGGAGAGTCGCCGCTATCAGTGCCGAGGACAGGATCAGGCGTGTGACGACCAAAGCACGATGCGTCCCTGGCATCAAAGGTGCCTGGGGCGCATGGGGATAAGCCGAAAAGCTGACACCGACCATAATAATCTCCTTACAATTCTCAAAATTATGAAAATTGCAAATCATTTCCGAGTATCACGGGAATCTTTTTAGTTCATGCATCCCTTTATTTCGGTAGTTGAAATCATTTGAGGATTGAGCCCTTGCGACTGACAATTCTGGGCGGTCCAGGGTGGGTTGGGGTGCAAACCGGTGCCAGATTTTGCTTGTCCGAGCGGGCACTCTTGGCGAGGGTCACGGTCCCGCGATACCGGGAACTTGAGTTATGCGATTGCGAGACCAAATCATTCTAATCACCGGAAGCACGACTGGCATCGGGGAGCATATGGCACGGCGATTTGTGCAGGAAGGGGCGAAAGTGGTATTGCATGGGCGGGATGCGGTTCGCGGGCAGGCTTTGCGGGATTCCTTGGGAGAGGGGAACGCGGCTTTTTGTCAGGGTGATTTGGCTGATGCTTCGTATCCAGAGCAATTGGCGAAGGATGCGCTGGCGGCCTTTGGTCGGATCGATTGTTTGGTGAATAATGCGGCTTTGACGACGAGGGCGCGAATTCAGGACACGGATGCGGCTTTTTTTGATCGAATTCTTGCGGTGAATGCTCGGGCACCGATGCTTTTGATTCGTGCGCTTTTGCCTGCGCTGAAGGAGGTGCGGGGGTGTGTTTTGAACATTGGGTCGGTGTTGGCGCATTGCGGGCAGGCGAATTTGCTGGCGTATTCGATGTCGAAGGGGGCGTTGATGACGATGACTCGGAATTTGGCGGATGCGCTGGGTACGGATGGGGTACGATTTAACCAACTGAATGTGGGCTGGACGCTCACGGAGAATGAATATCAGGTGAAAATGGGGGATGGATTGCCGGCGGATTGGCCGGATCATGTGCCTGCGTATGCGGCACCTGCTGGACGATTGACGACACCAGAGGAGGTTGCCGGGGCGGCGGTCTATTGGGTGGGGCATGAAAGTCGGCCGATCTCTGGCACTGTGGCGGAGTTGGAACAGTATCCGATTATTGGTCGTTATCCGAACTACGAAGGCAGCGTTGAGTGATATTCGCCATCCGACATGCAACTTTAAGCACCGTTCCTTTTTTGATATGAAACTCATTCGCTTTGGCAACCCAGGACAAGAGAAGCCCGGTCTTCTGCTTGAAGACGGCCGTCGTATTGATGTCTCGGACTTTGGTCAGGACTATGACGAGGCCTTCTTTGGGGGAGATGGTTTGGATCGATTGGCAACCTGGGCTGCTGCCAATGAGGCGAAGGCTCCGACGGTAGATGAATCTGTGAGGCTTGGGCCGCCGCTGGCGAGGCCTAGCAAGATCGTATGCATTGGTTTGAATTATGCGGACCATGCCAAGGAGTCCGGGGCGGAGATTCCAAAGGAGCCGATTCTCTTTTTTAAGGCGACGAGTGCGATCGTGGGACCCAATGATCCGATTGTGATTCCGAAGAACTCGGTGAAAACGGATTGGGAGGTGGAGTTAGCCTTCGTGATTGGCAAGAAAGCGTCCCACGTCTCGGAAGAACAGGCATTGGAACATATCGCGGGGTACGTCTTGCACAACGACTACAGTGAGCGCGAGTGGCAGTTGGAGCGAGGCGGTCAATGGGTAAAGGGAAAGAGTTGCGATACGTTTGCTCCGATTGGGCCATTTATCGCCACGACGGACGAGATTCCGGATCCACAGGATTTGAAGCTTTGGTTGAAGTTGAATGGTGAGTTGATTCAGAATAGCAGCACGCAGCAGATGATTTTTGGGGTGCGCACGCTGGTGAGTTATGTGAGTCAGTTTATGACTTTGCTGCCTGGGGACGTGATCACTACGGGAACGCCACCGGGAGTGGGCCTGGGCTTCAAGCCGCCGAAGTTTTTGAAGCCAGGGGATGTGGTGGAACTCGGTGTGGAGGGTTTGGGGAGCTCGATGCAGATTGCGCAAGCTTGGAAATGAGTTGGCCTAAGGGGTGAGTCGCAGCACACGTCGAATTTCCTCCATCGCGGCGGGATGGCGAAAGGCACTGTGTCCTGCGGGAACGATGACTTCGGAAACTGCCTCTTTAATGTGGCTGCTGTGGTAGGGGACGATGCCGTCGCTGCTCAGTTCAAGAGGATCAGCTTTGCCTCGGTCGCCGATGATGCTGTGGGCGCTGATGGGTTGTCCGAATGGCAGATCTGCCAGGATTTTCAGAGTGGGTTGCCGTGGAGAGAGAGAGCTAACGCTATCGAGGCGCCCGCTGCCCAGCTGCTCGTAAGCTTCAGTGAAAACGCTAGGATTGGACTTTGAAATGCGTTCATAAAAGGTCTGGAAGCCGACAGGGGGGGCAGTGATCCAAGTTCCGATTCGACCCACCCAATTATCGGCAAAGCTGCTGCCGCGATGAGGGACTGCGACGAAAATAATGCGATGCACGGATCGTTCGGGTTCCCATTCAAACGCTTCTTCGAGGCTAGCGCGGTCTTCTTTGGACAGTTTGAGAGTTTCGTGGGGCACTTTGAAAGCGGCCTTCCAAAAGACATTACCGGGTCTGACCACAAGGGCCTTGCCGACCAGGCCGCCCATGCTGTGGGTGAGCAAGGTGGTTCTGCGTGACGCGGGGTCGTCGCCATCGGGGTCAAGAATCGCGCGGAGTTCCTTGATCTGACTGCGCAAAATGCGCGCGGAGTAAAGGGCGGGGGCGGAGGTATTGTAGTGGTAGTGCCAGATCTGGTAGCGTTGGCGGATTACATCGTCTGCCCACAAGCTGTTGCTGGTCTCTGCCCAGGCGAGAGGCGTTGATAGCAGGCCATGAATCATGATCAAGGGTTCTCGTTTGGGATCGTAAGGTTCCATCAAATAGAGTCGAGGTTGTCGGCTCGGCATGCGGCGCAGCATGTCGAGGACTCGTGACTGGTTCAGCTTTCCCGAGCGGGCGAGGGTTGCGGCCCAGGGAACGGAGAAATCAGCGGCTAACGGAAGAGATTTGCCGTGGCAAACGACCGTCGGATTGATGAGAGGGCAAAGAAGGCGGACTCGAACCTTTTGCATGCCTTGCTTGAGAGGTTCAGTTTCAGCCAACGCGGTCAGGGGACGAGAGATGACTTCGGGTGGAAACCAGAATTCGATTGGCTCGCGATGCTGATTTTCACGAAGTGCCACAAGCGGAGCCCCAACTCCGGTCCGCATGTGGTGTTCCAGTTTGCGGATGACGTAATCTTGAGCCGGGCTGATTTCGTCGAAGTAGTTCAGGGGATAAGAACCCGGGCCCTGACCGATGAACTCGATGTCATAAGTCACGTTATCGCCTTCAAGCTGTCCGGAAGAGGTTCCGATCTGCGTTTTCCAACGCTCGACAAAGTGCGCAAGTGCGTGGCTGGATGATGCTGAATTGGGGTAGGCGAGCGCTCTTGTGAGCAGGCTTTGGAGTGGTTCCTGAGTCTTTGAACTTCTTTCAACCTTGCGGATTCGTTTGACGGTTGCGGGCGCGACGGCACAAGAGACGAGTTGGGTGCACCAGATGATGATGCTCAAACGGATGATCCAGTGTCTCATCATTTCCAGTCGTGAATGGGTGTTTTACCGACCAGTGTCTCCGTCAAGAATGAGTCGGGGTCAAGCTGAGGGTTACTAGGATCACTCTTGGAAACATTTTTGTTAGACGTCTGTCTGTGCTCGCTTTCGTTTGAAGTTTTGCGATGGTGCGCCGTCAAATCTTCCCTATTTATGAAAGCAAGATTGTTTGTGCGGTTTACGAGAGCGTTGGGATTCCTGGGGGTGATATCAGCACTGGTTGCGGTGTCTTTGAGCGCGGAATCCAAGAAAGAAGAGAAGTCCGATGAAGACGCGCCGCTGGTTGCTGAGATGACCATCTCGCCTGCGAATTTGGCCCCGGAATCCACAATCACGCTGGTTTTTCCAAGTCCGATGGTCAAGCCGGAGGCTGTCGGCAAACCTGCGGAAGTGAGCCCCTTGAGAATCGAACCGCCGCTTGAAGGCATTTTTGAGTGGACCAGTTCCCGCAGCGGAATCTACAAACTCAAACAGGTTCCACGCTTCAATCAAGAGTATGACTTCCGGCTTAGCGTTGGGCTTGTGGATCTGACCGGGAAGAAACTGGACACGGACTTGCTTGATCGAGTGAACACGGCGGGTTTTGCCATTTTGGATCAGGACCCCAAATGGTTTGGAACCAACGACATCCCCCGGCGGCGGGCGCTGCTCTTCCAGTTCAATGATCAAGTCAATGCGCTGGATGCCAACACACACATGGTGTTTCGCAGCACCGATCCCGTGCAATCGGTTCCTGCTCGAGTGAGGCATGTCGAGAAGAAGGATCTTAGCATGACTTACTCGTCACTTCAGGCGACATGGACGGAGGCTATCAGTGGGGTTGAGCCCAAGTTAGGCGAAGGGGATAAGCGGCTGAGCGCGCTGTTTGTGGAGCCCGAGGATCCGCTTCCCGTCGCGGCGAGTTGGGAGCTTGTCGTTTCGAAGTCCTTGTCGAACAGTAGTGGCCAGGCATCGCTCGGCCGAGATCAGGTCGTCAAATTGGGTTCGGTGCTGCCGCTTGCCGTGGAGTCAATCACGGGACACACACCGTTTGATCGGCCTTACCACATCGATATTGCGTTCAACAAGCGGCTTAAGGCAGAGGTTGCCGGAAAAACGCCGGAGGAGACGAAAGCGGCGCAAGCTGCTATGCTTGCGGGTTTGGCAGAACATGTGGTGGTGGTGCCCGAATTGGAGGGAACTCGGCTGGAGTTGATGGGCGATACTGTGCGTCTTCATGGTCCGTTTGTTCTCGGCACGGAGTATCGTATCACGGTCGCGCCAGGCATTGAAGCCTGGGATGATTTGCTGCTCGAAGAAGCGGTGATGGATCAGGTTGTGACCTTCAAACCGAATCCGCCTTACGTTTCGGCGCCTGCGTTTGCCAGGAGTCAGCTGGCCCGTGGCACTGGGATTTTTGAAGTCACCGCAGCTAACGTGACGCATGTACGCGTTCGCGCGAAACGCCTGAATGGCCCACAGTTATTGGAAGCGCGAGAGCTTTATCGTGGCTACGACAATGCCTTTGAGCGAAAGCTTGAGAAACGCAGGGCCTTCAAGCCAGAGTCGATTGAGAAGTATCCGGGCGACTGGATGCTTGATCGAGAATTTCGGTTCAACAAGCCGCTTGATCAGTCTGATGTCATTCAGCTCAACTGGCGAGAGTTGCTCAGCGATACTGGCGGGGCGGGAGCTGTGTTCCTGGAGTTTGAGGGTTTTGCG
Source organism: Verrucomicrobiaceae bacterium (assembly GCA_027487315.1). Classification (GTDB taxonomy): domain Bacteria; phylum Verrucomicrobiota; class Verrucomicrobiia; order Verrucomicrobiales; family Verrucomicrobiaceae; genus JAGRPD01. Next base: position 27,120 of record JAIYDW010000086.1, on the reverse strand, counting down.
ATGGAAGGGCTTGAGGACAAGCGAATCATCACGCAGACCCTCGTTGAGAGCACCGATTTGGGGCTCATGATGAAGGCATCCGGCAAAGATCAACTTCTCTTTGTGACCCATCTGGAGACGGGAGCACCTGCGGTGGGGGCCCGTGTGACTTTGCTTGATCGGGATCGGAAGTTGCTGGGGCATGGTGAGACAGACGCCAACGGAGTCGCCCGGATTGCTTCCAATGAAGCCGTTTTTGCTCTGGCGGAACTGGGGCAGGATTGTGCGGTGCTCGACACTTTAGGAAGTGGGTCGGAACTTTGGAACGTTTATGGCTATGAGATTGATCGTTCCTGGCGAAATGTTTGGCAGCCGAGCCGTAAAACATTCATCTTTTCAGATCGTGACCTGTATCGTCCTGGCGACACGATGTTCCTGAAAGCCATGACGCGCCTTCAGGTGGGGGATTCCCTAACATTAGAGGGTCAAGAACGCAAAGCGCGGCTGAAGCTTCGAGATGCGCGCTACCGTCTCATTAGGGATGAGGAGATCACCTTTGCGGCGAATGGCAGCTACGCGACTGAGTTCAAGCTACCAGAGGGCCCTCTGGGTAGTTACAGTCTCAACATCGAGTTTCCTCATGGCGACGATGACTCAGACGAACAGAACGAAGAGAGCGGTGGATACCACTACTTCCGAGTGGAGGATTATCGGCCAAATACCTTTGAAGTTGAGATTCAAACTGCCAAAGCCAGTGTTGAAAAGGATCGCATCCAAGTCCCGCTGACAGCCCGATATTACATGGGAAAACCGCTCAGCCAGGCTGAGATCGAATGGAGTGCATCGAGTATTCCAGGTTTTGAACCACCGGACGAGTTTAGCGACTACCACTTTGGCGATGCCCCTGGCTGGGCTGGTTATGGTGATGGCCAGCCTTCCTATTCTGAAGACGATGGGAGTGATTGGTTTGTCAGTGGTGATTTGATGCTTTCGGAAGACGGCACGGCTGTGCTTCCATTGCCCATGCCGCCGCCACATCGGTCGGCCTTTCCACAACTCATTGAAATCAGAACGGATCTCACTGACCTGAATCAACAAACTCTCAGCAGTCACGCCACGTTGCGAGTGCCAGGAGCCAAAATTTTGCCAGGCATTCGAGAGTCAGAGGGATTCGGGCGAGCGGGCGAAGCGGTGCGCCTCGAATTGGCGGTTTTGGATGGAGATGGGAAGCCAGCTTCGGTAGGCGTAACGGCGGAAGTCGTGGTGGAGCGTCAGGAATACCAAACGGTAAAGGTGGAAACTGCGGGAGGTGCCATGACGACTGAGACCACCGTTGTGTTGAAGGAAGAAAAACGTGAGAGGGTGTCCATTTCTGGCAAACCCTCCGCATACACCTTCACGCCGACTCGCGGCGGAAGCTACTTTGTCACGGTGACCACTCAGGATGCCGATGGTGTGAAGGCGTTTTCTCGATTGGCGATGTTTGTGATTGGCAAAGGCGAGTATCCCTGGCGAATCGAAAATGGGGTGCGACTTACGTTGCAACCAGAGAGCAAAGAGGTGAAACCAGGGGGTGAGGCAGTCATTGCCATTCAATGTCCTATTGAGGGCACAGCGCTTATCACCGTCGAGCGAAATCGGTTACACCAACATTTTGTGAGGTCCTACACGCTTGATGATCCCATCATTCGCGTTCCAATTGGTGAGACGGACTCTCCCAATGTTTTTGTCTCTGTTGTGGTGGTCCGTGGCGCAGCGGCAAGTGGAAAGAAGCATTCCCTGCCGGAGTATCGCGTTGGGTACACGGAAATCCTGGTGCCTTCAGATTCTTTGGATTTGAATGTGGTTGTCACGCCGGATAAGCCAGAGGTTTTGCCGGGTTCCCACTTACCTGTTTCGGTTGTGGTGAAGGACTCTCGTGGTATGCCTTTGCCAGGTGCGGATGTCACGCTTTTTGCCGTCGATGAGGGTGTATTGAGTCTCACTGGATTTGAGACACCGAATCCAGATGATTTTTTTCACCAACTGTTCCAACTAACCTTCGCGAACTACACATCGATCGAGAATCTTCTCGGCGAAGCGCCAGAAGATCGAGTGCGAGCCAATAAGGGTTTTTTAGTGGGTGGAGGTGGAGAGGAGGGTGATGCCCCACAACAGACCCGGAAGAATTTTGTAGCCACGCCCCTTTGGGTTGCCAGTGCGCTGACAGACGCTGAAGGCCGCAGTTTGAGCACGGTTAAGGTGCCAGACAATCTTACCCGGTATCGATTGATGGCAGTGGTTAGCGCAGGTGCCGAGCGATTTGGCCAAGGCTCTTCTGCATTCACTGTCAATAAGCCGCTTATGGTGGAACCGGTGGTGCCTCGCTTTGCTCGTTTGGGCGATGAGGTTCTGATCAAGGGCATTGTGCACAATACGACGCCAGAAAAACGCGAGGTGGAGTTGTCTTTGCAACTTGATGCGGGCGCCTCTTTTATCGTGGAGGCGCGTCCGTTTGGGACTGCTGTCGAAGTTGGAGCTGAGCCTTTAAAGCTGCTGCGAAAAGTGATTGTGCCAGGGGGAGCTTCGGTAGCGACGGTTTTCCCTGTGCGATTTGAGGGTATCGGTGAAACTGTTTGGCAATGGAGTGTGAAGAGTGTCGGGGGCGGTTCCTCATTGATGGATGCCACCGAGTCACGGTTTGAAGTTTCACATCCAGTGCCTGAACTTAAAGAAGTGCGTTATGCCCGTGTTACCAATCCTTCTAAACCACCACCTGCGCCTTCCGCTCCGCCCGCGAACAAAGGTCAATCGAAAACCAAGTCCAAGGAAAAAACGAAACCAAAATTGGCTGTGAACGCCGAGCCTCAAGGTCCCTTGAATCTTCTTGCCAAGGTCAACCCTGAGATCCTTGAAGCCCAAGGAGCGATCAAAGTCAATTTAACGACCACCCGACTCACTGAAGTGCGTGATGGTTTGAACTATCTGCTGAGATATCCGTACGGGTGTGTTGAGCAGACGACGTCTGCGACCATGCCATGGCTCGCCTTGGGTGGGTTTCACAATTTGTTTCCGCAGCAACTGGACCCTGCACGCTCTCGTGAAGCGATCCAAAAAGGAGTCAATCGGCTTCTCCAAATGGTCGTTGAGGGTGAGGGCGGCCTTGCTTACTGGCCTGGAGGATCAGAGCCCAATCTCTGGGGTTCGGCCTATGGTGGATTGATGCTACTGCGCGCCCGAGATGCCGGGGCACAAATGCCTGCAGAAGTGGTTGATGGCTTGATGGAGTATTTGGCGAAAAAGTTGCGAGGTCTCGATACAGAGACGGACTCGTACCTCATCACGGATGCTGCTTTGTCTCTTTACACTCTGGCGAAAGCCAAACGACCAGAGCCTGCTTATCACACGCTGTTATTCGAGCGGCGGGGGCGATTGCCTGAAGCGGCTAAGCTCTACCTTTCTCTAGCGATGCTCATATCCGATGGTCCAGAGGATCAAGTCAAAATCTTATTGGGTGTGGGAAATCCTGCAGAGTCGCAGGTGCCAGTGCCAGTTTCTGGATTACGTCACTGGGCGGGTGACGGCCCCAACAGAGCCCTTCGATTACTGGCCTATACGCACATGGGTTTAGCTCAGTCTGCCGACACAATCGCAAATGAACTCTGGAGTGCCCGTAACTTGAATGGGGAGTGGGGCAATACCTACTCCAATGCGTGGACGCTTACGGCTTTGGCGGCATATGAGCGCAGTCGTCAAGCCACCGGCCATCCAATAAACGCCGTGATTGCTTGGGCTGATATCCAGGAGACGGTGCAACTAAGTGCCGAAAAGCCCCTAGGGGAAATCGAACTTTCCCTTGGTGCCAAACGGGCAAACGCGCCCCTAACGGTTCAGGTGCCGAAAGACGAATCGGCTTGGGTGCGAATGGAGGTTCGAGGGCATCCTCGAGGCCGCGAGTTTGCCGGTGAAAACCATGGGTATGGCATAACGCGTGATTACCGAAAGGTTCTGCCAGATGGGAGCACAGCACCCGCTGACGATTTGCGAGTGGGTGATCTCGTTCGGATCTCCCTCGGAATCGACATAGGGGGAGGAGATCGATATCTTGCCGTCGAGGACTCACTGCCGTCTGTGTTTGAGGCGATGAACCCAGCTTTTGAAACCCAGAGTGAGCGTCAGGACGGTCCATTCGACGATTATGAACCATGGTTCTGCGACCATCGTGAATTGCATGCCAATCGCGCCCTTTTCTTCACGGATCATGCACCTGCAAAGGGTAAGTTTGTGCTGCATTACCTGGCTCGGGTCATCGCCGAGGGCGATACCGTGGCTCCACCAGCCAAGATTGAGGCGATGTATGAGCCTTCTAAATACGGATTAAGCCCAATTCAAAGAGTGATCACTCTCCCTGGTGGCAATGACAAGGTGGCGGAAAGGTAGGAACTACCTGTCCCGGCTTCACCCGCCGTTTTTGTTTGCCAGCAGACCCCGGAATACCTTTGCACTTGGCGATGCGGTGTGTCCTGTGCGACTCAGCAAGGCTACTTGGCGTTCCACCGGGTTATTATGCAAGCGAAGGACGGCGCAACCTGTGGAGGGTTGTCTAGTGGCAAGTTGAGGAAGTATGGCGATTCCTAGTCCTGCCGCCACAAGAGAGCGAATCGTTTCCAGTTCACTGCTTTCACAAGCAATGCGAGGTTCAAATCCCGCTTCGCGACAAGCCGAAAGCGCTGTGTCACGAGCGCGCCCCTTGTAAAGTATAAAAGACTCCTCTGCCAGTTTGGCGAGTTGGATGGTCTTCTGGTTGGCCTTTGGATTTGTTTTTGCGATTAGCGCCACAAAAGGCTCAGTAAAAAGCGGATGCTCATCAAAGCTGCCGCTACTGGTTGGAAGTTGAACGATGCCGAATTCCACTCGCCCAGTCTCCACCCACTGCGCTACCGCTTCGGATGTGCCTTCATACAGAGCCAATTCGACGAGCGGATGACGTTTGCGAAATACCGAGATGACTTGGGGCAACAGGCATGCACTGACTGAAGGAATGGTGCCAATCGTAAGACGTCCGCCACGCAAGCCAACAAGATCCCGCACTGCTCGCTTTGCCGTCTCAGCGTGTTCGAGGAGCGATTCAGCATGCACGCGCAAAGTCTCACCCGCCGAAGTAAGGACGGTCTCTCGGCGTCCGCGATTGAAGAGTGGCGTTCCAAGTTCGAATTCAAGTTTGCGAATCTGCTCGCTTAAGGCGGCTTGAGCAAGGTGCAATCGTGCGGCGGCGCGCGTGAAACTGCGTTGACGAGCAGCTTCCATAAAGTATTCAAGTTGGTAAAGTTCCATCGGAAATTCCAGCGAGACTAATCGGAAAGAACTGTTTTACCAGTTCTAAAACTGAGCGGATATAATGATCAATGAGTCGTCTATGCGTCCACACCATCACCACGAAGCCCCTGAGCCTCGAACAATGCCTCGCCGAGTTTCCGAAGCGCGGCGTGAGCGGCATCACCATCTGGCGGCAGGCGCTGGAAGGCCGTGATTTGAATGCCGTGAAGCGTCAGACAGCCGATTCGGGCATGGAAGTGGTCAGTTTGTGCCGTGGCGGCTTTTTCCCGGCCAAATCGGCTGCGGACCGGCAGAAAGCCATCGACGACAATCTCCTCGCCATCGAGCAAGCGCACGCCATCGGCGCTCCGCTCATCGTTTTGGTCTGCGGAGCCGTTCCGGGGCAAAGTTTTGCCGAATCGCGCAAACAGATCACCGACGGTATCGCGGCCAGTTTGCCTGCGGCGGAGGCTGCGGGCGTGAAACTCGCCATCGAGCCGCTGCATCCGATGTATGCCGATGATCGCAGCGCGGTGAACACGATGCGCCAGGCGCATGAGATTTGCGATGCGCTCGGTTCGCCCGCTTCGGTGGGTATCGCGGTGGATGTCTATCACGTCTGGTGGGACCCGGAGTTGAAGTCGCAGATTGATCTCGCAGGCCAAACAGGTCGCCTGCACGCCTTCCATATCTGCGATTGGAAAACGCCCACCACCGATCTCCTCAACGACCGTGGCCTGATGGGCGAAGGCTGCATCAACATCCGCGAAATCAGCGATTGGGTGGACGCCACCGGCTTCACTGGCCATCGCGAGGTCGAAATCTTCTCCCACAAATGGTGGAGCGGCGATCAGGGCGAGTTCCTCGATCAAATCGCGACCAGCTATGCACGGCTCTATGCGTAAACTCTCTGCCATGCTCCTTCTTTGCCTCATGGCTGCCAGTTCGTTGCTGGCGGAGCACCCGCTCCAGCAATGTGCTCAGTGGCAGCTCGAAGACCCCGCCGCCTGGGAATGGCAAGGCGAGGGTGAGGCGACGACGCTCATTCTGAAAAAGCCTTCGCATTACAAGCCGAAGGTCCGCAGGCCGTTCAATCTGGCCTGGTTTGGCGGCGCGGAGTGGGATTCCTTCACACTCACCTGCGAAGCACGGCTCGATGTCTTCAACAAGGGCAACAACGATGTCTGCATCGCTTTCGGTGGCCGCAGCGAGTCCGAGTTCTACTACGCACATCTTGGCGAAACGGCAGACGGTGTGCATCTCCAACTGCATGTGGTGAACCACGCGGACCGCCAAGCGATCACAACGAATCGTGCGAAGACTCTACCCTGGCAGCCGAACCACTGGCATCAGATCAAACTGATGCGTGATGCCGCATCCGGCAGCATCAAGGTCTGGTTTGACACTCAACTCGTGCTGGAAGCGATCGACAAAACGTTCGCCAAGGGACGCATCGGACTGGGTTCCTTTGATGATCTTGGCGCGTTTCGCCATGTGGTTGTGACACCGAGCTTTGCCCCATGATGAACACACGCCCATCACGACGCACGCTTAAAGGCGCCCTCTTCGCGGTTCTGACCTGCGCGGGCCTCACCACGCAGGCACTCGGCGCCGAGCATTGGATCTACCTGGACAATGGTCATATCCGCCTCGGCATGAACATGGACGCGGGCGGCAGCATCGGCTGGTTCTCGCCCTCGCGCTCCACGGACAATGTGCTGAATGCCTTTGACCATGGGCGCTACGTTCAGCAGTCGTTTTATGGCGACAAAGATGGCTCCGACTGGAATGGCAAGCCCTGGTGCTACAACCCCGTGCAGGGCGGTAGCTGGAAAGGCCTGCCTGCCACCGTGCTCGAATCCAAAGTGGAAGAGCACAGCCTTTATGTGAAGACTCGTCCGCGCCAGTGGGCCAGTGGTGAGGAAGTTGCCGACATGATCATGGAGCAGTGGCACCGCGTGGATGGCGGGCTGGCACGTCTCCGCTATCGCATGACATACACGGGCAAGACGGCGCACCAGAGTCGCAAGCATCAAGAACTGCCCGCCGTGTTTGTGAATCCACAACGGCACACGCTCGTGTATTGCGATGCCAAGGAAGCCGCCTGGACTGATGCACCTCCCACCCGCCGGCAACCGGGTCCTTCAGGCACTCAGGGGAATGTTTTCCACAGCAGCGAACGCTGGGCCGCGTGGGTGGATGCGCAGGATCAAGGCATCGGCATCCTCTTTCCACACACGGCCATGGCCACCTCCTACCGCGTCAGCGATAGCGGCGTGGGAAACTGCTCCTACCTGGCCCCCTTGCAGACGTGGGCGCTCCAGCCTGGCATGAGCTTCGAGTTCGAGACCGTGCTCGCTCTCGGCACCACGCAGCAAATTCGCAGCGTTTTTGGCAAACTCGTCCAGCAAACGACCCCGCAGCCCATTGTCGAGATTATCGCCGGAGGTGGCCGTGCCGAAGAAAACAAGCCTGCGACCGAGTGCAAGGTCATGCAGCCCTTTGGCATCGCCTTTGATCCGCAGGACAATATGTTCATCTGCGAAGAGACGCATCGCCTGCTACGCGTGGATGCCAAAACCGGCGTGCTCACTGTCGTCTCAGCGGCGAAACCCAGCGCCCCCATAAGCGATGCGGGCCCCGTCCGAGAGGCCAGCTTCAACGCACCGCATAACCTCATCGCCGATACCGCGGGCAATCTCTACATCGCCGACACCTTTCACTACCGCGTGCGCCGCGTTGATGCCCAGACCGGCATCGTCACGACAATCGCTGGCAATGGTGACAAGGAAGTCTCCGGCGATGGCGGCCCTGCCGTGGCTGCCGGGCTTGGCTGGATCGCCTGCCTCGCCTTCAACCATGACTGCACCCAGCTCACCATCAGTGGCGATGGCAAAAGCGGCATCCGCGTCGTGGACATGCGCACCGGCCTCATCAGCACGCTCACGGGCATCAGCGGCAGTCGCGCCCATGCTGTGGACTCCAAGGGCAACATCTTCATCCCCACACGACACGGTCTGCGCATGAGAAGCCCCGATGGCAAAGTGCAACCCCTCGAAGACACCGCCGCGATTCCGCCGCTCGCAGGCGTCAAGCACCTCTGGGCGGACCGCGATGACAACCTCCTCATTGCCGACGCGAGCAATCATCGCATCCGCAAGTTCATCGTCTCCGAGCGCAAGCTCGTCACCCTCGCCGGCAACGGAGCCAAAGGCAGCGAAGGCGTCCCCGGCCCGGCGCTGCAAGCCCTGCTCGGCGAACCGCATGGCGTCGTCACGCATCCACGCACCGGCGACATCTACATCGCCGATTCGCGCAATCATCGCGTGCTGCGAATCAAGAAACCTCAGTAACCATCACCACCTCACCAAAACCAACACACCCTATGAAAACACGCAGAATCGGCATCATCATGAACGGCGTCACCGGACGCATGGGCACCAACCAGCACCTCATCCGCTCCATCAAGGCCATCCGCGATCAAGGCGGTCTCAAAGTGGGCGATGACCTAGTCATCATGCCCGATCCCATCCTCACGGGGCGCAATCACGACAAGCTCGCGGCACTCGCCGCACTCACGGGCGTGACTCGCTTCACCACGGATGTCGATGCGGCTCTTTCGAACCCCGATGACGAGATCTTTTTCGACGCCAGCGGCACGCTGCAACGGGCGGGCTTCATTGAGAAGGCAGTGAAGGCGAAAAAGGCCATCTACTGCGAGAAACCGACCGCGGTGGAGACGGCGGAGGCGCTGCGCCTTGCTAAAGTGTGCGAAGACGCGGGCGTGAAGAACGGCGTGGTGCAGGACAAGCTGTGGCTGAGCGGCATCCGCAAGTTCAAGCTGCTGAAGGATCAAGGCTTCTTTGGCCGCATCCTCAGTGTGCGCGGCGAGTTCGGTTACTGGGTCTTCACCGGCCTGGATGCCGATCAGCCTGCGCAGCGTCCATCGTGGAACTACCGCAAGGAAGACGGCGGCGGCATCATCGTCGATATGCTCTGCCATTGGCGTTATGTGATCGACAATCTTTTTGGCAAAGTGAAGGCGGTGAGCTGCATGGGAGCCACGCACATCCCGCAGCGGGTTGATGAGCGAGGCAAGAAATACGACTGCACCAGCGACGACGCCTGCTACGCCACTTTTGAATGCGAAGGCGGTGTGATCTGCCAGTTCAACAGCTCCTGGACCGTCCGCGTGCGTCGCGATGATCTGCTCACGATGCAGGTCGATGGCACACACGGCAGCGCCATCGTCGGTTTGCGCGATTGCTGGGTGCAGAGCGCTGGCATCACGCCACGTCCGATCTGGAACCCAGACATCCAGCAGCCGATCAACTTCTTCGAAGGCTGGCAGAAGGTCCCCGACGCCACGACCTATGACAACGCCTTCAAAATCCAGTGGGAGGACTTCCTCCGTCATGTCGTGCTCGACACCCCCTTCCCGTGGACGCTGCGCGAAGGTGCCAAAGGCGTGCAACTCGCCGAACTGGGCTTGCAAAGCTGGGCCGAGCGCAAGTGGTTGGAAGTTCCTGATCTAGCGAAAGCCTAAGTTAAGTCTCCACGATATGAATGCACTCATCTCAAAACCAGCGGACCTCTCACCAAAAACCTCTTGGCTGGACACCAAGTGGGCGTGGACTGGAGAGGAGGAACTCATCGACCATATCGCCAAGCCGCGACTTTGCGCAGCGGCTTTGCTGCCCTTCCGTGAGGGAAAGCCTGACTGGGAGGGCTTTGTGGCGAGCATCCGCTGGATGCAGGCGACAGCCGATCATTTTGGTGTCGAACTCGTCGTCGTGCTGAACGCTGACACAGGCTATATCTTTGATCTCGATGATGCACTCTACGCCGAGGTGCTGCGACGGTTTCGTGAGGAGTTTCCGACCAAGAAGTTCATAGCAGGTGTCACGGCACGTGGTGCTGAAGCCGACACGTCGTTCAAGGTTGAGCGCTACCGCCCGCTGATCGACATCGTGCAGCAGCATGATCATTGCGAGGTGATGCTCATGACCTCGAAGTGGCTCAGCGCCCTCGATCCCGAGCCATGCCGCGATGCTTATTACGAGATAGCCGAGTGGTTGATTCGCCCGGGCATCGTCCACGCCTTGGAGCCAGCCTTCGTGCCGTGGGCGCGTCCGTTTGGCCCGTGGCTGCTGCATCAATTGGCGATGCACCCCAAGTTTGTTGGTGGCAAGATTAGCACCTTGGACGAGCCCCATTTTCTGTATTGGGCTGCGATGTGTCGCGAACTAGGGCTCGATTTCGCTCCGCACAGTGGCGATGATTTTGGCATCGCCACTGCGATCAAGCTCGGCTTACCACTTCTTATCGGAGCTGCCGTGAGCGGGGCGCCACTCATTTGCGCAGCAAAGGACATGTGGCTTAGCGATGACTCGCCACAAAAGAAGTTTACCACTGGAACGGGGCGCTTTGATACCCGGGTTTACAAAGTTTTTGAAGCCTTCCAATCGTTGGAGGATCAGGTTTTTCGGCTTGATGCAAACATGAGTGCCTCAGCCTACAAGCACAGCACGGCGCATGTTTTGCATAACCTCGGAATCATCGCTTCACCTGAAGCGCATCCAGCTTGCAAGGACTTGCGCGAAACCGATGAAGCCTCTCGCATGGCCGAAGCGCTGCGCCGTCCGAAGCGGGTAGCGGGACGACTGGGCATCAAGTTTTAATGCCGCGTTTAGGAATGGGCCGACGTTTTGGAGCCCAATTTGACGGCTAATCGGACCGCTTCCACGAGGCTACTGCCGCTGGCTTTGCCTTGCCAAGCGATGTCACAAGCCGTGCCATGGTCGACACTCGTGCGAATGATGGGCAGGCCGAGAGTCGTATTCACGGCGGTGTCGAAAGCGAGCGCTTTGAGGGGAATATGGCCCTGGTCGTGGTACATGCAGATGAAGGCATCGGTGCTGCGGCGTTTGGCGGGAATGAAGGCCGTATCTGGCGGCAGTGGACCTTCGATTTGAATGCCTTTGGCGCGCGCAGCCTCAATGGCAGGAATGATGATGAGCTCTTCCTCGCAGTTCCCGAATAATCCATGCTCGCCAGCATGAGGATTGAGCCCAAGAACAGCGATTCTAGGTTCTGTTCCGCGAATACGCCGCATTGCATCGGCCGTAAGTTCGATGACGTCCAGAATGCGTTCTAGAGTGAGTAATCCAGGCACTTCATGATAGCCGCAATGAACGGTGACAAAGCTGGCGCGGACTTCGTTGCTGTATTGAAACATGCAAGCCCGGTTGGCACCGGTCTTATCTGCGAAGATTTCCGTGTGGCCTGGATACATGATGCCAGCGGCGCGAAGGGCCTCTTTGTTTAGGGGGGCAGTGGCGACGGCAGCAACTTGTCCAGCCATGGCTGCTTCGATGCTCCTCTCCACATAAAGATAACCAGCGGCACCGGTCCTGGCGCTCACGACTCCCGGAGCAAAGTCTTCGGCATCCAAGCCAAAGATATCCAGCACGGCCGGTTCAGTTACTTTGTCGTGCTGCTCGGCCCAGTCGATTTCAGAGATGATCCGTTTGGCAGGGGGAAGGCCTGTTTGACGGGCGCAACGGGCAAGCAGGCGTGCGTCCCCAAAGATGACGGGGGTGGCAAAGCTTGCCACTTCCTGGTTGGCAAGTAGTTGCAGACAAACCTCGGGACCAACCCCAGCAGGGTCTCCCATGGTGATGGCAATGACAGGTTTGATCATGATTGGTGCGTGATTGACGAGGCAGAAACTGCCAGTGGCATACCATGCCCGGTTGCGACGTTCGAGCAAGCTCTTCGCTTGTCACAGGCACTCGCTCTGCTGTCATGATGAAGAAAGGGAAGTCTATGGGATCGAACCGTGAAGCGCATTTCGCACAGTCTTTGTCGTGGACAACTACTGGCATAGATGGCGAAGTGGTGTACTTCCATGAAATCCACAGCCGTTGTCAACTTTGCCCCCGAAAAAGGGTCCGTCGAAATCCGTGAAATAGAGGCGCCATCCATTGGTTCCGAGGATGTGCTTATCGAAGTCGCCAATGTCGGCGTTTGCGGCTCTGATCTACACCAGTGGACCGCAGATCATTCTTGGCAAGTAAACTACCCCGTCGTTCTGGGTCATGAGTTTGGTGGGTGCATCGTCGAGGTCGGCAAGGATGTGGAAGGGTGGCGGGAGGGAGATCGAGTGGTGTCTGAAACTGCTGCCATCATCAGTCCTCACAATCCGATGACCAGGCGGGGTCTCTATAATTTGGATCCCACACGCAAAGGCTTCGGTTACGGGGTAGACGGTGCGATGACCAGATATGTTCGCGTGCCCAGTCGAATTTTGCATTCGATCCCAGATCATTTGCCATTTGAACAAGCCTGTCTGACGGAGCCGTGCTGCGTCGCTTACAATGCGGTGGTCAAAAACGCTCGAATTGAGCCCGGAGATCGAGTGGTGGTTCTGGGTCCAGGCACCATCGGAATCCTGTGTGCAGCGATGGCACGGTTGTGTGGTGCCGAAGTTGCCATTGTGGGACTACCCCAGGATGCTCACCGTTTGGAGATAGCCCGCAAACACTATGGCTGTGAAGTGATTATTGGCGATGCAAAACCTTGGGCGTTCGAGCGAGACGGCCTTGGATGTGATGGAGTCATCGATGCAGCAGGTGCCAGTATCACTCTCAAAATTGCCTTAGAAATCGTGCGTCCTGCGGGATGGATTAGCAAGGTGGGCTGGGGTCCCCAGCCGCTGGGTTTCAACATTGACCCGCTGGTTCAGAAAAACATCACTCTGCAAGGCAGTTTCAGCCATAACTGGGCTATTTGGGAACGTGTTATTGCTTTGTTGTCGAGCGGGCAATTTGACGTGAAGCCGATCATTGGGGGAGTCTGGCCCGTGACAGAATGGCATGAGGCCTTTGAAAAGATGCACGAGGGTGAGGTCGTTAAAAGCGTCTTGCGTCCGGTTTAGTTGGGTCGTTGACGATGCTGTGAGGTTGCAACCGCGACTTGGCAACGGGCTTAAACTAGGCTTTCGTGATGTCCACCATGAAAGCCCATATCTCCATTCTCTATTTTGCAATCGCCTTGTCAGCGGCACAGGCGCGTGATTTTCGGGACTTGACCAATCTGGAAGGCAAAACCATCAAGGCGGAGTTGTTGGATCTCACCCAGGACGGGATCGTCAAAGTGAATGTCAATCTACAACCGTTTGAAATTCCGCTTAATCAGCTATCCACTGAAGATCAGGCATGGATTAAGGCATGGAATTCCAAACGAAAGACCGGCGCGCAGGCATCTCCCTTTACTCGAGAAATCTTTGCCGATGATTTTTCAGCCGGTGCCTTCGGCGAACGCTGGGGCCATTATAAGAGTGCAAGTGTTGTTACAGATGGCGTTTTGGTTGGAATCACGCCGACCGGATCAGATCATTCAGCCGTCGATAACATCAGAATTGAGGGTGAAAAGGATCTCGAAGTGGAGGTCAAGTTTCAGTTCCTTAGCTCCCAAGCCAAGAGCTTCAATCTTTGGTTTGACGACAAGAATCTCAAAACATCTCACGCGGGGCATGTGTGCCAGGTGACCGTAAGTCCGACACAAGTCGTCATGAGCGATGCCAAAACGGGTGCGTTTACTCTTGAAAACGGTCTCTACGACAGGAAGAAGGCCAATCAATTGACTCAAGACGAAAAGGCCATGCTTGAAACAAAAACCTCGAAGGTCCCTGTGCAGATCGAATTGAAGAAGTGGTATACGCTGACGGCCCGAACGCAGGCCGACAACATCGAGGTGCTTATCGACGGCAAACTGATCGGAAGTTTCAAGTCACCGGGTGTCGCCCATGAAACAAAATCTTTGATCAGTTTGACAACGAATGCAGTGGATGTGCAGTATGACGATTTCCGAATTCGGGGTGTCGCAAAATTGGAATAGAGCCAGCTACTCGATTTGATAAGATATGATTCGGATCTCCCTTTGGTTACTCGCGGCTGTCCCACTGTCTGGCGCTGCCGATATCATGCTCAGGCCCGGGAACTTGGCTGAAGTGATGGACGAAGCCCGCAAGGCACCCAAACCTGTGCGCATCATCGTCGAGGATGGCGTGCATCCGATCACGGAGGCGATCACACTCGGCCAAGATGACTCGCAGGTGACGTGGGTGGGCAAAAAGGCGGTGTTTTCCGGTGGTAAGGCGATCACGGGATGGACGAAAGCGGACGGAGGACTCTGGAAAGCATCGCTGCCAGATAAGGCGTGGAAGTTTGAGCAGCTCTGGATCAACGGACGCCTCGCGACGCGTGCTCGTTCGCCGAACAAAGGCTACTTTCACATCACGGATGCTGTGGGTGCGGGAGTGTTCCCGGATTTGACCAAGGACATGAACTTCCATGCCTTCTCCGTCGCTCAGGAGCAGTTTGACATGATCAAGGCGATCCCGGCAGACCATCGGGACAATGCTCTGATCACCGTCACGCACGCCTGGGCCGTGGGCCAGTGCCGCATCAAGGCATTGGACGATGCCACGCAGGCGGTGCAGATCAAAGGTCGCGCGGCGTATCCCTTCGTCGAGTTCGAGCCGGATCAGCGCTATTGGATGGAGAACTTCCGCGCGGCACTGGATGCTCCGGGCGAGTGGTTTCTCGATGCCGCCAAAGGCGAGGTGCTTTATCAGCCGTTGGATGGTGAGGACATGACGAAGGCGGAGGTCATCGCACCCGTGGCGGACAAGTTTCTCGTGATCAAAGGGGCGAAGGACATTCACTTTGAAGGCATCTCATTTCAGTATGGGCACTACCTGTATCCAGCGGAGGGTTTGCACGACGGACAGGCTGCCACGAAGACCGATGGAGCCATCGAGATCGAGGACAGCAGCGGCATTCGCTTTGAGAACTGTGAAGTCGCTCATGTCGGACGGCACGGGATCTATTTCAAAAACGGCTGCTCGGACTCGCAGGTCGTGCATTGCCATCTGCATGATCTCGGCGCAGGCGGCGTGCGCATCGGCGAGACGAATCGCCCAGCCGATGAGCGCGTGAATCATCACATCGTGATCGATGACTGCATCATGCAGCACGGTGGGCGTTTGCATCCAAGTGCCTGCGGCGTGGTGATGACGCACACGCGTTACTGCTCGGTCAAACATTGCGATATCGGCGACTTTTATTACACCGGCGTCAGCGCAGGCTGGAACTGGGGCTATGGCGACACCTCCTCACGCGAGACGCTGCTGGAGAACAATCACATCCATCACCTCGGCTGGGGTTATCTCAGCGACATGGGTGGCTACTACGGCCTTGGCACCTCCCCCGGCACTGTGCTGCGAGGCAATCATGTGCATCACATCGTCAGTCATCGCTACGGTGGCTGGGGGCTCTACAACGACGAAGGCAGCGCCGATACGCTGATGGAGAACAACCTCGTGCATGACACCTGGAACGCGGGCTTTCATCAGCACTACGGTTACTTCAACACCGTGAGGAACAACATCTTCGCCTTCGGTCACACCGCACAGGTGCAGGCCTCACGCAACGAGCCGCGGCTGCGCTTCAAATACGAACGCAACATCGTCGTGTGGGAGCCAGACGTGCCGCTGCTCGACGGTGGCGATTGGAACTGGAAACTCAACGATCCTCCCGGACGCGGCGAGCCGAAAGACACCGCCATCTTCCGCAACAACCTCTACTGGCCCACCGACGGCAAGAAGCCAGCGCTGCTGACCAAAGCCCACTACACCTGGGACGAATGGCGCAAGCTCGGCCGCGACTCCGGCACGATCTTTGCCGATCCGATGTTCGAAAACATCGCCAAACGCGACTTCCGTCTCAAAGCAGGCTCACCTGCTGATAAAATCGGCTTCAAGCCCTGGGATCTGACTCTCGCTGGCGTTCGCAAAGCCGATGCCGCGTGGGTCGCCCTCGCCGCGAAAGGCAGCGTGTATCCGAACTGGGACGCCGACGCACGTCCCTGGCCGTCACCGCCATACAAGGTCGATCAGAGCTTTGAAACCGCGCCGCTCGGCGTCATCGGCATCCGCAATGCCAAGTGTGATCGTCCCCGTGAACAGAAAGATGTGGGCGAAGGGTTTGGCGTCAGTGAAGAAGCCGCCTCGCCCATCCCTCTGGAAGGTGGCGCACCTTCCAAGCGAAGCCTCAAAGCCCAGGACGTGCCCGGCCTCGTCCATAGCTACGATCCCGTGCTCGATATCTACCCAAGGTGGGAAACTGGCACCTTCCACGTCAGCTTCGACATCATGGCGCAGCCCGACGCCGCATGGTTCTTTGAGATGCGCGTGAAAGGCGGTGAGTTCGCCGCTGGCCCGTATCTTCGCTATCAAAAGGGCAAACTTGTTGCCAACAACGGCAACAGCGTTTCATTGGCCGACATCAAGCCCGGCGAATGGTGTCGCATCGCTATCACCGCCACGACCGGTGCAGGCAAGTATGACCTGAGCCTCACTCGTGAGGACGGCACGAAGCAGGATTTCAAAGACATCCCCTGCAAACCCACCTGGAATGCCGCAAGCTACCTGCTCTTCAGTTCGCTGGCAGACAAGAAAACGGCTTACTTCATCGACAATGTGAAGCTGGAGCAGAAGTAAGCGCCGGATTTGGACGAGTCATAGAAATTCAAGTATAGAGGCAACCGAGTTCCTACTGCGTCGTGTCACCTTGATGCCATCTCCCGGGAACTAGCGTTTGTCTCGGCAATGCAGGAAAACCGAAGCGCCGGTGCTCCACAGCGGCGATGAGCGTGTCGATGGCTGTCGAGGCAATCATCGCCGCGTTCACGTCGATGCCGCTCGCATGATGCTGTGTGCCACCGTCCGGGCGCACCGCGACGTAAGCGAGGCCGATGTCTTTGGGGGTGTTGTATCCGATGCTTTTCAGAAGGTCGGTCATGCCGCGCCAGCGAGAGACAATGCAGTCCACATTGTGCTTTTTGATCCATTTGGCGATCTTCGCGGCACCACCCGAGTCGAGATCATTCACCAGACAAGGCTCGAAGACCGGGTGCGTCGGGTTTTGCATCGCAAAACGGGTGCGGCCTGCCGTGAGCTCGAAGAGAGCTCCGCTTTCCAGTTGATGCGTCGTGGCCACCCCGATGCGGCGATAGCCGCGAGCAGCCAGTGACTCATAGAGATGCTGGATGTTTTGGCGGTCATCGGCATCGACCACATCGACGATGCGGCGCTTGGGTTCGGCTCCATGATGGATGAAGGCAAATTTTTTCCAGTCCCACTTCCAGGCATCATAGTCCACCTCCCAGAAGATACTGGCCCAGACGCCATGGATGCTTCGTGCACGGAAGATGCGGGCGAGGCTGGGGGCATCCTCAGGCTTCACCTGAAAAAACGTGTCCAGCTTGTAGCCGAGGGCCGCCGCACGCTTTTCGGCGTGGGGAAGAAACTGCTGGATCATCGCCTTCATGTCGGGGTCTGCTGGATCGAGGTTCGTGATCCAGGCGACGGTGCCTTGGAAGGAGCGCTGCTTGGAGGAACGCAGGTGCTTCATCAGTTCGGCCAGCTTGGCATCGCGTTTGTAGCCGAGCTTGTCAGCGGCTTTCTTGACCTGGGTCCGCAGGTCCTCGGAGATGCGCATGTCACCGCGAAGAGCACGTGAAACCGTGGCGACATGAATGTCCAGATGACTGGCGATGTCGCGGAGAGTGGGGTTGCCTGATTTCATGAGGCAAGACTAACGAGATGAGACTCATGCGCAACGGTTGCACAAACCTGCGTTGGCAATCTCAGCCAAACGCCTATTTTGCGATTCGTGAAGAGGCTGCATGGCTCTTCCAAAGAAGATCATCTGGTGTCTTCATCGTCCAACCTTTCAATGTCAGATCATTTTCCTTCATGAAGCTCTTCCTCATCACCGTCCTCGTGCTATCAGGCCTCACGACGCACGCTGCCACCGTCACCACCTTTGCCGGAACAGGCACCAAGGGTTTCTCCGGTGATGGTGGACCCGCGAGCAAGGCGGAACTCAACAATGTCTTCGGCGTCGCTCGCGGGCCGGATGGCTTTCTCTACATCTGCGACATGGACAACGCCCGCGTCCGGCGAGTCGGACCTGATGGCAAGATCGAAACCTATGCAGGCAATAGCGTGCGTGGACGCAAAGGCGATGGTGGTCCGGCGGACAAAGCTTCGCTGAATATGCCGTATGAGCTGGCTTGGGATCAGGCGGGGAATTTGTTCATCGTCGAACTGGCGAACCACGCTGTGCGCCGCGTGGATGCAAAGACGCGGATCATCACCACCATCGCGGGCACGGGCAAACCTGGCTTCAGTGGCGATGGCGGACCGGCCACGGCGGCGCAGTTCAATCAACCGCACAGCCTGGCCTTCGATCCGGCGGGCGATCTTTACATTTGCGACATCATGAACCATCGCGTGCGGAAGATCGACATGAAGACCGGCATCATCTCGACCTGGAGCGGCACGGGCGAAGCCAAGACCGCATCGGACGGTTCACCCATCACGGGTTCGCCGCTCAATGGCCCGCGTGCGCTGGCTTTTGGTGCGGATGGCAAGTGCTACCTCGCCCTGCGTGAAGGCAATGCGCTGCTCCTGCTCGACCCGAAGGCGAACACGCTCAAACGTGTCGCTGGCACCGGCAAATCGGGCTTTACTGGCAATGGTGGCCCTGCGCTCGAAGCGAAGCTCGCCGGTCCGAAAGCCGTCGGCCTCGCGCCCAATGGCGATGTCTATCTCGCCGACACCGAATCGCATTCCATCCGTTACCTCGACGTGAAAAAGGGCACTCTCGAAGTGCTCGTCGGCAATGGCAAGAAAGGTGACGGCCCCGATGGCAACGACCCGCTCAACTGCCAGCTCGCCCGTCCGCACGGCGTCTTTGTGGATAAGGACGGCAGCGTCTTCATCGGCGACAGCGAGACGCATCGTGTGCGTGTGTGGCGGAAGTAACCTTTCCTGCATCCCCCTTCGAAACATCATGCTGAAGCGCCTCATCAGGATCTCATCGTTGGCAATAGCTGCTTCTCTTCGAGCCGCTGAACCCGCCGCCATGGTCACGATCGCGCCCGCGCCGGTCGAGCGTGCCGCCCTGGTGGTCAAAGGGCCGATGCCATCCTCCGATCTCGCATCGGACCTCAAGGGGCTCTGTGCCTTCGACGCCGACGGACGGGCCTACCCGTTGCAAGAAGATGCCTCTCGCCACTTCATCCTCGTGCTGGGCTTCGTGCCGGCGAATAGGAGCGTCAGCCTCGAACTTCGCCATGCCGAAGCCAAAGAGGCGGTGCACGGCGACAGCCATGGCGAAGACGGCCTAACGATCTCCATCAGAGGTAAGGAGCATCTCAACTTCAGGATGGACAAGACGAGGAAGCCCCGCGCCGACATCAGTCCAGACATTCTACGCGCGGGCTACCTCCACCCGGTTCACTCGCCTTCCGGGGCCGTCGTGACCGGCGACTATCCATCCAATCATCCGCACCACCACGGCATTTGGACGCCTTACACCCAGGCGATCTTCCAAGGACGGGCCACCGACTTCTGGAACATGCAGAACAAGAAGGGTCGCGTGGACCTGGATCACGCCAGCTTCCTCCCGACGAGCAAGCCTGGCAGCGGACATCCTGTCTTCGAACAACTCGCGGCCACGCTGACGATGACCGACCTCACGGGACCCGCGCCGATCCCCGCGCTCCATGACCACTGGACGGTCCGGCTGTATGACGTGCCATCGGGGCCCAAGCCCATGGTCGTCTTTGACCTCACGACCACTCAAGTCTGCGCGGGCAAAGACGCCCTCGAACTCCCGGAATACCATTACGGCAGCTTTGGCCTGCGCGGCCCCGACGCATGGAACGGCAAGGAGGGGGCGCGTTTCCTGACCTCTGAAGGCATCACCGACCGCAAGATTGGCGACGGAACCCGTGCTCGTTGGTGCTACCTGGGAGGCAAGACCAGCGCTGGCCTATCGGGCACCGCCGTGCTGGGTTTCCCCGACAATTTCCGCTTCCCGATGCCGCTGCGCCTGCACCCGGACATGCCTTACTTTTCGATTGTCCCGCAGAAGCTCGGTGCCTTCTCGATCCAGCCCGGCAAGCCCTATGTGACCCGCTATCGCTGCATCGTCACCGACGGCGAACCCGACGCCAAGCTCTTCGATGCTTGCTGGAACTCGCTGGCCCATCCCGCCGTGGTCAGCGTAACGAAGTAAGCGAAGGAAATTCTTCCTCCACATGATGCAACAGCGCCTCTTACACCAACTCCTCAAAAGTAATTCTCCAAATGAGATGGCAGCGTCTTCATCGGTGACAGCGAGATGCATCGTGCGCGTGTCTGGCGGAGGTAACGCCTCTGTGGCTTCGACCACCTACCGATGATATTCGACCAAAGACGAACACACTTTTTAACATGCCCCGATCCCCGTTCTTCCTCAGCACCTCGCTCGTTTTCATGACGGCGATCACGCCGTTATCCGCTCAGTCGCCCACGACACCAACGCGCACCTTGTTCGTCAATGGAGATAAGTTTACTTTGCATCCAGGCGGCCAGGAACGCCTTCCTGTTCTGAACAACGACTATAGCAAAGCGGGCAAGATCGACTCCCGAACGCTGGTGATCGAAACCCCGCCGACTCAGGGTCAAGCCATCGTGATGGAGGGCGGCATCATCGAATACACGCACAGCGGAGCAGGCTTTGAAAACGACTCGTTCGTCTATCGTGTCGCCACTCAGAATGGGGATTCTGCGACGGCCAAAGTCTCCATCAGCCTTTCCAAGCAGCTGCGGCTGACCAATGCCACGCTCAATGTGCCAGCGGCTCCGCCGTCCACCGCCTACGAATGGACGGATGCGCTGCCGGGACTGCGTTTTGACGAGCCCTGCGGGCTGGAGTCCATCGCGGGCAAATCCCCACGCTTGTTTGTCCTCGAGAAGAAAACAGGGATCATTCGCCTGGTCCCGGATCTGAAGGCCCCGAAGCTGGAGTCCCTTATCTTTTTGGATCTCAACGCCCTTCTCAAAAGCCGTGGAGAGAAGCTAGCGACGGAAAACGAACAAGGGCTCACAGGCATCGCGTTTCATCCGAAACAGGCAGAGAACCGCCAGTTCTTTGTCTTTTATTCGATCACGAAATCGGATGGCCGATCCTATGAGCGCGTCTCGCGTTTCGAAAGGCGGGCTGACAATCCCATGCTGGCGGACAGCGCTTCTGAGGTCGTTTTCATCGAGCAACTCGATCAAGCCCCCAATCA
Source organism: Verrucomicrobiaceae bacterium (assembly GCA_027487315.1). Lineage (GTDB taxonomy): Bacteria > Verrucomicrobiota > Verrucomicrobiia > Verrucomicrobiales > Verrucomicrobiaceae > JAGRPD01. The sequence continues at coordinate 5,652 of JAIYDW010000086.1, read as the reverse complement.
CCAAGGTTCATCTCTGCGCTTTGGGCCTGACGGCTATCTCTACATCTCCCTCGGTGATGAAGGCGGCCAGAATGACCAATACGAAAATGGTCAGAACATCAGCAAAAACTTCTTCTCCGGCATCCTGCGCATCGATGTGGATCGCAAGCCCGGCGGCTTGGAGCCTAACCCGCATCCCGCCATCCCCCTCACCGATGGCAAAGCCCGCTTCGCCATCCCGAAGGACAATCCATTCGTCCATCAAAGCATCGGCGGTTTATGGAACGGCATGCTCAATGGCGTGAATCTTACCGCCTTGGAGAAGGTGCGCACTGAGTTCTGGGCCATCGGCATGCGCAATCCCTGGCAGATACATTTTGATCCCAAAACCGGCGATCTCTGGATGGCCGATGTCGGCGGCGGCTCCTGGGAGGAAGTGAACATCGTCACGCGAGGCGGCAACTATGGCTGGCCCTACCGCGAAGGCCTGGCCTCAGGCCCCAAGAAACCCACGGCCGCTGAAACCGCCTTTGAAAGCGTACCTTCGCTCCACGCCTATCCCCATGGCTCCGGCACCGGTCAGGGAAACTCCATCACGGGAGGCCTCGTCTATCATGGCAGCCGATTCCCTGAACTGGCAGGGAAATACCTCTTCGCTGACTACGCGTCGGGCAATCTGTGGAGCCTCCTGCGCCGCGAGGGCAAGCCGCCCGTGGTCACACGCCTCACCGGAAAGAGCGGCATCACCGCCTTTCATGCCGATCCCACGAATGGCGACGTGCTGGCCACGGATTACAGCGGCGGCAAAATCCTCCGCCTCGTCGCAGGCAAGCCGGGCGTCGGATTCCCGCAGAAGCTCAGTGACACGCGCCTCTTTACACGCCCAAGCGAACTCTCTCCCGCCTCGTCGGTGTTGCCCTACGCGGTGAATCATCCCGCCTGGAACGACCACGCCCTCTCACGCCATTGGTTCGTCATGCCGGACCTCACCAGCCGCATTGAAGGCTCACGGGATGGCAACTGGAGCTTCCCCGCAGGCATGATCTGGGTGCAGCATCTGGATTTGGAAACCGAACGCGGAAACCTCAAAACCGCCCGCCCCATCGAGACGCGCCTGCTCGTGAAAAATGAAGCCGGTGCCTATGGCGTCAGCTATCGCTGGAATGACTCGGGAACAGAAGCCACCCTCGTCCCCGAGTCGGGTGCCGAAGCGCAGATCACCGTCAGCGAACAAGGCGTGTCACGCAGCCAGACCTGGCGATTTCCCGGTCAAGCAGAGTGCGTGATGTGCCACAACCCCAATGCAGGTTTTGCCCTGTCCTTCAACACGCGGCAACTCAATCGCGAAGCCATCCTCAAAGGATTTCCCGGCAATCAACTCGACCTCTTCAGTAAGCACGGACTGCTCGCAGGCCGGTCACAACCTGCCAGCGCCGAACCCAAACACGCCACCCCAGGTGATTCATCAGCCCCCATCGCTGAGCGTTCCCGCAGCTACCTCGCCGTGAACTGCGCCAATTGTCATCAACCCGGCGGTCTTTCCCCCACACCCTGGAATCTCCGCCCCGAAATTGCACTGGAGCAAACCGGCCTCATCAACGGCCTCGTCATCAATCATGGCGGAAACACCGCCCGCCGCATCATCGCCCCTGGAGACAGCGCTCACAGTCAGATCCTCACCCGCATGACCGCCAGCGAAGGCTTCCTCCGCATGCCCCTCGTAGGCACCCGCGAAACCGACACCCGCGCCGTGGACCTGCTCAAGCAGTGGATCCTGTCACTGCCCCAGTAAAGTGACTTCTGCTTAGCCGAAACATTGACCAACACATGCATCTACAGCAGCATCCATATGATGAAACACCTCGCACTCCTCCTCGCCTTTCCTGTCCTCGCTGCCGAACCCGTCGCCACGGTCACCAACACGCCCGGCCTCGTGGCGTTTTGGGATTTCTCAAAACGTGAAACCGATGGTGCCAAACGTTTCACGGCGCATGTGCCTGCTGGAGCCACGACGGACTACCCGCTTGATGCCGCGAACTACATCAAGGACTACTGGGGCGCGGGTCGTGAGGCGACGTATGCGGACTTTCCGCAGTTGGGTCGTGGACCGTTCGGGAATGCCATTCGCATTGTCAAAGAAACCGATGCTGACTTTCGCCCCTTCCTCTTCGTGCCTCGCTCGCGACTGCACGACACGCCGCTGGACATCAAGGGCTCGGGCAAGTCGGTCACGGTGGTCGTGTGGGCGATCCGCGAGAGTGGGAATCATGCGCTGGCGGGCATCTGGCATGAAGGCACCGATTTGAAGGAAAAGACCACGACCACCATCGCGAAGGTGGAGCGCGGGCAGCGACAATACGCGCTCTTTGCCGGCCTGAACAAGCAAGGCAGCGCCTGCGGTCATGTGTCGGAGAACGGCGCGAGTTCCTTCCTGAATAAATACGCCCTCCACAAGTGCAACTCCGCCGATCTCTCGCCCGAAGTGCCTGCTGACTCGCCCGCCGAGGTGCTCGGCAAGTCTTGGCAGTGCTTTGCGATGACCTTCAATCATCAAAAAGACGAACTCACCGGCTGGCTGAACGGCGTCTCCGGTGATCGCTGGCTCGACAACCCCAAGAACGACAGGCTCATCTCCTCCGCCTACAACGCCTACATGCAGGGCCACTACGCGAAGCTGCTCGCCAAGCAAGACGGCGAGGACGAGAGCTTTCCCAAAGATCAATACTACAACCCGCCCGAAGCCGAGCCGGTGAGCGTGAAAGTGCTGCGTGAGTCCGCCGAGGAACGTGTCGAGCTGCGCGAGCATCGCTTCACCAAGATCGAAGTGACCCTGCGCGGCGGAAAAGAAGTCGCTCGTGATCTCGTGGCCCTGCGCCTGAACCCCTGGTGGTATCCACATGACCTTTACACGCCGAAAGACGCGCAAAGCGGCGGCCCCTTCACCATCGGCCGCGTCATCCACAGCTCGCGCGGTGTTGGTTTCACTGGCTGGATCGGCGGCGTGGCCGTGTTTGACCGGGCGCTTAGCACGGCAGAGTTGGCGAAGCTGGCGGAAATCCGAAATCCGAAGCCATGAAGAAGATGAAGCTCATCAGCATTTTCGCTTTGGCGTGTTCATCGCTGCATGCCGCCTCGCCTGATATCGTCGTCTATTCAGGCGTGCCTTGCGGCCTTGCGGCTTCCATCACCGCAGCGCGTGAAGGCGCAAAAGTGGTGCTCATCGAGCCGACAAAGCATGTCGGCGGCCTCAGCACGAGCGGCATCAACACGGCGGAGAGCGAGCACATGCTGAAGTGGACCATTGGTGGCTTTGCAGACGATTTTTATCGGCGCATGGGCAGGCACTATGAGGAGACGAAGGCCCAGCAGACTTACCCACACAAGGACAATCGGCTCGATACCATTTACTTCTTCGAGTCCAGCGTCGCGGAGAAGGTATATTTGGACATGCTCAAAGAAGCGGGCGTGGAGGTGCGCTACGGCGCGAGTGTGGACACGGTGACGAAAGACGGTGCAAAGATCACAGGCATTACTTTGACCGATGGCACGAAGCTCACGGCAAAGGTGTTCATCGATGCCAGCTACGAGGGCGACCTCATGGCACGAGCGGGTGTGAAGTATGCCGTGGGCCGAGAGTCCAAGGCGGAGTTTGGCGAAGAAGCAGCGGGCATCCGTTTTGACAAAACTCCGCGCAAAGCTCGCACCGTGGATGCGCAGGGCAAGCTCCTGCCCGGCATCAGCGCTTGGGCCAAAGACCTCACGGAAGGCGCGGCACATCGCGCACCCATGAACTACAATTTCCGTCTCACCGTGGCCAAAGACCCGCAGTTCCAGGTGCCCATCCCCGCGCCGAAGCACTACGACGCCACGCGTTACTCACTGCTTGCCGATTGGCTGCGCGATCAGACAGCGCAAAAGAAGCCGGTGAAGCTCTACGACATCATCGACCTCTACGAGCGGCGGAACGGCAAGTTCGAGCTGAACAACAAGCAATCCGCCATCTTTTCCCTGGGGCACTTCGGCGGACAGTTCGACTGGCCGGATGCCAGCTACGAGCAGCGTGCCCGCATTGAGGAGGATCATATGGATTACACCCTCGGCCTGCTTCATTTCCTTGCCACCGACGATGCGGTGCCAGCAAAGGTGCGGCAGGAAATGAAGGCGCTTGGCCTGCACAAGGATGAGTTCGCCGACAATGGCCATCTGCCCCACCAGCTTTATGTCCGCGAAGCCCGCCGCATGAGAGGCGAGCATGTCATGACGCAGCACGACGTGCAGACCGACCGCCGCAAGCCGGATAGCATCGGCATGAGCAGCCACTTCATCGACTGCCATCACGTTCAGCGCGTGGCCTTGAATGAAAACGAGTTCGTCAACGAAGGCCGTATCTGGCGCATGGGCTACGCCAATCAGATCCCGTATCGCGCCCTGACGCCGAAGCCCGCTGAATGCACCAACCTGCTTGTGCCCGGCGCGGCCAGCTACACGCATGTGGCCTTTTGCACCCTCCGCCTCGAGAGCACCTGGATGATCACCGGCCACGCCGCCGGAGTCGCCGCTACCATGGCGGTGAAAGAAGAAATCACCGTGCAAAAGGTAAACGTCGCCGCCCTCCAGGAAAAACTCCGCGCCCAAAACCAAGTCATCGATTTCCTCCCAGGCCAACCCGAGAAATGCGAGCACCTCAACGGCCCGCCGGAGTTTTGAGCCTTACTCAAAAGAACCCAACACCCTGTCATTCATGCGCCGCTCCATCATCCTTCTCTGCCTCGTGGCTTGTGTTAGTGGCCGCACGAATGAAACAAGGCTCTGTCTGCTTTCCCCTGCATCTGAATCATGAATAACTTCACCGAAACCCAGAAAACCATGTTCCTCGTGATGGCCATCTTCGGCCTCGTGGTTCCCAACGGAGCCTTTGTCTATCTGTCCATCACGCGTTGGGATCTGGTTGTCGCAGCGATGACGAACCCGATAGCCCTGGTCTTCATCGTCGAAGCTTTTGCACTGATGTTCTTCTTTGCCTGGCTCATTCATCGGCAAGGTTTGAAAGCGCCTGGAGGGATCGCCTTCATCATCATGTCCCTGGTTGGCAGCATGATGTTCAGCGTGCCCGCCTGTCTTTGGCTTTGGATTAAAAAGTCGCGGCAAAATCTTTCGGCGAAATGAACCAAGCTCAGTCATGCGCCGCTCCATCATTCTTCTCTGCCTTGTCTTGTGCCTCATCGCGTTCTGGCTCATGCGAACGGCCTTTGGGACGAAAGAGCGGGTTTCAGTGCCCAAAACTTTCGCCACGCCTCCAACAAGCCTTTCGGCTCCAACATCGCCAAAAGTCGATAAAAATCCCGCAGCTCGAAAACTACTGAAAATCGCCTCGAAAGGCAAAGTGCGGCTCAAACCGGGTGAATCAGCCGTGCTGGGGTATTGGGAGATCGCGCCAGGGATGAACGGCATGGCCATCGTCACGCCTGAGACGACGCCGGAAGGTCATGTGAAGATGACCGCCAAGCTCCTGCATCTTTCCGATGCCGCCGTGTCCGATGCGGAGGCAAATGATCTGTTCCCCGATATCTTTGACTTCGAGAACTACAGTGCCATCGGCCAGCAACGATTGAGTGAGCTGCAAAGCTCTCTGCAAAACACTCGCGGAGTCGATATGCTCTCCATGCCCACTGT
>JAIYDW010000070.1 GCA_027487315.1 Verrucomicrobiaceae bacterium | reverse complement strand
GTTTTTGATCTGCGTGACGATGATATTTACTGGTGCACGGCGGATGTGGGATGGATCACGGGGCACAGTTACATCGTGTATGGGCCGCTGGCGAACGGGGCGACGATTTTGATGTATGAAGGGGCGCCGAATTGGCCGGAACCGGATCGGTTCTGGGACATCATCGAGCGGCATCGGGTGACGATTCTTTACACGGCGCCGACGGCGATTCGGGCGTTCATCAAGTGGGGCGATGACTGGGTGAAGAAGCACGATTTGAGCAGCCTGCGGTTGTTGGGATCGGTGGGAGAGCCGATCAATCCGGAGGCTTGGATGTGGTATCACCGGATGATTGGCGGCGGGCGTTGTCCGATTGTGGATACCTGGTGGCAGACAGAGACCGGGGCGATCATGATCACACCGCTGCCAGGGGCGACGCCGACGAAACCGGGGACGGCGACGCTGCCGTTCTTTGGCGTTGATGCGGCGATCCTGGATGATGATGGGAATGAAGTGAAGGGAGAGGGAGCAGGGAAGTTGGTGATTCGGCAGCCCTGGCCGTCGATGCTGCGGACGATTTACGGAGACAAAGCACGTTACAAGGAGACCTACTGGAGTGCTTACAAGGGCATTTATCTGGCTGGAGATGGAGCGCATCGCGATAAGGAAGGGAACTTCTGGATCGAGGGGCGCTTGGACGATGTTTTGAATGTGTCGGGGCATCGCCTGGGGACGGCGGAGGTGGAGAGCGCGCTGGTATCGCATCCGGCGGTGGCTGAAGCTGCGGTGGTGGGTCGTCCGGATGAGATCAAGGGACAAGGTGTGGTGGCGTTTGTGACGCTCAAGGAAGGGCATGCGACATCGCCAGCGTTGGCGAAGGAATTGCGGAATCATGTTGGCAGCGTGATTGGAGCGATTGCGAAACCGGACGACATTCGGTTTACGGCATCGCTGCCGAAGACACGGAGTGGGAAGATCATGCGTCGATTGTTGAAGGAGATTTGCTCTGGCGGGCAGATCAAGGGAGACACGACGACGCTGGAGGATTTGTCCGTGCTGGCGCAGCTTTCGGCGTCATCCGGCAAGGACGGGGAGTAACGAGATTGTTTCAGCCCAGTCTGACTGCATTGGCAGAGGACTGGGCAGATAACGTTTGCGAGCGTTCTAGCTGAACCTATGCTAGGGCTTGATTTGCGATGGAGTCTGAAGGCTACCCACTGAAACAGGATTGTTGTGACGCAGATAGGCGGTCTGGGTGGGGATGGCTGGCGGCGGCGGCTTTGGCTGGGGTGATGGTGGCGCGGGGACACCGCAGGGGAGGGGTGGCCTTGGGGCTGGGATTGGCGCTGTGGAAGTGTTGTGGAGAGAGAAGTTGTGATGCGTCTAGGGGGCCGAAGGTGGATGAGATTGCTGGTGAAGAAGGTGCCTTGAGTGAGTCGCCCGAAGAGGTGGTGGAAGAGGAAGAGGCACAAGGAGGGTGGCTTTTGAATTTGGAACCGGTGCCGCTTGTGGTGAGGGACGATGTGACGCCTGCGAACGGGCAAGGGCAGGGTAATGATTTGTTGGGTCAGGGGCCGGGGATGGCCGTGGAGGTGTTGGATTGGCAGGCTCCTGAGGGGACAGAGGCTCTGTGGATGAATGAGGGGGCGGAGATTCCTGATACGGTGGAGTTGCCGGAATTGGGTGAGAGCGCGGGGTCACCCCCTGCGAAATCCGAGGGAGTTTGATTTAGGATTCGGGTGAAAATTGGCTGCACAAAATAGGTGCACCGTTGAGCAAGCAAGGAAGAGCGAGCATGGCCTAGATGAGGTTGATTCAGGCAATGGAAGTTTTTGCCGTCACCGTGTTTGTCAGTCTGCTTTTTGGAATCCTATTTGCCGTCCTTTTTGTGGCGGAGCGTGCACAGCGGAGAGTTCGCAGTCTTGAACAGGAGGCGCTGCTGCCATTGGACGACACCGGGATTGTCCAAGTAACACCCGGGGAGGTAGCAGGGGCGATGAATGCCCGTGGCACCCGAATCTAACCCATTGAATCCACTTCAAAGAGATCAGCCCTTTCACTATGAGTACCAACAACGCTGCCAAATCCATCATTGAGTTTGATGATCAAACCGTCCGTCACTTCATGTGGGCCTCCATCATTTGGGGGATCGTGGGAATGCTGGTGGGCTTGTTGATTGCGTCTCAGTTGAACTTTCACCAGCTTAACTTCAACACCTCGTTTTTGACGTTTGGGCGCCTGCGTCCGCTGCACACGAACGCGGTGATTTTTGCATTCGTGGGGAACATGATGTTCGCGGGAGTGTATTACTCGACTCAGCGACTTTGCAAAGCTCGGATGGCGTCGGATTTGCTATCGAAGATTCACTTTTGGGGATGGCAAATGATCATTGTTTCGGCGGCGGTGACGCTGCCGTTGGGATTGAGCCGCGGACAAGAGTATGCGGAATTGATCTGGCCGATCAACATTGCTGTGACGCTGATCTGGGTGGTGTTTGCGGTGAACTTCTTCTGGACGTTGCACAAACGGAATGAGCCGAGCTTGTATGTGGCGTTGTGGTTCTATATCGCCACGATCATCACGATTGCGATGCTCTACATCGTGAATCACCTGTCGATTCCGACGAGTTGGACGCATAGTTACACCGTGTTCTCGGGGGTGCAGAATGCGCTGGTGCAGTGGTGGTATGGGCACAACGCGGTGGCGTTCTTTTTGACGACTCCGATCCTGGGGATCATGTATTACTTCCTGCCGAAGGCGGTGGAGCGGCCGGTGTATTCGTATCGGCTTTCGATTGTGCACTTTTGGTCGCTGGTGTTCATCTACATTTGGGCGGGGCCGCACCACCTGCTGAATACGGCTTTGCCGATGTGGTTGCAGTATTTGGGGATGTTTTTTAGCTTGATGCTGTGGGCGCCGAGCTGGGGTGGGATGCTTAATGGGTTGCTGACGCTGCGGGGAGCCTGGGACAAACTGCGGACGGATCCGGTGGTGAAGTTCTTCATTGCGGCGGTCACGTTTTACGGGATGTCGACGTTTGAGGGGCCATTGCTTTCGATTCGGGCGGTAAATGCGCTCTCGCACTACTCGGACTGGACGATTGGTCACGTGCACTCGGGAGCGATGGGATGGAATGGGTTCATGGCGGCGGGGTTGTTTTACTGGCTGGCACCAAGGCTTTATGGAAC
>JAIYDW010000221.1 GCA_027487315.1 Verrucomicrobiaceae bacterium | reverse complement strand
TGGGCCAGAAGGGAAGCCGGAAATGCACAAAGGGCCGCATGGTAAGCCTGAGATGCCGAAGGGCCGAGGGGAAGGTCCAGAGGGTCGTCCAGGACCTGAAGGGATGAAAGGCCCACACGAGGGGCCTAGGCATCCGGGTGGGCCGCAGGCGTTTCATCTGATGGAGGCAATCAAGCATTTGCACGCTGCCGGGATGCATGAGGTGGCGGGTTTGTTGGAGGCGAAGGCGAAGGTTCCAGGGCATCCTGGGAGGCCCGGTCGTCCGGAGATGGGGATGAAGCATCCGCGCATGATGAAGCCGCCGTTTGCGAAGGCGGGGCGTCCGGGTCCTGGTGATCAGGGACGTGAGATGAACCGGGGGCCGCGTCCAGAAGGGGACAAGAGGCCTGAGGGACGGCCTGAGGGCGGGCCGCAGCGGGGCTGATTCTGAGAGATGGATTTGAAACAGAAAACGGGCACCGCTCATGAGGCCGTGCCCGTTTTTTCGTCTTCGGAAGGCGCTGAGTTTGACGGATTTTAGAGGTAGTCTTCGATGGGGATTTGGGCGTTGGAGGCGCAGATGAACATGGTGCCTTGTTTGCCTTTGCCGGGGCGAAGGAGGACTTTGCCGCCAGCGGATTCGATGAGCATTTGGCCGGCTGCGATGTCCCAGAGGCTGATTTGCTCCTCGACATAGGCGTCGAGGCGTCCGCAGGCGATGTAGGCCATGGCGAGGGCGGCGCTGCCAAGCATGCGGGTTTTGCGGACTTCGTAGGCGATTTTTTGGTAGCGGAGGAAGCCGGCGTCGAGGGATTCTTTGGTTTTGGAGAAGCCGACAGTGACGACGGCTTCGGCCATTTTTGCGCGGGTGCTGACTTTGATGGGTTTGCCATTCAGCATGGCGGGCACGTCCTCGGCGACCTGCCAGAGCTCGTCCATCATGGGGTCGTAGATGACGCCGACGAGGAGGTGGTCGGTGTTTTTGCGACGGGCGGCGATGGAGACGCAGAAGTGGGGGATGCTGAAGAAGTAGTTCACGGTGCCATCGATGGGGTCGACGATCCATTCGACATCGCCTTCACCGCCGACATTGGCGTTGCCTTCCTCGCCGAGGATGAGGTGGTCGGGGTGACGGTCGAGGATGAACTTCATGATGAGTTCCTGGCTGCGAACGTCCATTTCGAGTTTGATGTCATGGCGCTGCATTTCGTTCACGGTGAGGTCGGAGCCGAAATTTTCTTTGATGAGTTTGCCGGCGCGTCGGGCGGCATCGGTGGCGGTTTCGAGGAGTTCGTTCACGGGTTGGGTTTCAGGCATGGGGGGTTGGGGGAAGGGGTGTGGCGCGGGCGAGGATGGTGTCGAAGAGTACGGCTGCGAGGGTCTGTTTGGATTGCTTTGGGAGGGGGTGTATTTCACCGTTCGGGAAGCAGAGGGTGACGGCGTTTTCAGTGCTGTCAAATCCGATGCCCGGCTGGGAGACATCATTGGCGATGATGAGGTCGCATTTTTTGCGGGTGAGTTTGGATTGGGCGTGGGCAATGAGGTTTTCGGTTTCGGCGGCAAAGCCGACGAGGTAGCCGCTGAAGTTGAACAGGGAGCGGGCGCTGCCGAGGATGTCTTCGGTAGGTTCGAGATGGAGGGAGAGGGAGGAGGGGTGTTTTTTGAGTTTTTGGGAGGAGGAGGTGACGGGGCGGTAGTCGGCGACGGCGGCGGCGAAGATGGCGATGTCGCAATGAGAGATGGTGGTGCGAACGGCGTCGAACATTTGGAGTGCGGTCTCGACGGGGATGAGGTGGGCGCCGGAGGGGGCTGGGAGGGAGACGGGGCCGGAGATGAGGGTGACGTGATGATTATGGTTGAGGGCGGCCTGGGCGAGGGCGTAGCCCATTTTGCCTGAGGAGCGGTTGGAGAGGTAGCGAACGGGGTCGATGGGTTCACGTGTGGGGCCGGCGGTGATGAGGATGTTCATCCGGGTGGGGACTCCTGAAGGATGGCATCGACGGCGGACAAGATATCCGTTATTTCGGCTAGGCGACCGACGCCTTCGTAGCCGCAAGCGAGGAGGCCTTCGGCGGGTTCGACGAAGCGAGTGCCCCAAGATTTGAGGGTTTCGACGTTGCGAAGGGTCGCAGGATGGGACCACATTTTGCCGTTCATGGCTGGTGCAATGAGGATGGGGGCGCGGGTGGCGAGGGCTATGGCGGAGAGCGCGTCGCTGGCAAAGCCGCCGGCGAGGGTGGCGAGGAGGTTGGCGCTGGCGGGGGCAATAAGAAGAAGATCGGCGTTATCGGCGAGTTGAATATGACCGGGTTGCCAGCCGTCTTTTTCGTCGAAGAGGTCTTCGATGACAGGGTGGCGGGAGAGGGTTTGGAGGGTGAGTGGGGTGATGAACTCTTTACCGCCACGGGTAAGAATGCATGTGACCTGGTGACCAGCCTTGGTGAATTGGCTGGCCAAGTCCGCTGCGCGGTAGGCAGCGATGGAGCCGGTGACGCCTAGGATGATTCGAGCCATGGGGGAAGCATAGGAGGGATTGGGAATGAATCCAGTGGGGAATGCATGGACGAAGCTTGAGTCGAAAGCGTTTATCCGTGTCGAGTCAGCCTTTCAAAGTCGCACGCACCCAGCCACTGCGGCCTTTTGCAGCGCCCCGGAACGGCTTTTGTGGACAGGTCAGGCTAAGATTAATGTGGCTTCTTGTGTCAAGGAGCCGCGCGAATTAATTGGTGAGGATATTGAGATCGCCCATCGTCTTGCGTGCGGCAGGTCTGTCAGTGACGACAATGGTCGCTCCCGGGGAGAGCACCTCATAGAGCTTTTGGGCGAATTCCTGGGAGAAGCGCACTTTGGGTGCGAGATCGTGTGGTGAGCCTCGGCTACCACTGACGCTCATCCACCTTCTAGCCGAGCGGCCTGGTGCGAAGGGGCTTTCTCCTCCGCCGGTTCCTTCGAGCATGGTGAAGACATGGTCTCCCAGTTTGCCCTTCACTTCGATGTTTGCCCGTCCGATGGGCTGGCCGTTGCGATAGACATAGATCACGCGGTCAGCTGCGCTGACGAGGATGGTAACCGGGCCCTTAGTGCTGCGTTCCGGGCGCCAGTCGAATTCGCCGTTGGAAAGCGGCTTGAGCATTGAAGGAGTGAAGTCTTTGGGTGCGAGCAACAGGCCTGGATTAGCCGCGAAATGGGGTTGCGTATTCCTGCCATCTCCAATGACCACCGTTGCGCCCCGAGAGGTGATGGAGAACAACAGGGTGGAGAAATCGTACGGCATGCGGATGCAACCGTGGCTGGCGGCATGGCCGGGGAGATTGCCGGAATGCATGGCGATGCCGCTCCATGTCAGGCGTTGCATGTTGGGCATTGGCGCGTCGTCGTAGGTGCTGGAGTAGTGGGTGTGATTTTTTTCCAAGATCGAGAAGACACCGGAGGGAGTCTCATGGCCTTTGGAGCCGGTGCTGACCGAGGTGCGACCGACGAGGATGCCGTTTCGATAGACGCTAGCCGTTTGCAATGGCAGGCTAACGAGGACGACGACGGGTCCCGCCGGCGAGATCTTTGAATTCCACCAATACTCACCCGGCTTAAGCGGGCCGGTTGGCTTGCCTGTGGGCGTGCCTTTGGTGTGGAAGGACGGTTGTGGCATTGCTCCGGGCTTGGTCGGTGCTTGGCTCACGGTGAGGTCTGAGCTCTTCTGGTTGGATGAGCAAGAGGGGAGAATTGACAGCAACGCCAGTGCGAGCGGCTTGAGGATTTTTGTGTTCATGGGTCGACCCTTTACAGGCTACAAGATGTTTCTTGGTACGTGATGCTTATGAATCTCCACGGTCGATTGATCAATGAAAAACGGCGTATTGTTTTTGGTGTAAGAGCCTGAGTGCAAGGTAGGAATTTGAAGGCGGGGTTGGTCCGTTACTGCGTCTGGCGATGAGAAAGTGAAGAGATGAAGATGAGAGTTGGGCAAGCCATTCCATTCCAAGTCGTTAACATAGGAACCAGCGGCGTGAGGCCTTGAGCAAAGGTTTCTCCACCAACCTGAACAATAGACTGGTGGCCGCGAGTGCGGCGACGCACGCCACGAGGGCTACTCCATAGGCGAGAGCCGTGGATTCCTTTGCCCATCGCGCACCGGTGCTGATCACGGCCATCAGGATCACGGAGTGCCCGAGATAAATCGAGTAGGATGCATCGCCCAACCAGCAAGTCCACTGCGGCCATGGTGTCTGTTTCCGGTTCCGCTCCCACTTCGCGATCAGATAGAGCATGGCTGCAAAGCCCATCCCAAGGCAAAGGCGCACTTCGAGCGGCTGGTCCATTCCGTTTGCTGAATCATACAACCAGGCTCCACCTACCAGGCCTAAGAGGCTGAGCAGGCGAACCAGGTTTCTGGGTATCCTTGTGGTAGGGCTTTTGAAGAGAAAGCATGAAAGGACACCGAAGATGAATTCGACATTGTGGGAATCGAAAATGAGGCCTGGCAATCCAGCCCATTTCACACCGGCGCCGCTAAGAAATACGATCAATGCCATCCAGCTCGCCATGAGCCATATTCCGGTGCGTCTGCCGTGCATCAAGGCCACCAGAAAGAGCGCATAAAAAAGGGCTTCGTGTTGCAAAGTCCAGGCGGCGGTGATCACCGGCAAGCTACCGTCTGGTGGGGGCAGCAGCAGATAAGAGCAAAGAACTCGATTCAGATCGGGCTGGGTGCCGCCTCGGTGCCAAGCTAGGAAATCGAGAGCGAGTTTCGCCGTCGTTAGTAAGAACAGCAATGGATAGATCCGGAAGAAACGTCGCGACAGATACCGGGGGGCACGGTCAGGCTGGCCTAATTCCTCACCATGGACAAAGGCGATGATGAAGCCACTGAGTACGAAAAAGAAATCCACGCCCAGTTCTCCATAGTGATAACATCCTCCCAGTAATCGTTGTCCGGCTTGACGTTCCGTGAACAGCCCGGCGTGATAGACGACAATTCCCAATGCCGCGATACCACGGAAGACTTGCAAGCATGAAAGATAGGAAGCTTTGGCTTGAGGGGGCATCTTGTGCGGGGCCTCTAGCGATTTACACCAGAAGTCGGGAGAATTGCTTTTGAGGGAACATTACTTGGATGGTTCAAGGCTCAGGATTGAGGGAGGCTGGGGGAAAGCGAGACAAGCAATAGAAGGGTAGATTTGGAATTCCAGCGAAGAATGGGGGTCTTGCTGGCGATGCTCGTCCTGATTGGGTTCATTGGTCGATGGCGAAAGCCGGGTGCCTGATGTTTTTTGAACGCTTTTCGGTGTAAACTTCCCTGGCCTTGGCCGGCGGCTAAGCGGATTCATTGCCAATGAGGCCGCTGCGCTCGCCGGATCCAAATGAGGATCTTTCTGAGAATCAGTCTGCTTGGATTTGACAGTATGATGCTACTTTTTTGTTAGCGTCTATCAAGGGATGGTCACTTCATTGACCATTTATCTTGCGATGGAATCAGCCAGAGAGGGTCGAGAAGTCGAACTTTGATTCGTCGATGACATTGCAGTCGCAGATTTCGCTGACTAGGATGAGGATCTGCTGGAACTGCTCTTCACTGAGGATACCGGATCGAAGATATTCCTCGGCGAACCAGGAACTCTTCAGGAAGAAGCTCATGGGATCGTTGATGCAACTGAGGCGGAGATACTGATACTGGTAAGCATAGCGGAGCATGCGGGCATAGATGCCGGTGGTCTCGCGCTCGGTGACGAGGCTGTGCACGTTGTTGCGAATGTAAGTCTCCATTTCCGCGGATCGGAGATAGCGCCGAATCAACAGGTTTGCCTGAAAGTCCTCGGAGCGGACGATCATCATTTTGACGAGTAGGCGTCCCGGGCTGCCGCTTTTTGAGGTGGCTTTGAGATTTTCGATCTCCAAGGAGGTGGCCGCGCGCACATGCGGGGGCGCTCCGGCATGGAGCGCCTCGATTAGTTCGGCCAACTCAGCTCGCAGTGCCTCATGCCGCGCTTGTGCCTCGGCGGGTACGCGGACCCAGAGAGATTCTGCTGACAAATGGCCCCACTCGTGCATGGTCCGAGCTCCGAGCATGAGGCGTTCAAAAGGAGGAGAGGGTTCAACGAGACGCAGATGGTTGCGTTCGTCGTGGATGCTGTAGACGACGAGTTTGCGGGTTGGGTGGATGTAGCTGAGGCCGCCCGGAGTCATGAAGTGAGGGGGAATGACCAGTCCATTTGGCTCTCGAAGCGACTGGAGGAATCGGCGTGAGTGATAGTCGACGACCTCCAAATCCTTGATGATGCGCTCCTCGGCCTGCTCTGTCACGTTTTGAAGCTGAGCGAGGAGATCGGCAATGGATTCGGATTGCTCCGGATCCCAGAGGATGCGGTGTTCCTTGCCCGCGATGAGCAAGGCGGGCCGATTGGCGATCAACCAATCACAGATTTTCCTTCCCTTTGCGGGTGAGGGTTTTGCATAGAACTGGAAGTAGTTGTCTAACACGCCCTGGGCGGCGCGGGCCCACGAGTCCTGAAGCGCGCCGAGCCGATTCTCGAGTGCCCTAGGCATGATGAGTCCGCCGTAAGGAACCACCATGTAACCCGGGAGTTGCAGGCTGGGCTCTTTGAGCGGCTGATGATAGGCCTTCGAAATCCAGTCGGTCGCTTCCGCCAGGGCATGGAATCCTGGGGCATCAACCCGTTTTGATCGGTGACAGCCTTCGCGGAAGTCCTGGAGCTGATCGGCGGAGAGGGTGAGGAAGTAGCTCAGGTTGGAAACCAGTGCCGGGAGAAGTTGCCTCAGCATGCCCACTCGTTCGGCATGAAAGAACTGGTAGACCGCATACTCAGTGGACGTGGATTCTAGGTGAAAGTCGCAGGCATCGATAGACCAGGAGCTCCGGTTGAATAACTGAGTGAACGGATTCATTCCCTCCGTGGCGGTATGGACACAGACGTGTTGCACCCGTGGAGGCAGCCAGAATTGCGGGGCTCTGGCGTGCAGATCGAGCGCCCGCTCCCAATAGAGGGAAAAGGCACGGTTGAAACATTCGATCCACTCGCGATCGAGGACGGTTTTTTCCAGGAGTTCGGACTGAAAGTCGCTCCCGATCCCGTCCTTGGAAAGGTGTTCGATGGGGATCAGCACCACGCCGTGTTGTCCAAAGCAAAATTCGTCGAGATCCGATTTCATGCCTCGAAAGACTAGCATGGTGATCCGCTATCGACTAGGAAATTGCTTTCGAGTTGGCCGCTTGTGGGGGGCGGGAGAGGGGGTAAGAGGAATGATTCGGGAGAGCAAAGTTGGACTGATCGAATGGATCAAGTCGTTGTTTTCAGGTGTGTCGGGCATGAGCCTGAGGATATGATTTGGCGTGACTGGAGGGTGAAAGTAGTCGCAGACAGCGACTACCTAGCATCAAATCACTGACCCCGTTTCACGTGCTCCAATCGTGACCGATTAGGGTCGGAATGTGCCTGATCACAGGTGTTGGGCGCGACTCTTGCCTATTGAAGCGGCTTCGTGGCCGAGGCTGCCAATGCCCGTGGATACCTGTGGCGGTTTGATGGGGATAGGTGGCGGGATGAGGTCTTCGCTGCGCGGGCGCAGATCGGAGGTTTTTAGAATCACTTCGTTGCCGATACGCACATCCAACGTGTCTTGGGGGAATTCTTTGGCGAACCTTTCCTGAAGCTTGCCGATTTTTTCTTTGGTCTTGTCCGAGAGTTGAGGGGACTTTTGAAGTTCTTCCATGTAGCTGCTAATAAAGCGGACGCCACGAGCAGTCTGAAGACCTTCGCCTTCGCGCAACATTGAGTCCATCTCCTTTGAGACGCCGGTTTTGCTTTTCAGTTCTTCCCGAGCCACTTTTTGGATGGCCTTCCATTCTTTTGCGATGTCGCTGGGAATCCGCTCTTTGCGGGTGCCAGCCTTGCTGCCCTGGCCTCGGGTCTCGAGGAAGGAAAAGGTGTGACCTACGGCGGCTTTTCCGTCGTGGGCATTTGCGGAGCGTTTCGGTCCGTTCGGGTCATTTACCTTTGGGCTGAAGGCCCATGCGCCATGAGGTTCCATTTTCAACCAGAGGCGATTCTCATTCATTTTGAGCGTATCGCTCTGCTTCATGGTGCCATACATGACAGTCTTCATGTTGTTCGGCAGCATTTCTTTCGGGTTCTTCGTACGTCCGTAAGCATCGATGCCTCGTTGGGTGCCCATAGCGTCCTGATCATTTTGAAATTCGCCAATGTGTGACGACTTTCGCTGGTAGGCATCAGGGTTGGAATCGAGGAAATTTTTGATTTTATTGTCCGGATCTGGAATGGACATGGAGCCTTCGGAGTGGTGTCCGTGCTCAGCTTGCCCCCGCGCCTGGAGGTAGGTCATGAGGTCGGTCATGTTTTCGAGGGAACACGGGGTTTTGGCAGTTCCTTTTTCGATCTGGCTGAGAAGACGTTCCCCAGCGTTGATTTTGTTTTGCACCTCACGAACAAGTTCGCCTTTGGTTTTGCCCGGTGGAATCTTGTTTCCCATGAAGCTTGAGGGAAACTCCACACTTTTCCCTGCAACGTTGAAGGTGGTTTTGTCATCTGAGGGGATTCGCTTGTATCCTCGGACGGCATCGCTGATTGAACTGAGCAATCTGCCACCTTGGTTCAGAGTGAGCAGGTTTCCAACGGTGCGAAGAGAATAACCGGCGACATGAAAACCGACCCGGACTTTCTTTAGACCGCTGTTTGCGGGAGAGGCATCTTGATTTGAAGGCATGGCGGAGTAAGTGATTTCAAGGGTTGATGAATCAGGCGGAAGCGGCGGTTAACCGAGTGCATCGCGGACGGATTGTTTGTGAAATTCGATGGGTTCGTCTTCGCGATAACTGATCTGGAGAGTCTTTTGCCAGTGCTGACTTGCGTTGTAGAGCTTGGCAATGATGTCCTGGATTACAGTTGGATCGTCCAATGGCAGATCGATGCGATATGAAAGGGTCACCAATGCGGTGTCTGGATCAATACCAAGCGTTCCGCCTTCCGTTTCACGCCATTCGTGGTTTGCCTCAAGGAGTTCCATCATTGCGTCTGCCCTGGCTTCCGGATCTGCGGGGAGGTCGCCGAGGATCCAGATCATGAAAATCGCATTCACAACTTCATCGAGTGTGATGATGACTGCCAGAGAATCGTCGAAGGTGAGAGCACACTGGTTCCCCTCGTCCCAAGCGAGTTTTTCGGACTCATTGGGCGCAACTTCTATCGGCAGAGCGTCAGTGATTAACTGAAGGAGTAGGTTGGCGTGTTCGAGGATGTCTGGCATTTGGAGGAGAGGGTGTGGGGTGAACTGAGTGAGGTGACGGCGGACGGTCTTATTCTTCTTTTCTATGTGATTACACTAATACTTTGAAAGGGAGCGCGTGTTTGTAAAGGGACAGACACTTTGTAAGCAGTGATTTCTTCGGTCAGCACGAGCACATCCTTCACCTTGGTTAGCGCTGCATCCGGCGCTTGAGCCCGCAAAGGGTGCAGGCTCGCGAGGGACGCCAGCAGAACCACGGCGAACCATTGCGAAGGAAGGCAAAACATAGACAGATGGCTGAGGGAAAAGATTGAAGCGGCGGTAGCCTACCGAATCAAACCATAAGAGGTCAAGAATCGATCTCGGAGGAGTTTGCCAATCTTTCTGGGCAACTCGAAAGGCAGCTGGAATTCGAAAGCCCTCGGTCGAGGGCAGTCACATTCTGTGACCACCTCGCGTGGGGAGGGAGCATGACTGATGACTCAGCGTGTCTCGGCTCTTAATGATCTTGGCTGCTAGATTCTTCGGCAAGAGTCTATGGGTCGTGTGGCAGTGAGGAGGGCAATGCGGAAGGTCTCGAGGGTCAATGCCATCGAAAGCTGCCAATGGGGCTGTTTGGGTGGATAAGGATGGGATCTTAGTGTGCCCGGAGGCAGCCGGAAATCACATTTTGACGCGTTGCGACTGCTTGGGAGTTTCGACCTTGTTGCCCGTGTCGCCCAGCGATTCCCGCACGCTCTTCACATTCTGGCCGTGGTCAACAACCGACTGCTGGGTCTCCTTCTGCGCGTCGAGTTCATTATAGGAATTGTAGGCGCCCTCGTGCCTCTGCATTTCCTTCTCCAGCAACTGGGTTTCCTCAGCGAGTTGCTTGGCTTTTTCAGTCATCTGTCCGTTATGGCTCAGCACTTCATACGAGAACTGACCATGACGCTGCTCAAACTTCTGCTTGGCATTGAGGTAGGCCAGGGCGCCGTTGGTGTGTTGTGACTGCTGGTTCTCGATTTTTTGAAGCCGCTCGGCATTGGCATCCATGCGTGCTCCGAGCTGGACAGCGTCCACCTTGCCCACGATGTCGAGCTTGGTCTTCTCGATCTTCGCTGCGACCTCTGACTTGAGCCCTTCGATGCCACCCTTGGTGAACATGGCCTTGAAACGTTCGCCCATTGGCGGCTTGTCCTGGCTGAGTTTCTCCATCCGGGTCTGAAGCTTGGCCAGCTTGTCCAGGTCTGGCTGGACCTGAGCCTTGTCCTGGGTCTGCTTCTCCATCTCCTTCTTGGCCAGTTCCCTGGCCTGGACCTTTAGAATACCCTGCTTCTCCCGTTCAAGCCGGAGCTCATTCTGCTTCTGGGCGGTGTCCTTGAGTTGCTGCACCTGCTTATCGAGCTCCAGGTCGGGCGCCTCGAGTTCTTCGGGTTTCACAAGTTCGACGAATTTGTCGACCGACTCACCACCCTGGTAGAGCGAATTGTAGGCGTTGGACGTTTGGTCGAGGTTTTCCGGCGTGCGAAGCGTTTCCGCCACGAAATTCTGCTTCTTGCTGACGTCGAGTGCCTTATCCCGCGGAATGTTGATGTTGTTGGCGTAGGTCTGGAGCACGACGTTGGATCCCACCAACAGCATCCCGACTTCCTCGGTTGTGGGATCAAGCCGCAGCATGTCGCCCGGTGCGGAAATCTGCGGGGAAGCTCCACGCAGAAGCAGTGTACTGGCGGTGGCCATGTTCATCGCCTGCGTGTTTCCTTGGGTCGGTTCGAGGGCCGCGTGGAGGAATTTCCGCGCTTCCGGTGAGAGTTTGGAAAGATTGACCTCTGAGGCAGTGATCATTTTCTGGGCAATGTTGCCGTAAGCCTTGTGCAGTTGGGCCACATCTTCCGAGGGCACGCCTTGGATTTCTGCGAATGCGGTTCGAGGTAACTTGCCCTTTAACGATTCTGGAAGTTGCGTCTTTGCCGCTTCCCGGAACGCGACATCCCTGATGGACTCGAGATAGTCCTTGGCGTAGGTGTTCATGTAGGCCGACATGAAGTTGGACATCTGGGAGTTGCCCCTGAGAAGGGTTGCGGGGTTGGTCGCATTTTGCATCTCTGTGGTCACACCCTGGCGCGCTAACCGCTGGTAAACCTCTTGCTTCTCTTCGGCGCTAAGATCGCTGGACTCGACATCATTGAAGACATCCTTGCCCCGCTCAGGCGCCTTATTGTATCCGTCCTCCTTTTGAGCTTCCGGCGAAAGCTTGGCGAGCTCTGTCGGGTCCATGCCCGTGTAAGTGAGTCGCTTGATGGCTTCGTTATAGACTTTGTCGACGTGTTCTCCGGGCATGGCGGTGGTTTTGTTGTGGGCGGTGGTTTCTGATAGCGGTGAAGGAATTTCCCTCTGTTGTCGTAATCGGGGGTTGAACGGAAAAGTTACGAAAAAACAACCACGATCTTTTGTCCCTGGTGCCTTAAGGTAGCGGTTGGGCGCATTTTTGGATTTGTCTATCTTTCATGGGACAGACATGAATGGGACTTCGACACGAACCGGACTTCACCGATTTCGTCACGGGTTCAGCGATATCTTCGGTCAGTGCAAGCACCTCGTTCACTTGGGTCAGCACCGCATCCGGCGCTTGAGCCCGCAGAGGGTGCAGGCCCGCCAGTGACGCCAGCAGAACCACGGCGAACCACTTCGAAGGGAGGCAAAACACAGACAGATGGCTGAAGGAGAAGATTGAAGCGGCCGTAGCCTAGCCAACCCACCCGTGAGAGGTCAAGAATCGATCGTGGTGGGGTTTGGTAAACTTTTCGGGCAAATCGAAAGGTGTCTGGAACTCGAAAGCCCTCGATCGGAGGCAGTGAGATTCTGGGACTACCTCTCAAGCTGATAGTTGAATTTTTGCACACTGACCCCGGGGTCCGCGGTTCTGAAACCGTGCCGCTAACGTACCGGGTGCGGGATGGGTTTGACGTTAGCCGGAGATCAGGTCACGGTGCCGTGAAGGTCACCTTACCGCTCAGTTTTGGAGAAGTTGAGACGGTCTGAGGAGACACAGGAACAGTGGGCAGAAGGAAAAAGCCGTAGCCTCTTGTGGTATCGGTGGTGGGAGTGACGATACGGACGATCTGGCCGTAGAAAGGAGCCACGCGATTCGCGGCGGTGGTGCTTCCGGCGATGGTGAAGCTGCCGTTGAAGCGGCCGGCGGGCGCATTAAGCACGGGTAGAACCACACGATTGAGATTGGTGCTAGTGCCGGCGTTGAAGAGCGGGACGATGGCGGTGTTGGCCGTCGTCGTTGTGCTCCTGATAAGCAGCGCCTGGCTAAAGTCAGGAGCAAGACCTGCGCCGGTGAAGGAAAGGGTGCTGTTGTTGGCGCTGGCGGAGAGGGCGGCACCGAGCACTCGCTGGCCGATCGCTGGGGCGACGTGGGGATTGCCCATGGCGCTGACACTGAGCGGACCGAATCCTTCTTTATAAACGGTGTCTCTCGACGTGGCTGGTTGCTGCGGCTTGATCCAGGTGAGATTGCCTTGGGTTTGATTGTCGCCTGTGATGCTGGGGTCCACCCGGAGGATGCCGCTGAGTGCTCCGCGATTGCCGTAAAGAGGCAGATAGAAAAGCATCTGGCCCTGCTGACCGATGAAGCTGGTCGTGATGGATGTCGGGGTGGTCTTGG
This sequence comes from Verrucomicrobiaceae bacterium, assembly GCA_027487315.1. Classification (GTDB taxonomy): domain Bacteria; phylum Verrucomicrobiota; class Verrucomicrobiia; order Verrucomicrobiales; family Verrucomicrobiaceae; genus JAGRPD01. The sequence continues at coordinate 13,912 of JAIYDW010000221.1, read as the reverse complement.
TCTCATCCGCAAGCTTGCCTGTGAGGGTGTAAGTCCCCCGTGTGCGGTCGATGATGAAGCTGCAGTAGCCATCCCCCTGCGGGCCATTCACGCTGTCGGTGTTTCGCAGCAGGATGTTGTGCTGTGTAGCATATATCGTTGGGGCATTGACGGGCGCGGTGGTGGTCCAAGCATTGCGCCAGGCTTCGACTGTCGTGCTGACACTGCCATCACCCAGGGAGCCGGTGAGGGTGTTCGTAGCCGCGTCCAAGGTAAGGGTCAGCGTGAAGCCAGTGCCGGTCACGAGCGCGCTGAGGGTCGGATTTTGCTTGGTCGGCAAGGTGGCGGCGAGGGTTCCTGTGAAGCTGCGTTTGGTGACTCCTTCAAAGATTTGCCCCGAGACGGCTCCAGTGCTGGTGGTGGTCATTTCAAAGCGACCTCCGAGATGCGGATCAGGGGTCAATTTCGCTGTGGAGCTGGGCGTGACATAGCCGTGGAAGGTGCCAATGACGTTGCCGGGCAGGGCGTCCACATTGATGGTGAAGGGGGGCGTCGTGCTGCTGCCCCTGAGGTTGGTGGCCCTGATCGCGAGCGCGTAGGCCCGGGTGGGTGTGCCGCCAGTAGTAGGAATGCCGCTGATGACACCCGTGCTGGAGTTTAAGGTGAGGCCGGGAGGTAAAGTGCCGCTAACGACGCTGAAGGTGACCGGGTGATTGGTGCAAGGGATGCCGACGCTGAAGCCCCGAGCTCCAACGACGGTGTCGAAGCTGCTCGTGCTACTCACTGCGGCACTGACCACAGGAGCGATGACGCCAGCTTGGGTGATGTTGTGAGTGATACCTCCAATCTTCACCGAGCCAGTGCGTGCGGCGGTAGTCGTATTTGGCAGCAGGGTAACCTGCACGACGGCATCGCCGACGCCTTTGGCCGGTGAAACGCTGGCCCAACTGATAGCTTCGGTGACATTCCATGGCGCCGTGCCAGCGGTGATGGTGATGGGGTAAGTGATGCCTGCGCTGGGCACGCTGTTGCTGGTGGGAGAGAGGCTGCAAGAGCCTGGGGACACCGTGACAGTGGAGGTGGCAGTGCCGCCAGCAAAGGTGTCGCTGAGTGTGTAGCCGAAGGTGGCGGTGGCATTCACGCCCGTGCCGAAGGCAGCTGACGCGGTGAAGACAAGCTTGCCTGCACCGATGGCCACGGTGCCTGCGGTGGACGGTGTGACGGTGGTCCTGGCGGTGACGATGAGTTCATCGCCATCGGGATCGGTGTCGTTATCCGTGGCATCAATGGTCACGCTAGCGAGTGGCAGCACGATGGCGTTATCGGGCACGCCTTGGGGGGCGCGATTGGGGGTGAGGAAGGTTCGGTTCACTCCCGTGGCATTGCCTAGATCTGAGACAGCGCGGACGCGGAAGTGGTAGGTGGTGTGTGGCAGCAGGCCGTCGATCACGGCGGTGACCGGCACTGCGTTGGCTCCGCTTTCGGTGGGGTTGGTGGCGGGCACGGTGGTGCCGTAAGCCGTGGTGGTGCCGTAGTCGAAGAAGACCTCACGTGTCTGGCTGTTGGCATCGACGGTGCCATTCAGCGTGGCACGGACGATGTCGGTGCCGCTGACGTTCACGAAGGCACTGGTGGCGGTGGTGCTGGCCACAACAGGCAAGTTGGCTGCCACGCCGGTGCATTGGATGGTGAGGTCAAAGGGATTCTCATCGGCGTCATTGCTTGCGATGCGGAGGATGGCGGTCTTTGCGCCAAGCGTGGTGGGCCGGGCCTGAATGATGAAGGTGGTACTCTCCAGCGGGTCGAGCGTGGCATCCGGGGCGGCGATGAGGCTGAACTGATTTGCATTCGTGCCGCCGAGGGTGACGACGACGCCAGTGAGTGGTAGCCCGCCCATATTTCGCACGGTGAAGGGGATCTGATTGAGCACGTTGAGGCCGAGCGAGCCGAAGTTCATCGTCTCGCCGTCTGTGCGCTCATTATTGACTGGCTCTTCCACTACGATTTCCGCAGCGGGTGGTGAGAAGGCAGCGAAGAAGGACAAGGCGGCAGCATAGCGGCCGCCAGCAATGCCAGCACGCCCTCTGAGTAATCCGCCAGCGGTGGGCAGTGGCGTGGTGATGCTGCCCTGCCAAACGTTGCCACTGCGAGTGCCGATGGCATCAATGACGGACCAAGTGGTGCCGCCGTCCGTGGAGACATCGAAGGCAGTGGCCGTGGCGACGGGTTGATTCGCGCGTTGCCACTCAAGCAAGGTGCCGCTGGCGGGTGCAAGGCTTTGCGATGTGCCACCATCCACGCGGCCAAGTCGAGTGCGGGCGATGCCGTTGATGGCATTGAAGCTGCCGCCGAGGATGATCTGGCCGGAGGAGGTGTAGAGCGTGCTGTGGATCTCGGTGCCATCTGGGATGCTGGTAGTGAAGTTGGTGTCGATGCTGCCATCGGCGTTGAGTCGCTCGATGGCGTTGTGGCCCTGCGCTGTGTTGACGAGGCCAGTGACGAGCAGCTTGCCGCTCTCCAGCACCGTGACGTCATACACTTGCCGACCGGACGTGTTGGTGCCGACGTAGCTGCTGTCAGCACTTCCATCTGCATTCAAGCGCAGCAGTCCATCGCCTGCGAGGAAGTCGCCGCCGACGAGGATCTTGCCATCAGGCTGCAGGGCGATAGCGCGCACGGCACCATTCACCGAAGCAGGGGCAGTGAAAGTGGTGTCCACTGCGCCAGTGGTTTCGAGTCGGGCCACAAAGCTGCGTTCTATGCCACCGACTTGGAGGAAGGCACCACCGATGAGGATCTTGCCATCGGCCTGCACGGCGACGCAGCGCATAGCGCCGTTGGGATTGGGATCAAAAGTTGTGTCGAGCGCTCCGGCGGCGGAAAGGCGGGCCATGCGATTGCGCGTGATCGGGCTGCCGGTGCCTTCAGAAATACTGGTGAAGTCGCCGACTACGAGGACACGGCCAGTGCCATCCAGAGCTATCTTATGCACGGGCGCATTGGTGCGGGCATCGAAGGTGCTCACGCGGGTGCCATCGGCATTTAACATGATCACGCCGGTTGTGTTCGTGGTTGGGCTGGTGAAGTGGCTGCCCGCGCAGACGATCTGCCCCGTGCTGGTGAGGCGCATATCATAGACCGTGAGCGTCGATTGAGCGGCGAAGGTAGTGTCCAGGGTGTCATCGACGTTCAGACGCGAGAGGCCGTAGCTGATCGCGCCGCCAGCGACGGTGGCGAAGTGCTGGCCGCCGACGAGCACTTTGCCATCGGCCTGCATGGCCAGCGTGCGAATGGTTGAATTCACGGATGGGGCGAAGCCGAAGTCGAGTTCGCCACCGAGTGGCGCGATGGCTCGATTCACGGTGAGGGTGTAGGTCTTCGTGTTGATGCCGTTCTCAGCGGTGACGACGATGGTGATGACGTTCGCTCCCGTGGTGAGTGAAATGGGGGCACTAGTGGTTCCGCTTGTCAGGGCGACGCCGTTCACGGTGATGCCAGAGATGGCATTCATGGCGGTGGGCGTGACGGTGATGGAGGTGCGATTGAAAACAGAGCTCACATTGTAGCTGAGGGTGTTTGCCGCGAAGCTGGGCGAGAGGTTCAGCGGTGATGGCAGCACGAGGCTGGCGAGGTCGGCGTTGGGTGACGCGATGCCAGTGCCTGCAAGCGAGACGGTGAAGATGGGGTTGGTCGGATCATTGCTGCCGATGCTGAGGGTGGCGCTGCGGGCGGATCTGGCGGTGGGGGTGAAGACGATGCTGAAGGTGGTGCTGCCACCGGCGGCGACTTCGCTCACCGAGGGCGGGGTCAGCGTGAAATCGGAGGCGTTTGCACCTGCGACACTGAGTTGCAGGCGCTTCAAATTACCACTGCCAGTGTTGCGGATGTCGAAGGTGAAGGTGCTGCTGCTTTGGCCTGTGACGATGCTGCCCATATCCAGCGTGGTTCCGCTGGTGAGTGGGGTGTTGGCTGGCTGCTCGATGACAAGGGCTGGCGGCACGGCTGGGAAGTCCTCCTCGGTCTGCACCAGGCTACCCGATCCATTCCACATGCCACCCATCACGAGCGCCGTGGCGCGGATGCGGACGTTTGTAGGCAATGACAGGCCGGTGAGTTCCCAACCTCCTGCGATACGTGTGCCTTGGCCGAGTTGGGTCCAGCTTGCACCGCTGTTGATGGATTGCTCGAAGCGCACGCGGCTTGCCTCCGGTGCCGAGCCGCCGCGCAGCCACTGGATGCGTGTGTTGCTGTTGGTGAGGGTGAGCTGTTGAGTGGGCAGAGAGTTCTCGAAACGGGCCAAGTTGGCGCGCGAGACGGAGCCGACGTTGCCAAACATGCCACCGATGAGGATCTTGCCATCGGCCTGGATCGACGCCGCGTTGGCAGTATCATCGAGGTTCGGGTTAAAGCTGGGGTCCAGCGTGCCATCGGCGTTAAGGCGTGCGGCTCGATTGCGGGTGACTCCACCGACGCTGAGGAAGTCACCCGCGATGATGATCTTGCCATCGGCTTGCAGGGCGATGCTGTTCGCTTGGTAAGCCTGAAAGCTGGGCTGCAAACCGAGGTCGGGATTGAAGCCCGTGTCCAGCGTGCCATCCGCATTGAAGCGCATGATGCCACGCCGGGGATTGCCAGCGATCTGAGTGAAGCGGCCGCTCATGATGATCTTGCCATCGGCTTGCACAGCCACGGTGGTTGCATTGCCGAAGTAAGGGATTGGAGTCGCCGTGTTCAGCGTGCCATCGGCATTCAAGATGGCACGCCCCCAGCCCGCGATGCCAGAGGAGCCGGCGATGTTGGTGAAGCTACCTACCACCACGATGCGGCCATCAGGTAGCAGGGCCATGGATTGCACTATGCCGTTCGCGTTGGGATTGAAGGACGTGTCCAGCGTGCCATCGGCGTTGAGCCGCGCGATGTTGTTGCGGGTGGTGCCGTTCACCTGGTCGAAGAAACCACCGATGAGGACCTTGCCATCCGGCAGCGGCAGCGCGGCATAGACTTCGTAGTTGCCGACTGCTGGATTGCCGAAGCCAGTGTCCAGGGTGCCATCGGCATTGAGCCTTGCAACCTTGCCGCGAGTGACGGTGTTCACCGAAGTGAAGCCGCCCGCGAGGAGTAGTTTGCCATCCATCTGAAAACAAAGTGCCCGTGGCACCTGCACGGAAGCAGTGGCCGCATACGGATGATCCAGCGCCCCGTTCGCCAGCTCCAAGCGCGCAATGCCGCTATGTCCGCCCGGCTGAATGCCACCCCAACCACCGGACGCGATGACCTTGCCATCCGGCTGCTGCGCCAGTCCCATCACACCTACTCCCGGGGTGGTGACAGGAAAGGTGAAGCTCCTGTCGAGATCTCCCGGAGCACCAAGCCCGAGTCGAACAGAGGCCACTAACGAGACAAGGATGGAGAAATGGAGCTTCATATCAAATCGTGAATCCGAACAGCCGCCAGGATGCCAGAATTTGCGGTAAATCCAAGCACCAAGTGCTCCATGCGGCATGCCAAAGCATGGGGTGGAATCAAAACGGGAAGTGTGGACAGGAACGCCAACTTGATCCGCACTTCATCCGAGCGCGGCGTCAGTCGTCGAGATGTTTATGGGGAAGCGAATCGGCGAGGCGGAAGGTGACGAAGAGAGCGGTTTGTTGATTTTTTGCATACTGGGCCTGGTTTCCGGGTTTCCCCCGTTTTTTGCCCGTTTCAACTGAGTCCATTTCCCATGGCCCCGTTTTTAGCTGCTTAAACGTGGTCATGTAGTCGTGATCTGCCACTTATACTCGACCTCAGTGATTCCTTCGCGGATACACTTGTGAATGGTGGCGATCAACACTCTCAAAGCTAGTGTTGTAGCTTCGCCAAGCTCACGATCAGCCTTCGCGTTGGCACCATCAAGTTCACCGCCAAAGCCGTGAACCATTATTGGAAAATCTCCATGAACAAATCGAGATCGGAGGTCGTATGCAGAACCCATGATGTTTTTGTCTGCCGGCCAAGACCCCAAAAATATCCGACACTTTTCCGAAAGTTGGCGCCTCAAATCGCCAATCCCTCGGCAATAGAATGATTCCAAGCCTTGCATCGCAAAAAACAGAGTGGCGTATTCGCTCCTTCGGCCATCAAATTGAATATGAGTGTAACTGGCAAGTGCCCGCCTCACTGCGGTATCACCAAACCCATTCTCAAGCAGCCCAACTTTCGCCTCCCACCGACACACTTCGATTAAAGGCATGTGAGTTATTACTGGCCAAGTATATTGAGTTGAGAAATGATCTATCAGCAACCCCGTCATTGCATCAATCTGGTTCATTGGTTCCTCGCCAACAAAAGTTAGACCAGTGCCTGTCCAAAAGCGACCAGGGTAAGCAACCGAGGCGAGCAACAGTAAACGCTCGACATCATCGCTAGCCACTGAAGCGCACATGCCCGCAATTTCATCGGAGTCAAAAACCCTCGCGTCGTTCAGGTTCGAAAGCTCTTTCTCGTTCACCTGATACTCGATTTCGAATCTGTAAAATTGGTGAAATGATGGGAAGAGGATTGTGTGGCTGTTAACCGCGAATAGACTCGGGTGAAGATCCACATCTCCGTCTAGAACCTCGACAGTGCACTGTTTGATTTGTGGGTCGAGGACTTTTAGAACACTAGGGGCCACAGCGATGAAATCTTGACGACAAGCTGTGTAGTCCTTCGGGTCATATGGCGTTATCGCTACAGGGACCTTAACTGGCAGAATAACCGTTATCTTGGTGTTCATACTTTACCTGCTACGAACCATCACTCCAAGATCAAGGATGAAAGCCGATACGTCTTTTCGGAACAGTCGGAGGAGGAGCTAGCAAGGGTTGAATCTGCTGCCAGATGACGCTCAGTGCCTGATCATGCTTCAGCAGAGTGTGATCGATCTGGGCAAGGCGCTTCATGATTTCGGTGCTGCCGGCTAGTTGCTCACGCATTTTGACGAAGGCACGGACGACAAAGACGCTCATCGCCACGGCTTCGGAGCTGTTCAGGATGGTGGCGGCCATAATGGCTCCGTGTTCGGTGAAGGCCGTGGGATTTTGAGGGGAGAACTTGAGCTTGGAGAGGTGGTCACAGTTTGTGACTACCTCCAGTTTCTCCTCGCCGGTCAGTCGGAAGGCAAAGTCTTCGGGGAAGCGATCTGCGTTGCGCTTCAACTGCTCGTTTAGCCTCTTCGTTGGAACGCCGTAAAGCTCGGCCAAGTCCGTATCGAGGATCACTCGCTGGCCACGCACGGTCAGGATGATTGAGTCGATGGGCTTGGGTGGCTTCATTGGATAGAATGGAGGTGGTCGCAATTTGCGACCACCTCGTCAGGTCATTTGTGATACTCCTGCAACGCACGCACCTGCACTTCGCTGCCTTGCAGGGACTTGATCGCTCGGAGGGCGGCGTCGGCGCCGCGGAGGGTGGTCATGATGGGGATGCGGTTTTGCATAGCGGCGGTACGGATTTTGACTTCGTCTTCGCGGGGGTTTTTGCCGGAGGGGGTGTTGATGACGAGGGCCATGTCTTTGTTCTTCATCAGGTCGATGACGTTGGGGCGCTGGCCGCTGGCGAGTTTGGGGAGGATGTTTACGGGGATGCCGGCGTCGCTGATGACCTGGCCGGTGCCGGGGGTGGCGTAGAGGGTGAAGCCGAGGTCGGTGTAGCCTTTGGCGAGGCGGACGACGTTGGGTTTGTCATTCTCTTTGACGCTGATGAAGACGTTGCCGGTGGTGGGCAGGGTGCCGCCGGCGGCCATTTGGCTCTTGGCGAAGGCCATGCCGAGGTCGTCGTCGATGCCCATGACTTCGCCGGTGCTTTTCATCTCGGGGCCGAGGATGATGTCCACGCCGGTGAACTTGCTGAAGGGGAAGACGGCTTCTTTGACGCTGTAGTGCGTGGGAATGACTTCTTCGGTGAAGCCGAGTTCTTTGAGGGTTTTGCCGGCCATGATTTTGGCGGCGAGTTTGGGCAGCGGGACGCCGATGGCTTTGCTGACGAAGGGCGCGGTGCGGGAGGCGCGGGGGTTGACTTCGATGACATACAAGTCGTCGCCTTTGACGGCGAGCTGCATGTTCATGAGGCCGCGTACGTTGAGGGCTTTGGCGAGCTTTTTGGCGGCGTCGCGGATGCGGTCCTGCATGGCGGCGCTGAGGCTGAAGGGCGGGATGACGCAGGCGCTGTCGCCGGAGTGGATGCCGGCTTCTTCGATGTGCTCCATGATGGCTCCGATGACGGTGGTTTCGCCGTCGCTGATGCAATCGACATCGACTTCGGTAGCGTCTTCGAGGAAGCGGTCCACGAGCACGGGGCGGTCGGGCGTGGCCTCGACGGCGTTCTTCATGTAGTGGGTGAGTTCGGCGTCGCTGTAGACGATCTGCATGGCGCGGCCGCCGAGCACGAAGCTGGGGCGCACGAGGCTGGGATAACCGATCTGGGCGGTGATGGCCAAAGCCTCCTCGAGCGAGGTGGCGGTGCCGCTTTCGGCCTGGTGCAAACCGAGGTCGTCGAGCAGCTTGGCGAACATCTTGCGGTCTTCGGCGAGCTCGATGTTCTTGGGCGAGGTGCCGATGATGCGGACGCCGTTTTCTTCGAGGCCTTTGGCGAGGTTCAGCGGGGTCTGGCCGCCGAACTGGACGATGACGCCGAGAACCTGATCGTGGCGGTTTTCGCGCTCGTAGATGTTGAGCACGTCTTCGAGGGTGAGGGGCTCAAAGTAGAGCTTGTCGCTGGTGTCGTAGTCGGTGGAGACGGTCTCGGGGTTGGAGTTGACCATGATGGTCTCGAAGCCCAGCTCGCGCAGGGCGAAGCTGGCGTGGACGCAGCAGTAGTCGAACTCGATGCCCTGGCCGATGCGATTCGGGCCGCCACCGAGGATCATGACTTTCTTGCGGTCGTTGTCGCGCACCTCGTCCTCGATGCCGTAGGTGGAATAGTAGTAAGGCGTGAAGGCCTCGAACTCGGCGGCGCAGGTGTCCACGAGGCGGTAGGTGGGGATGATGCCGAGTTTCTTGCGAATGGCACGAATCGCGATTTGCGGAATGCCAGCACTCTGAGCTAATTGAACATCAGAGAAACCGAGGCGCTTGGCTTTGCGGAATGCAGCAATCGCTGTTTCGAGATCAAGGCCTTCGCTCAAGTCGCCCATCACCTTGGTGATCGCAGACAGGGTGTATTGTTCGCCCTTGGATAAGAAGCTTTGCTCAAGCGCTTCCGGATTCATCTTGCCGAGGGTCGCGTGAATGACGTCGCGACAGTGGCTGTTGGCAGACTCCTTCACAATCTCCTCAATTTGCCGCAAGAACCAGCGGTCGATCTTGGTGAGCGAGAAGACCTTCTCGACATCCCAGCCTTTGGCGAAGGCCTGGCCGAGGAAGAAGATGCGCTCGGCGTTGGGGACGGTGAGTTTGGTGGTGAGGGTTTCGTCGTCGACTTCTTTGTCGGCGCCGTCGCCGATGAGGCCGAAGCGTTTGATTTCGAGGCTGCGCAGGGCCTTTTGCAGGGACTCTTTGAAGGTGCGGCCGATGGCCATGGCTTCGCCGACGGACTTCATCTGCGTGGTGAGCGTCTCGTTGGCGCCGGGGAATTTCTCGAAGGTGAAACGGGGGATCTTGGTGACGACGTAGTCGATGGTGGGCTCGAAGGCGGCGGGGGTGTGGCGGGTGATGTCGTTTTTCAGCTCATCGAGGGTGTAGCCGACGGCGAGTTTGGCGGCGATCTTGGCGATGGGGAAGCCGGTGGCTTTGGAGGCGAGCGCGGAGGAGCGCGACACGCGCGGATTCATCTCGATGACGATCATGCGGCCCGTGTCGGGATGCACGGCGAATTGGATGTTGGACCCGCCTGTCTCGACGCCGATCTCGCGGATGCAGGCGAAGGAGAAGTCGCGCATGATTTGGTATTCGCGATCGGTGAGCGTCTGGATCGGTGCCACGGTGATGGAGTCGCCGGTGTGGACGCCCATGGGGTCGAGGTTCTCGATGGAGCAGATGATGACGCAGTTGTCGGCTTTGTCCCGGATGACCTCCATTTCGAACTCTTTCCAGCCGAGGAGGGATTCTTCGATGAGGACTTCGGTGACGGGGGAGAGGTCGAGGCCGCTGGCGGTGATGGTTTCGAATTCTTCCTTGTTGTAAGCGATGCCGCCGCCGGTGCCGCCGAGGGTGTAGGCGGGGCGGATGATGAGGGGCATGGTGCCGATTTGTTCGGCGATGGCGCGGGCTTCCTCGATGGTGTGGGCGACGCCGGACTGGGGGAGATCGAGCCCGATTTTGAGCATGGCGTTCTTGAAGAGCAGACGGTCTTCGCCTTTTTCGATGGCCTCGGGTTTGGCGCCGATCATGCGGACGCCGTGTTTTTCGAGGGTGCCTGCGCGGTGCAGGGACATGGCGGTATTGAGGGCGGTCTGGCCGCCGAGGGTGGGGAGGAGGACGTCGGGCTTTTCCTTGATGATGATTTTTTCGACGATCTCGGGGGTGATGGGCTCGATGTAGGTGCGGAAGGCGAACTCGGGGTCGGTCATGATGGTGGCCGGGTTCGAGTTGATGAGGACGACCTCGTAGCCTTCTTCGCGGAGGGCTTTGCAGGCTTGGACGCCGGAGTAGTCGAACTCACAGCCTTGGCCGATGACGATGGGGCCGGAGCCGATGACGAGGATGCGTTTGATGGAGGTGTCTTTGGGCATGATGAAAAAATGACGAATGTCGAATTCGGAATGACGAATGTCGGAGTTTGAAGGGAAAGCGTATGAATTGGGCGCTTTCGGGTGCGGGTTTCACAGGCTAGTAAGCCTGTGCTACGGTGTCGCAAGACCGGAAAGCGCGGTATCTTGCACGGGGTGGGGGTGGTGTAAAGGGGGTTGGCGGGGAAAAATGCGGGGGATGCGGGAGGGTTGCGCGAGAGGTGGGGGTAGGCTAGGGAAGGGGGATGGGGTTTTGTTTTCGAGTTCTGCGGATGACTGCGGCGGCGCTGCTGCTGGGCGGGCTGTCGGCGTGTTCTTCGTCGAAGAAGAAGGAGAACTGGGTGCATGGGTTTGAGCCGACAACGACGGCGCTGCTGATGAACGGGGTGGCGCATCCGCCGAAGGGGGTGCCGCTGGCGGTGAAGCGGGCGCTTTGGGCGGGGAATTTGATCGTGGGGAAGCCGTATCGGCGGGGGGGCGGGCACAAGAGCTTTGAGGACACGGGCTATGATTGCTCGGGGTCGGTGTCGTATGTGCTGAACAAGGCGGGGTTGTTGAAGGCGCCGGAGACGTCGGGGTGGTTTCGGAATTTTGGGGTGCCGGGGAGGGGGAAACACATCACGGTGTATGCGAAGAGCGGGCATGTGTTCATTGACATTGCGGGGCTGCGGCTGGACACGGGGTACAATGCGCGGCGGGGGCAGGGTCCGAGGTGGAGCAGCAAGCCGAGGCCGCTGGCGGGGTTTGTGGCGCGGCATCCGGCGGGGCTGTAGCGATTGCGGGCACGCAGAGGCGCAGAGAGGGAGGAGGCGCAGAGGTTGGGAGGATTGAGGTGACGGCTGGAAGCCGTCACTCCTTGGGGGTTTAATGCGGTACTGGGGATTGGGGGTTGGGATTTAGGGGAGGGGGAGTTCTAGGAGGTGGTCGTCCATGACGAAGTTGTTGCCGATGTCGGTGCAGAGGTCTTCGATGAATTGGAAGCCGGCGCGGCGGTAGGCGCGGATGGCGGGGGCATTGTGTTTGTTGACGCGGAGGCGTAGGACGGTGCAGTGGCGGGCGCGGGCCTGGGTTTTGATCCATTCGAGGGCGAAGTGGCCGATGCCTTTGCCGTGGTATTCGGGGAGGACGTAGAGTTTGCTGAGGAAGAGGACGTGGCTTTGGGGTTGGGGTTCGAAGCCGATGTAGCCGATGGGGATGTCGTTTGTCTCAATGAGGGCGTAGGTGACGCCGCGGCCGGTCATTTCCCGCTGCATGGCGCTGGGTTCGTACCAGACGGTGAGCATGTAGTCGATCTGGGCGTGGCTGATGATGGTGGGGTAGTAGGTTTTCCAGATGCGATGGGCGAGGTCGATCACGGTGGGGATTTCGTCAGGGCCGATGGTGCGGAGGGTGATGTGGGTGGGTTGGTCGGGGATGGGGGGCAGGGGGAGGTGGGTTTGGGCGTATTTGAGGGCGTGCTGCCAGGTGGCGAGGTCGTCGGCGGGGGAGAGGCGGGCGAGCTGTGTGAAAACTTGGTCGAAGGTGGGTTCGATGATGTTTTCCTGGCGGATTTGTTTGGGGTCGCCGGGGAATTCGGACTCGGGGAGGAGGGTTTTGGCGAGGTACCAGCAGGCCCAGGCGCGCCAGGTGCGGAGGTCTTTGTGGGGTTCGACCATGCGGGTGGCGAGGTGCTGCCAATGGCGGCGGGGATTGCCGATGAACTGGCCTTCGGGGCGCTGGAGGAGGATCCAGGCGAGGGCCTGGTAAGGGAGGGGCCAGGCGCGGAGGATGGGTTCGTCAGCGGAGAGGGGGACGGAGAGGGCGCGGTTGCACTGGAGGATGGCTTGGGCGGGGAGTTCGTGCTGCCAGAGGCTTTGGGCGTAGGAGAGGCAGGCGAGGTAGAAGTCGGGGCCTCGATCGGATTTGGGGAAGCGATTGACGTCGGCGGCGGTGTGGGGGCGGTCGATGGGAGGGAGGAAGGGGCACGACGGGTTCACGGGAGAGACAAAACGGGGGGAAAGGCGGGGAAGCAAGGGTGAGGATTGTTTTGTGTTGAGCTCGAACTCAGACATTGGAGGCACCCGATAGACTTGATCATTGCCTGCTCCATGCCTCCCGTTCCTCGGGCAGCATCGTTAAAGATGCAGCCGCTGCGGATCGGAAAGCATGGAGCAGGCAAGCCTCTGCGCCTCTCGAGCACCTCGAATGTCGGAATTCGGCTTGAGTGTTGGGTGGGGTGGTCTTTGGTCTGGGGACATGAGAATTCTTCACACCGCCGACTGGCACCTGGGCGCGCGTCTGGTGGAGCGGGAGCGGTTGGGGGAGCAGGCGGTGTTTTTGGACTGGCTGATCGAGGTGCTGCGGCGTGAGCAGGTGGAGGCGCTGCTGGTGAGTGGGGATGTGTTTGATGCGGCGAATCCGCCCCAGGAGGCGGTGGCGCTTTATTTTGATTTTTTGAAGCGGCTGGCGGATCTGAAAACGGTGAAGGCGGTGATCACGGGGGGGAATCATGATTCGGCGTCGCACCTGAACGCGCCGCGTGAGTTGTTGAAGCGGTTTGAGGTGCATGTGTTTGGTCAGGCGGGGGCGAATGTGGTGGATCTGGGGGGAGCGGTGGTGGCGGCGGTGCCGTTTTTGCGTGAGCGGGATTTGCGGGAGGTGGGGGCGGGGGTGACGATGGGGAAGGTGCAGGAGCAGGTGCGGGCGGCGATTCGGGGGCACTACAACGAGCAGTTGGCGGCGTGCCGGGCGGTGGCGGGGGAGCGGCCGGTGATTGCGATGGGGCATTTGACGGTGCTGGGGGCGGTGACGAGTGACAGTGAACGGGACATTCACATTGGGAACTTGGGGGCGGTGGGGGCGGATGTGTTTGCGGGATTTGATTACACGGCGCTGGGGCATCTGCATCGGCCGCAGAAGGTGGCGGGGCTGGAGGGGGTGCGGTACAGCGGGTCGCCGATTGCGTTGAGTTTTTCGGAGGCGGGGGATGCGAAGTCGGTGGTGGTGGTGGAGACGGAGGGGGTCAATATTGAGACGCTGGCGGTGCCGGTGAGTCGGTCGCTGGTGAGAGTGAAGGCGGGTCGGGCTAGTTTGGGTGCGGATTTGGAGTCGGTGCCGGCGGGAGCGTGGGCGGAGGTGAGTGTGAAGCTGGAGGGGCCGGAGGCGGATTTGGATCGGCTGGTGCGGGAGGCGGCGGGGGGGCGATTTGAGGTGCTGAAGGTGCTCGCGGAGTTGCCGGAGGGCGAGGGGGTGGTTTGGCAGGCGACG
>JAIYDW010000224.1 GCA_027487315.1 Verrucomicrobiaceae bacterium | reverse complement strand
CGAGTGATTGGTCAAAAAGATGCCATCAAAGCGGTGTCGAATGCGGTGCGTCGTGCGCGGGCGGGGATCCAAGATGAGAATCGACCGATTGGGAGTTTTCTATTTTTGGGGCCGACAGGGGTTGGTAAGACGGAGCTGTCGAAGGCGCTGGCGGAGTTTTTGTTTGATGATGAGAACGCGATGACGCGGCTGGACATGAGTGAGTATATGGAGAAGCACAGTGTGAGCCGATTGATCGGAGCGCCTCCGGGGTATGTGGGGTATGATGAAGGCGGGCAATTGACCGAGGCGGTGAGGCGCCGGCCCTACAGTGTGATCTTGTTTGATGAGGTGGAGAAGGCGCACCCGGATGTCTTTAACACGTTGTTGCAGGTGCTTGATGATGGTCGCATCACCGACGGACAAGGGCGGACGGTGGACTTCAAGAACACGGTGATCATCATGACGAGCAACATTGGTTCGTCAGCGATCAGCGAAGAAGGCAATCCGGAGCAGCGGGACGCGCTGGTGAGGGAGGCGTTGAAGCAGTTCTTCAGGCCGGAGTTTTTGAATCGGATCGATGAGGTGGTGATGTTTGACCGGCTGAAGGCGGATCAATTGGACTCGATTGTGAAGATTCAGTTGGCCCGAGTGGTGGAACGCTTGGCGAAACAGAACATCGATTTGGAACTGACGGATGGGGCGCTGCGGTTCATCGCGGATCAGGGGTATGATCCGGTTTACGGGGCGCGTCCTCTTAAGCGGTCGATTCAAAAGAACCTGCTGGATCCGCTTTCGATGGCGGTGCTTGAAGGGGGCTATGTGGACGGGGATCACATCCTGGTGGATGTGAAGGAAGGGCGTGTGGTTTTTGAGAAGGGAGCGCGTGGGTGAATGGATTGTTGACCTGAACTCTGTGATTGGAGGTAGGCGATCTGCCACGTCCTTTGTGTTTGCGGGGGCTGAAGTTCTCGCACGCAGCGGGTTGCGCGATTTTTTGCGGCTGGATCCGCTGCGCTCGCTGGATCCGAACGACTCGCTTTTCCCAAATTTGTGAAGCTAGGTTAATCAGTGAAGTACACAACCCATGGTTCACTCGCAAGATCGTGACAGAATTTCACCCAGCTTACTGCACTACTTCGCGATTCGACGAAGAATTCAATGCCAGTGGAAGACGATTGTTTTGATGAAATACTATTATATATGACGCCGCTGTAACGTCCATTATCGATCAATACCGTTCCGATTTTCATCTTTGAATAGACGCCAGTATCGGATAGGAAGTGAGCATAAAATAAGGGGAAACTATTGGTGTTGCTGATAGGCTGTTCGAGACCCTTTGATAGATTTCCGTTTTGGTTGCTAGATTCGACAATGGCATCGCTGATGTGAGCAATCGAATTGATAGCCTTTCCCCAGACATCTTTTTGTTTTACCTGATCGCGATAGTCGAGACAAAGCCAGCATACTGAGCAAGAAATAATGCCCAAGCTGAAGCTGAAAACATTCTTGATATTCATGAGGTTAAATCAATCTGAAAATGAAGTCGTTCGATTCAAGCGCAGTCTCTTGGTTGCAGTCTAAATACACGCCCATCCATTGGTAATGCAGGGAGAAAATTACCCCGTGGGTCGTTCATAGTCCCAACTTGGGCTTTCACAACGACATTGTATTTTTCTGGAATTTTCAGCGCTCGGATTGCCGAATCAACCTAAGGGGTATACCCTATGCTCTTGAAGGCTTTATCAATGGGATTGAAAGGCCAATGGCGAAGAGTCTTTTATGCCGAATGAGGGGGAAAGGTATGCAGTTTTTTTGGTTTTGAGGAATGAGTTGTTCGATCTGGAGGCTGAGGGGGACATCTTCCGATATTGTTGGTTGAGAGGCTGCTATCCAAGGAGGGCGACGGCGATGCTGTCGGCTAGGGGTTTGCCGAGGCGGGTGAGGGTGATGTGGGTGTTGGAGAGGTGGATGAGGTCGTCTTGGGCGAGTTGGTGGAGGAGGGGGTGTTGGGGGGGATGAACGAGGTGGAGGGGGAGGCCTTGGAGGGTGCGGAGTTCGAGGCCGAAGCGTTCGGTGCGGCGTTGCTCGGGGGTGAGGGTTTCGAGGTCGGTGGCGGGGAGTTCGCCGTTTTGGAGGCGGGTGATGTAGGCGGGGGTATCGCGGATGTTTTGCCAGCGATGGCCAGCGACAGTGCTGGTGCAGCCGGGGCCGAGGCCGAGGTAGTCCTGACTGAACCAGTAGGCGGCGTTGTGGCGGGAGGTGTGACCGGGGCGGGCGTAGTTGGAGATTTCGTAGTGGGCGTAGCCGGCGGCTTCGAGGAGGTCGAGGGCGGTGAAGAAGAAGTCGGCGTCCTGGTCGGGGAGTTCGCGGTATTGGCCGCGGGTGAGGCGGTCGAAGAATTCGGTGTCTTCCTCGTAGTTGAGGTTGTAGGCGGAGATGTGGTCAGGGGCGAGGTCGATGGAGCGATGGAGGGTTTCTTTCCAGGTGTCGAGGGTTTGACCCGGGATGGAGAACATCAAATCGAGGTTGAGGCTGTCGAAGCCGGTCTGGCGGAGGGTGGCGAAGGTGGTAGCGGCTTCGGAGGGGGAGTGGTCGCGGCCGAGGGTGGTGAGGGTGGGGGTATCCCAGGCCTGGACGCCGAGGCTGATGCGGGTGACGCCGTGGGAGCGGAGGAGTTCGGCTTTGGATGGGGGGACGGTGCGGGGGTTGGCTTCGAAGGTGAACTCGGTGAGTTGCGAGCAGTCGATGAGGTCTTTGAGGCGGGTGAGGAGGTCGTCGAGATGGGTTTCGCTGAGGAAGGTGGGGGTGCCGCCGCCAAAGTAGAGGGTGTGGGGTTGGAAGGGGTGGCGGGCGGTTTGGAGGCGGGTTTCGGTGAGGAGGGCGTCGATGAAGGCTGGCATGTCGGTGCTGCCAGGGGTGTGTTTGAAGAACGAGCAGTAGGGGCAGACGCGGTGGCAGAAGGGGATGTGGAAGTAGCCGTGGCGGAGCGGGGGCATGATTGGAACGTTGAACTTTGAGGGATGAAGAAGGTGGGGGACCTTCGTGCTTTGGGGGGAGTGCTCAAGCGGGGTTTTTTGGGTGAGACTGGAAAGTGGTTGTTGGGTGGGGTGCGGGGGTGTTGGGTGGGGGATGTCGTTTCGTTTGAAGATGCTGCAGGTGGCGCGGGTGGCGCCGAAGGTGCTGGGGGAGGCGAGTGGGCTGGTAGCGGGGTTTTTGCGGTCGAAGCAGGATGCGTGCGGGGGCTTTGTGGATCGGGAGGGGAAACCGGATTTGTATTACTCGGTGTTCGGGATGGAGGGGCTGATGGCGCTGCGAGAGGAGGTGGATGAGGCGCGGATGGTGGCGTGGTTGAAGACTTTCGGTGATGGGGATGGGCTGGATTTTGTGCATGTGTGCTGTTTGGCACGGTGTTGGAGCAGTTTGGGGCTTCGGGGTTTGAGTGTGGACGTGAAGGCGGGGATCATGGCGAGGGTGGAGGGGTATCGAGCAGCGGATGGGGGGTATCATCAGGCGATGGGGCGTGAGGCGGGTTCGGCGTATGGGTGTCTGATTGGATGGAGCGCGTATGAGGATCTGGGGGAGCGGTGTCCGGAGCAGGAGCGATTGCTGGATTGCTTGATGAGTTTGCGGACAGAGGATGGTGGGTGGTCGAATGAGCGGGGGCTGCCGGTCGGGGTGACGCCTGCGGCGGCGGCGGCGGTGTCGCTTTGTCGACATTTGGGGGTGCCGGTGGAGGCGAAGGTGAGGGACTGGATTTTGGCGCAGTGTTTGCCGGAGGGGGGCTTTAAGGCGCTGCCGGGAATTCCGATTCCGGATTTGCTATCGACGGCGGTGGCGCTGCATGCGTTGGATGCGATGGAGGCGGACCTTGGGCCATTGAAGGAGGCGTGTTTGGATTTTGTGGACTCGCTATGGAATGCGGAGGGCGGGTTTCACGGTAACTGGACGGATGATGAGCTGGACTGTGAGTATACCTTTTATGGGTTGCTGGCGTTGGGGCATTTGGGGCTTTGAAGGGCGGCTTTGCCGCCGGAGATGGGAGATAGAAGATGGGAGATGGGTTTTGAGAAAAGTGGGGGTTGAGGGGCGTTGATTGGGGATGAGTGATTTGGATGTGTTGATTCGGGTTTATGAGGCGCGGGATTTGGAGGTGCTGCGGGATCTGACCGTGGCGTCTTTTGGGTCGGTGGCGGTGGATGAGATGTTGGAGGAGCGCTTTGGGGTTTGGAATGGGCGTGATTGGAAGGCGCGGAAGGCGGATCACATCGATGAGGATGTGGCGGCGAATGCGGGGGGATGTTTTGTGGCGGAGTGCGAGGGGCGGGTGGTGGGGTATGTCACGACGCGGGTGGATCGAGTGAACGGAATCGGTCGGATCCCGAATTTAGCGGTGGCGGAGTCGATGCGGGGACGGGGGTTGGGGCGGCGCTTGATTGAGCATGCGCTGGGATCTTTTCGGGAGGAGGGGATGGGGCTGGCGAAGATTGAGACGATGGCGTCGAATCCGATCGGGCAGAAGTTGTATCCGGCGTGTGGGTTTGAGGAGGTGGGGCGCCAGGTGCACTACGCGATGCGGCTTTGAAAGCCGAGGCGTGGTGCTGGGTGCTACTTGAACTTGGTGGGGGCGGCGGCGCTGCAGTGGGTGCAGGATTTGGGGTGGCGGCGGGCTTTGAGGTGGCGGCGGAGGAAGAGGAGGGCCGTGACCAGGACGATGGTGAGGGCAGCGGGGGTTTGCCAATCGATGGGGTTCATGGCGGAGAGAGTTAGTAGCCGAGAGCGGTGCCGATTTGATAGACTGCGAGGCTGAGTAGGTAGGCAGTGCCGGTCATGTAGCCGAGTTGGAAGAGGGGCCATTTCCAGGTGTTGGTCTCGCGTTTGACGATGGCGAGGGTGCTGATGCACTGCATGGCAAAGACGTAGAAGATGAGGAGGCTGAGGCAGACGAGGGGGGTGAAGACGGGGGTGCCGTCGGCGCGGCGGTCTTCGCGGAGGCGCTGGCGGAGGGGGGCGAGGTCTTCTTCGTCTTCAGATTCGACGGCGTAGACGACGGACATGGTGCTGACGAAGACTTCACGGGCGGCGAAGGAGCCGATGAGGCCGATGCCGATTTTCCAGTTGTAACCGAGGGGGGCGATGGCGGGTTCGATGAGTTTGCCGGCCCGGCCTGCGAAGGAGTTTTCGAGGGCGAGGGTGGGGTCGGTGGTGTCAGTTTTTGGATAGGTGGAGGCGAACCAGATGAGGATGGAGAGGCCGAGGATGACGGAGCCAGCGCGGGCGAGGAAGAGGCGGGCGCGCTGCCAGACCTGAACGAGGATGGAACCGAGAGACGGCCATTTGTAGGAGGGCATCTCGAGGATCATGGGGGTGGCGGCGTGGCGCATGAGGGTGCGGGAGAAGAGCCAGGCGAAGAAGAACGCGCCGGCGACGCCGAGGCCGTAGAGGGCGAGGAGGAAGAGGGCTTTGGTGGAGGGGGGGACCTGGTCGTTGGGGACGAGGGCGGAAATGAGGAGGAGGTAGACGGGGAGGCGGGCGGAGCAGGAGGCGAGGGGGGCGACGAGGATGGTGATGAGGCGGTCCTTGGGCGAGTCGATGGTGCGGGTGGCCATGATGCCTGGGATGGCGCAGGCGTGGGAGCCGAGGATGGGGAGGAAGGCCTTGCCATTGAGGCCGGCCCAGCCCATGACGCGGTCCCAGATGAAGGCGAGGCGGGCCATGTAACCGGTGTCTTCCATGAGCCCGATGAAGAAGAAGAGGATCATGATCTGCGGGAGGAAGACGACGACGCCTGCGACACCGGCGATGACGCCATCGGCGATGAGGTCGTGGAGGTCACCGGGGGGAAGGATGCGAATGACCTGGGTGGAGAGCCAGGCGAAGGCGTTTTCAATGAGGCTCATGGGACCTTCGGCGAGGCTGAAGATGGTCCAGAGGATGAAGCCGAGGACCAGGAGCATGATGAGGCCGCCCCAGAGCGGATGTAACAGGACGCGGTCGATTTTTTGCGTGTTGGTTACGGGTCGGACCTGGGGGCGCATCCAGGTTTCGGCACAGAGTTTGTCGATGGCGGCGTAGCGGGCGTCGGCGAGGGTGTCTTCCCATCCGGGGAAGGCGTGTTCGAGGCGGTCGCGATGGCGGATGACGTCGTGCATGGCGACGGCGGACTGACCGGTGTGTCCGGGGTCGTGATCGGACAGGAGGTAGAGGGGCTCCAGGAGGCCGGCTTCGTTGCTGAGGGCACCGAGTTTGACGAGGTCTTCGTGGGTGCGGGTGAGTTCGGCGTGGACGGATTCCGGGAGCGGCGGGGCGGTCCACTTGGGGAGAGGGAGGTCTTCGCGGCTGAGGGCGGCTTTGAGTTCGGTGATGCCCTGGCCGGTGGTGGCCTGCATGGGGATGACGGGGATGCCGAGGCGCTGACTGAGGGCCGTGGCGTCGATGGCCTGCTGGCGCTCGGCGACGACGTCGATCATGTTGAGGACGAGGATGGCGGGGAGGCCGAGTTCGAGGACCTGGGTGACGAGGTAGAGGTGGCGCTCGAGGTTCGAGGCGTCGACGATGCAGACGACGCGGTTGGGGCGCGGGGTGCCGGGTTGGCGGCCGAGGAGGACGTCGCGGAGGACGGCTTCGTCAGGGGAGCGGGCGTTGAGGGAGTAGGCGCCGGGGAGGTCGATGAGGCGGAGTTTTTTGCCGTGCTGGGAGAAGCACTCGCCGATTTTTTTTTCGACGGTGACGCCGGGGTAGTTGGCGACTTTTTGGCGGAGGCCGGTGAGGAGGTTGAAGACGGTGGTTTTGCCGGAGTTGGGGTTACCGACGATGGCGATGCATGGGGGGGCGACCTCGGTGGTGGAGGGGGCGACCGCGTTGGGGGCGGTGTTGGGACTGAGATTTGATCGCATCAGCTGGGACTAGTGTGCTGGGCTGGAAGGGATTTGCAACCGTGATGCGAGAAAATTCGAGGGAGGATGAGCGCAGGAATTGGGCTCAGTAGATCATGGATTGATCCGGGGCGGTGGTTTCCTCGATGGATTTGGCTTCGAGGACGGGGACGGTTTGGCCGCCTTCCTGATTGTAGGTCATGGTGCCGATGACTTTGACCCAGGACATTTCTTTGAATTCGGGGGCTTTTTTGCCGAAGTCGAGGGGGATGGAGTAGGGGCGGGCGTCGGCGGCGCAGCATTGGACGAGCATGCGGAAGATGCGGAGGCGGTGGCCGTCGTCATTGTTGACTTTTTCGGGGAGGATTTGGGCGATGGTTTCGACGGACTGGCCGGTGAGGACCTTTTGGACTTCGATGTCGCCACCGGTGTAGTAGATTTCGGGGACGTCGAGGATGAAGTTGCCGGCGGCGCTTTTGGGGACCTGGGCTTCGAGGTCAGCGAGGGTGAAACTGCCGAAGGATTGGGCGGGAGCGGGAGCGCCAGTGCTGCCGCCGGAGGCTGAGACGGGGGCGTCTGTGCCGGCGGGGGTGGTTTGGGCCGGGGGGAGGTCGGTAGGGGGAAGCGGGGTGTTAGGGGCGGGTGGGGTGTCTGGGGAGGGTTTAGGTTGGGTGGTGAGGTCGGCGAGGGGGGAGTTGGGGGAGGCTGCTTTTTTCAGGGAGAACTCGTCGGCGCGGGAGGTGTCGGCGTAGTTGGGGGCGTAGAGGCCTTTGTTTTCGGCGACGCGGGGGCTGAATTGATCGGGGGAGTTGAGGGCGGCGAGGGTGATGGGGACAATGAGGATGGCGGCGGCGGTGAAGCGACCGGTCCAGCCGCTTTCTTCGAGCATGCCGTGGGCGTGGGTGTGGCCTTCGTGCGAGTGGTCGTGACCGCAGTCGGCGGTGTGGACGTGGTTGTGAGAGTGGTCGTGGTCGTGAGAGTGGTCGTGATCGTGGGAATGGTCGTGACCGCAGTCGGGGGTGTGGACGTGGTTGTGGGAGTGGTCGTGGACGTGGGAATGGTCGTGGCCACAGTCGGGGGTGTGGACGTGTTTGTCAGAGTGGTCGTGGTCGTGGGAGTGGTCGTGGCCACAGTCGGGGGTGTGAACGTGTTTGTGAGAGTGGTCGTGGCCGCAGCAGCCAGTGTGGTCGTGGGAATGATCGTGGCCGCAGTCTTGTTCGGCGGCGTTGGCGGTGAGGAGGTTGAAGAGGCCGAGGATGATGAGGCCGACGCCACCTGCGAGGACCATGGGCTGGAAGATGCCGTCTGGGGGCAGGTAATTGATGATGCGGCCGGAGGCGTAGAAGTAGAGCATGACGCCGCCCCAGAGGAAGAGGAGGGCGACGCTGAGGTAGTGGGTGAAGGAGCGGGCGAGGTTCATTTCTGAAGGGGGGCTAGTGACCGGTAATCAGTAATCAGGAGTTAGTGATCGGTGATTGGAGTGGGGAGGCGGGGGTTAGTTTAGGGCGGCTAGTTTTTGCATGAGGGTGACCCATGGGATGCTGAGGGAGCCGACGAGGATGAAGAGGCCGATGAGCATGCTGATGACGACGCGGCGTTTGAAGACGGCAGCATACATGAAGACGAGTTTGACGTCCATCATGGGACCGAAGACGAGGAAGGCGAGTTTGGCAGCTAGGGAGAAGCTTTCCATGGGAGCGGCGATGAAGGCGTCGGAGGTGCTGCAAAGGGAGAGCACGAACGCGAGGGACATCATGGAGGGGATGGCGATCCAGTCACTGGCGGCGAATTTGGCGACTTGGGTTTGGTCGACCTGAGTATTGAAGATGGAAGTGATGATGACGCCGATGGTGAAGTACATGCCGGTGTCGAGGAAGTCGCGCATGGCGGTGCGCATGGAGTGGACGAGGCGGTCGTTGAAGGGGGCGGATGTGGTGCCTTCGGGGTGATCGATGCGAGCTGCTGCGGCGGCGGTGACGGAGGCTGCGATGCTGGGCTTGAGGATGTCGGTGATGCGGAAGCGTAGCATCAGGAGGCCGACGAGGACGGCGACGACATAACCGAGGGAGAGTCGGGCCAGGGTCATTGAGGCATCGAGCACAGCGGGGAGGCTGGTGATGTCGGCGAATTCCTTGAAGGCGGTGAGGGTGCTGACGGCGACGATGGGATTGATGATGGGAGCCGAGAGCAGGTAGGTCATGGCGCAGGAGAGCGGCAGGCCTTTTTGAACGAGGCGACGGACGACAGGGACGACAGCGCATTCGCACACCGGGAAGAAGAGGCCGAGAAAGCCAGCTGCGAGGGTGGCGAGGATTTTGTTTTTCGGGAGGGCGCGTTCGAGGAGGCCGGCGGGGAGGAAGGCGTCGATGAAACCGGAGAGGATGGTGCCAACGAGGATGTAGGGGGCGCCTTCGAACAGGATGGACAGGAAGGCCATGAGGACGTCACCGGTCGGGCTGGGGGCGGGGAGGGTAGCGAGGAAGAGGGTCATGAGGGAAGAAAACGGAGCGGCGCGTGAGGTAGTAAACGGTTGGGGAGAGGGGCTTCAAGCGTCAATCTTGAGCGGGGAGGAGGCGGTGGACTTCACGGGTGGTGCTGACGAACTGGCCAGGGAAGGTTTTCACGGGTTCAAAGAGGAAGGGATCGTCGATGAGGGCAAAGAGAGAGGTGTGGGCGGGTTGGAGGAGGGCGCGGTAGCCGAAGTTGATGAAGAGAGGTTTCTTTTCGGCTCGGGCCCGATCGATGAGGGAGCGGAGGTGTTCGGGGGAGGTGAGGCGAATGACGGCGGGATCGTAGGCTTCGGTGGCCATGCCAGGGCTGGCGGTGAGGGTATCGGTGCCGTAGCCGGGGTGGCGGGGATTGAGGATGGGGCGGGTGAGGGCGGCGGACTCGCGGCAAGCTTCGATGGGGAAGCGGGTGAGGAGTCTGGCGCTAGGCAGGGCTAGGATGTGGACGCCAGTAAGGGTCGTGAGGATAAGGGCAGTTTGCGGGAGGCGGAAGCGACTGGTTAGGGTGGGCCATGCAGCGGCCCAGAGGATGAGGAGGTTTGGAAGAATGGGGATCAAGTACCATTGGTAGGGGCGGGTGTGGCCGACGATGAGGTGAGCGATGAGGAGGGCGGGGCCGACGAACAGGAAGATGAGGATGGGCCTGCGATCTGGGGATTTCCAGAGTTGCCAGGAACCGAGCAGAGCTGTGAATCCGCCTAGGGTGATCCAGAGGGCTGAGAGGAGGGGAGGGAGAGGGGTTTCGTTGACACTGGTGGAGAGGGGGTTGCCGGGTTCGAAGGGGTGCCAGAGAGCGCCACAGAAGAGGGCGGTAGCAGTGTCACGCCACCACGAGAGGTCGAGGGTACCCTGGAGGCGGTTTTCTTTGAGGAAGGCGATGAAGGGCGGCAGGCAAGGGGCCATGAGGCCGATCACGAGCATGGAAGTGATGAGGCAAGCGGCGAGCCAGCGGGCGGTTTGGGGGAGGCGATGGCCGGAGGGGTGACGATAGAGGAGGACGAGGGCGAGGAGGTTGGCGGCTAGGATGATGTGAATGACGCCGGGAAAGGTCCAGAGCATGTAGAATTGAGTGAAAGCAAACGCGAACCACCAGCGCCAGAGGCCGGTCTGGGAGGCGCGTCCGAGGGTGCCAAGGAGGACGGGCACGAGCATGACGATGAAGCCGTAACCGCGGGCGTCGCAGCCGAAGCGGACGAGCCAGGCGTGCCCGGCATAGCCGAGGGCCATCCAGGCGATGCCGTTGCGGATGCCCCAGACGCGGCAGCACCAGACGAGAGTGAGGATGGCGGCGAGGCCGGCCAGGAAGGAGGGCAGGCGCATGAGGGTTTCTGAGAACCAAGGGTCGGTGGGGCCTGAGCCAGGAGTGAAAAAGGCATCGTGGAAGAGGCGTGCGACGATGATGAAACCGATGTGATTGGTGGGTTTTTGATAGTCCCAGAGAGTGGTTAACCAAGGGCGAGGTTCGAGGGTGACCGAGCCATCTGGTTGCTGGGTGGCGTCAGGCGCAATGTAGGCCTTCATGCAGTATTCTTCATCGCCCCAAAGGGATTGACCCAGGCGGGGCGCGGTGCTGGCGGCGAGGAGGACGACGGAAGCGGCGAGGAGGATTTTTTCCCGGTTGGAGAAGGGTTTGGATTTGGGGAGGATGACGGGGGAGGGAAAGGCGGGTCGGCGGGCGAGTGGAGTGAGGGCGACGAGGGCGGCGGCGAGGGCGGTATTTAGGGCAAGGCCGCGCCAGAGCCAGACGGGGACGAGCCAGTGGGTGGGGGCATCTTTGCCTTGGACTTCACGGCGTTCGACGATGCGTTTTTCGATTTTGGTGGGTCGATCCACCAGCATGAGAGTGGTTAAGAGCACCAAGAAAAGGGCGGCGGTGACCCGGAAGTAGGTGGATGAAGTGAAGGAACGCACGATGAGCAGGACGGTAGAATGGTCGTGATTGAGGCGGTTCAAAACGAAAAAGTTCCCTTTGCCAGGGGCGAATGGTGGTTCTATAGTTTACGCGATGTTTCCAGCAGCAGCCACCGCCATTGATCGAATTAGGTTCGGGTTCCACCGTGCTTGACGCTGGCTTGGAACCCGCTGGTCTGCTGCCGTTCCCGTTTGGGATGCCTGATGAATCCGGCAGCGAGCGTCCACCACTTATTGGCCGGGTGACCGACAGGCCGATGAAAGCTTTTCAGGCGAAGCGAATGTGCCCTTTGACTCAACCTTCTTCTCTTTATCTCCATGCCTCCTGTATCTCTCTATGACACAACCCTGCGTGATGGCACTCAGGGAACCGGTATCTCTTTCAGCACTCTCGACAAGATCCGTGTGGCTGAGCGGCTCGATGAATTTGGGGTGCATTACATCGAAGGCGGGTGGCCGGGATCGAACCCGAAGGATGCGGCGTTTTTCCAGGAGGCTGCGAAGCGGAAGTGGAAGACGGCGAAGATCACGGCTTTTGGGATGACAAGACGGGGGAAGATCAAGGTGGAGGACGATGCGCAGGTGCAGATGCTACTGGATGCGCAGACGCCTGTGGTGACGGTGGTGGGCAAGACGTGGGCGCTGCATGTGACCGAGGTGTTTCAGGTGTCGCTTGAGGAGAATTTGGCGATGATCGCGGACACGGTGGCGTATTTGAAAAGTCACGGGCGTGAGGTGCTGTATGATGCGGAACACTTCTTTGACAGCTTTCGGGAAGATCCGGAGTATTCGCTGAAGACAGTGAAGGCGGCGTCGGATGCGGGGGCGGATTTGGTGGTGCTGTGTGAGACGAATGGGGGAGCGCTGCCGGAGTTTGTGGAAGAGGTGACAAAGAAGGTGATCGCGCATTTGGGCAAGCCGGTGGGGATTCACACGCACAATGATGGTGGCGTGGGCGTGGCGAATGCGTTGGCGGCGGTGCGTGCTGGGGCGTGTCAGGTGCAGGGGACGATCAATGGCTATGGAGAGCGGGTGGGGAATTGCAATTTGGTGACGGTGATCCCGAACCTGCAGTTGAAGATGGGAATCGAGTTGGGGGTGGATTTGACGAGGCTGCGGGATTTGTCGTTTTTTGTCGATGAACTGGCGAACGTGCCGCATGACATCCGGGCGCCGTATGTGGGGGTGGCGGCGTTTACGCACAAAGGTGGGCTGCATGTGCATGCGGTGCAGAAGTTGGCGCGGACTTATGAGCATGTGGATCCGGCTCTGGTGGGCAATGAGAGGGTGATCACGATCTCTGACATGTCCGGGCAGACGAATGTGCTGGTGAAGGCGGAGGCGCTGGGGTTGCCTTTGGCGAAGGGGTCTCCTGAGGTGCAGAGGATTCTGGCGGAGGTGAAGCGACTGGAGAGCGAGGGGTATGAGTTTGAGGCGGCGGAGGCGACGTTTGAGTTGCTGTTGAGAAGGCAGATGGGGCAGAAGACGGCGTGTTTTGATTTACTGGAGTTCCACACGACGCATCGGAGTCGGCCGGGGCAGCATTCGGAGACGAATGAGGCGACGGTGAAGCTGATGGTGGATGGCGTGTCTGAGTACACGGTGGATGAGGGGGACGGACCGGTGAACGCGCTGGATAAGGCGCTGAGGAAGGCGTTGCTGCCGCATTTCCCGGCGATTTCGCGGGTGCGACTGGAGGACTACAAGGTGCGAATCATTGATAGCGGCAGTGGCACGGCGGCGAAGACGCGGGTGCTGATTGTGAGCAGCGATGGGAACCAGACTTGGGGGACAGTGGGGGTGTCGACTAACGTGATCGATGCGAGTTGGCAGGCGCTGGTGGATAGTTTGGAGTTCTTCTTGCTGAGGCAGGGGCGGGGGTAGAGAGTAGACTGTCACGAGTTGAGCGTCGAGCTTTTGGACTGGTTTGATTGCGATTGGTTGAGCCGGCGAGGGGCGACGGTGACGCGGTCGAAAGGGCCGGGTGCGACTGCATGGACGACAGTGGAAACTCGGCATTTCTGGTATGACGGCTGGAACCTTATGGCGGAGACTGTGGCCAAGTCTGCCGAGGGAAGATACTCTGATCCTGATGGGACTATTTGGACACGATGAAGAATCTAATCATTGTTTCAGTTTCGCTGCTTCAAGCATTGGCTCTTTATGATTGGCAGTGGACGCTTGAGAAGTTTAGGCCATTTCTACAGGAAATGAGGCTAGCACGCTTAGAATGGTTAGTCATAGCGGCTAACTTTGTTGGTACTGTAGTGATTTGGATTGTAGTACTGAAGATTGCTGTTTGGATGAAATCAATTCATGCAGGGAAAGGTGATATGGAAAAATGAGAAGGTTGGTCAAATTCCGAGTTAACCAGCGTGCGGAGGAACCTTTGTAATCAAATTGCGGCAAAGGAGTTGTTGAAGTGGTTACGCTTGAGAGCGGGTGGAATGATCGGCTAAAGCCTTGACTCCAACGAGGCACACCGATGTCGACAAGAATACCAAGTATGAATGGCATTTGATGCTTTTTTTCATAACCTCCGGCGGTGATTTGGACGATTTCGATGATGTCGCCTTCAGTGATGGGGGTGGTGTGGATTTCGGGGGGGAGGAGGGCGATTTGGTTGAGTTTGACGACGACGGGTTTGCCGGTGAGGCCGAGGCTTTCGAGCAGGTCGGCGATGGTGGTGGTGGCTTCGAAGGAGCGGGTTTGGCCGTTGACGGTAAGGGTCATTGCGGGTGAGCGGGGAGGAGGTGGTTAGGCGGCGAGGATGGAGGGGTCCCAGTCTTTCCAGAAGGGGTCGAGGCCGAGGGCGCGGAGGCGGTCGGCGACGGTGGTGGGAGAGCGTTCGTCGGCGATGCCGAACTGTGGTATCTTCTTGGTCGTGTGGGGCATCTTTTACCTTTGGCAGCGGAAGGATTTAGCGCTTCTTACGCTTCCTTGCTGTTAGTAAAAACAACCCCCCGGCAAGCAGGTAGGCTCTGGTACACTCTGGCACGGCGTTGATTTCGATCAAATCCAAGGCGGCGTAGGGCCCGATTCGACCTACTGGCCTACCTTCTATTGCAAGAGAATAAGCTTCTTCGCCTGCAATAAACCGCACGCTCCGGCGCGACCAAGGATTTTGGGGCGTGCCATAAAGGACCAAACCCTGCCCCAAATCCGGAACGGTGAAGCTAAACTGATCCAGTAGATTGCCAAGACCCAGTTCGACCTTGAGCGTTACGGTTCCATAATGCCCAGCAAAAGCGATTGATGAGTAGTGAAAATCTAACTCATATTCCTGCCCGATCTCCAAACCAACTAGAGTGGTGGTGATCCGTGACTCATAACCGCCATCGCCGACTCTACCCAGAATCAGCACCTGGTTGCCATCCAAAGCCTGCCTGCCACGCAGAAAGCTGTTTTCCAGCGTCACCGAGAATTCATTGTCCACGTCAAAGGCACCCACGGAAGTGCCTTCACCAAAGATCTGGAAAAACGGGCTGTTGGAAACCACTGGTGACTCGAAACTTTCCGAGAAGACTGAAGCGGCCTTCAAGCTTTCACTTGTAGTCAACATGCCCAAAGTGACGCTGAGTAAGCGAATCCACCCTAATGGAAAAGATCTCCTACAGATTCTCATAAGGCCTTTAGGATGCAAACCTTTGATCGGTTGACAATAGCAAATGTTACAAGTGTCAAGGAGTGAGCAATCTAGCACGAGTAGATCGGGCGGGCCGCTCATTGAAGATGGGTAAAGAAGTGCTTCCTTCGGAGAAACGCATGCCGCTGCTCTACGAATCTTCGGTTCACCACAGACGCTTCTTGTTTACTGTGCTCGGACCACTTGAGCCTTTGTAGGTGTCGGCGGCGATAAGCTCGCAACCGCAGTTGGGGTAGTTGCTGGGAGTCCGACGACTTGGATTAGCCTCCGGCGGTAATTTGGACGATTTCGATGACATCGCCCTCGGTGACGGGGGTGGTGTGGATTTCGCGGGGGAGGAGGGCGATTTGGTTGTGCTCGACGACGACGGGTTTGCCGGTGAGGCCGAGGCTTTCGAGCAGGTCGGCGATGGTGGTGGCGGAGTCGAAGGAGCGGGTTTGGCCGTTGACGGTGAGGGTCATTGTGGGTGGGGAGAAAGAGTTAGGCGGCGAGGATGGAAGGGTCCCAGTCTTTCCAGACGGGATCGAGGCCGAGGGCGCGGAGGCGGTCGGCGACGATGGCGGGGGAGCGTTCGTCGGCGATGCCGAACTGGCCTTCGGCGCGGGCTTCATCGGGCTTGTCGTTGAGTTCGACGCGGCGGCCTTTGACGGTGAGGTGAAGGTCGTCTGAGCCAGCGCCGGTGTAGCCGCCAGGTTCGGTGTGGCTGCCGGCACTCATGATGGTGACGCCAAGGGGAGCAACGGCGTCGCGGAAGGCGGCGGGTTCGCGGGTGCTCATGACGATGCCGACTTCGGGGAAGGTGAGGCGGAAAGCGGCGAGGGTTTGGACGAGAGCGTGGTCGGGGAAATCGGTGAGGGGATGGAAGCCACCGGCGGCGGGGCGGAGGCGGGGGAAGGCGACGGTGAAGGTGGCTTTCCAGCAGTGTTTGTAGAGGTGCTCGAGGTGAGCGGCGAGGCGGAGGGCCTCGAGGCGCCAGTCGCTGAGGCCGAAGAGAGCGCCGATGCCGATGCGGCGGAAGCCGCCGAGGTAGCCGCGTTCGGGACAGGCGAGGCGCCAGTCGAAGTCTTTTTTGGGGCCGGCGGTGTGCATGACGGCGTAGACGTCGCGGTCATAGGTTTCCTGGTAGACAACGAGGCCTTCAGCACCGGCTTCGACCATGCGCTGATATTCGGGGGCTTCCATGGGGCCGACTTCGATGCCGATGGTGGGGACGAAGGAGCGTATAGCGCGAATGCAGGCTTCGAGGTAACCGTCGCTGACGAAGCGGGGGTGTTCGCCGGCGACGAGGAGGATGTTGCGGAAGCCCTGGGCGACGAGGTGGCGGGCTTCGGTGATGACCTGGTCGATGGTGAGGGTGGTGCGGAGGATGGGGTTATCGCGAGAGAAGCCGCAGTATTGGCAATTGTTGACGCACTCGTTGGAGACGTAGAGAGGCGCGAAGAGGCGCATGGTGCGGCCGAAGTTGCGCCGGGTGATGGCGCGGGACTCGCGGACCATGGACTCGAGTTGGGAGGGGGACTTGGGATCGAGCAGGGCGGCGAAGCGATCCATCAACGGGGACTTGCGGCTGGGGAGGGCGTCGAGCGCAGGGATGAAGCCGGTTTGGAGATCGGACATGATGGGGGCAGGCTTGCGAGGGAGCCGGATGGGATCAGTCGCGGTAATTGAACAGGTCGCTGAGTTTCCAGGGCGTTTCCACCGGGGTTTGGAGAGCGCGGGTGAGGGCGTCCGAGATGCGGAGTTGCATGCGATTGGTGAGGCGGCGGCCTTTGCGGGCGCGCTGGACGGCCTTGTGGGTGAGGGGTTCTCTGCTAGCGGCGACTAGACCATGATTGTCCAGACCGTGATCTGTCATGATTTTGTCGAGCGGTTGCGGCCCAAAGTTGCGTTCGTCCTGGTCTTGTCCCATGCTGCCCTACCGTTACCCAAACCACCAACCGATCAAGCCCGTTCATGCGCGTTCTTCTCACCACGACCAGTTATCAAGACACTCCAGGCGAACATCATGCTTTGCTGGAGGGACAGGGGTTTGAGATTCATCGTGAGCGGGGGCCGTTGCCGGAGAGCCGGATGCTGGAGTTGGCGGGGGATTTTGATGCGTTCCTTTGTGGAGATGACGAGATCACGAAGGCGGTGTTGGACAAGGCGCTGCCGAGGTTGCGGGTGATCAGCAAGTATGGGATTGGGTTGGACAAGATTGATGTGGCGGAGTGCACGGCGAGGAAGTTGCCGGTTTTGTTTACTCCGGGGGTGAATCACACGACGGTGGCGGAGCATACCTTTTGTTTGCTGCTGGGGTTGGTGCGCAATCTGGTGGACAGTGCGAACTCGGTGCGGGCGGGGCAATGGAAACGGGTGACGGGGCATGAGATTTGGAACAAGTCGATCGGGATCGTGGGGTTGGGGCGGATCGGGCAGGAGGTGGCGAAGCGGGCGCTGGCGTTTGGGATGAAGGTGCATGGGTTGGATCCGTATTGGCCGGAGGCGTTTGCGACGGAGCACGGAGTGACGCGCCATGAGGTGGTGGAGACTATGCTGCCGGAGATTGATGTGCTGTCGTTGCATGCGAATTTGAGTGAGAGCACGAGGCATTTGATTCGGGCGGATCGGATTGCGCTAGCTAAGCCGGAGTTGCTGGTGGTGAACACGTCACGAGCGGAGCTGGTGCACATGGGGGACATGATTGCGGCGCTGGATGCGGGAACGGTGGGAGGGTATGCGACGGATGTTTTGGATGAGGAGCCGCCGCCTGCGGACCATCCGCTTTTGAAGCATCCGAAGGCGCTGATCACGCCGCATATTGGATCGAGGACTTATGAAAGCGTGCCGCGGCAGGCGATGAGGGCGACTTTAAATCTCGTCAATTATCTTGGTGGTGCGGCGGATGTGATTCAGGCAAATCGCTGGTAGGAATTGGGTTTGAAGAGATCACTGGAGAGAGGATTGCACTAGGAAGTTCACTTTTTAGAGGAAATCGTCTTGCTGGTTTGCGAGAAAAACGGTATAAGTGCCGTATTGAGAGCGCACCTGATGGTGTGAATGAAGCGCGCAACGGTCGCTTGGTTCCTCAATTGAATTTCCCAGCTCATGCTGATTTTAACCCAGTCCCTCCACTTCGAACGCTGTTTTCAGACGGTGCGATTTGGATTGTCAGCATGACGCGTCGGTTTAGCCATGTTTTGGAGACGCGGGGGATTGCGAGCGCAGAGGGCGGCGTTTGCGGGCGAATTTTTGGTGCTTTAGTTGCCAACAACCGAACGATTCTTTTTTCATCAACACACACGGAGGTCAGTCATTAGCAATCCAATCAATACACTCAACAACAGCGGGTTCGGCGGTAAGAAGCCGGCGGCTGGCAATAATAATCGCAACAAGCGCAACTGGGGGCGATATGCTGACCAGACGCGCATCAATGACCGGATTCGGGCGCCGAAAGTGCGTGTGGTGGATGGCGACACGAATGCGCAGTTGGGGGTGATGCCGACGCATCAGGCGATTCGACTGGCGAAGGAGCGGGGTGTGGATTTGGTGGAGGTGGCGGCGACGGCGGATCCGCCGGTGTGTCGTATTGTCGATTACGGCAAGTACAAGTACACTTTGGAGAAGCACAAGAAGGAGGCGGCCAAGCACCATAAGGCTTCCAAGTTGAAGGAATTGAAGTTTCGGGTGGGGATTGATCCGCATGACTATTTGATCAAGATCACGCATGCGGAAGACTTTTTGGCCGAAGGGCACAAGTTGCGGGTGCAGTTGCAGTTTAGGGGTCGGCAGATGGCGCACCAGGAGTTGGGGCACATGCTGGCGGATCGGATCAAGAAGGATTTGCTGACAATGGGCTTGGCGGATGCGGCACCGCGTCAGGCGGGTCGGAACATCAACATGCAGATCAGTCCGCTGCCGGAGAAGCAGCGCGTGCGGAAGATCAAGACGCACTTGAAGGGTGTGACGGACGAGTCCGATGCGCACCACTCGACCAACGTGGCGCCTGGTCAGGGGCCGCAGGAAGATCACCACGATGACGACGATCATCATGATGACGATCATCATGATCTCGCGGAAGGAGCTGTGGTTGAAACGCCTGTGGTTGTGGCCGCGCCGGCACCTGCACCGGCACCGGCGAAGAAGAAGTTTGATCCAAACGATATTCAGCCTGGAGCGCAATCCTGAGCCATTGGTGGCGGGTGCAGAGAGGGTCTCTGGCATTCGCTGAACCGTGAGCCTTTCAAGGAGCAGTCATGCGATTGTTGTTGTTTGATATCGATGGCACGCTGGTGGACACGCGGGGGGCGGGTTTGGCTGCGTTACTGGATGCGGTGGAGGACGTGTTTGAGGTAGGGCGAGAAACAGTTCCGCCCCTGGATTTGGCGGGAGCGACTGATGGCGGGGTCGTGCGATCGTTGTTGGGGGCGCTGGGTCGGGTGGACGAAGCGGAGATCCGAAAGCGCTATTTGGAATGTTATCTTGGGCATTTGAAGCGGCGTTTGCATGAGGAGGCATTTGCCGGGGTGACGCTGCCTGGGGTTTTCGAATTGATGGAGGCCTTGGTGACTGTGCCGGGTGTGAAGATGGGAGTGCTGACGGGCAATGTTCGAGTGGGCGCGGAACACAAGTTGCGGCGATTTGCGTTGGATCATTACTTTGAAGATGGGGCGTTTGGAGATGATGCGGATGATCGGAATCTGCTGGGGCCGGTGGCTTTGAGGCGGTTTGAGGCGCAGGTGGGGAAGCAGATTCCTGCGGATGAGGTGATCATCATTGGGGACACGGTGAAGGATGTGGCTTGCGCACGAGCCTTTGGGGCGCGGTGTCTGGCGGTGGCGACCGGGGTGCATGGGAGGACGGGATTGGTCGAGAGTGGGGCGTGGGTGATGCTCGATGATTTGCGGGACACGGCGAGGGTCATGGCGTTGTTGACGGAGCCCAGCGCGACGAATTGAAGGTGCCGTTATGAGCTGGCCGGAACGGAATCAGACTCTTGATGAAAGGGCATTGAGAGAGGCGTGTGAGGAGAGGGGATTGGGGTGGCGGATTCGGGTGCTGAGTGAGACCGTGTCGACGAATGATTTGTTGCGCGATGAGGGGAGAGTTCGTGACGTGAGTGGAGAGGTGGTGTTTGCGGAAATTCAAACCGCAGGCCGAGGGAGACGTGACCATGTGTGGATGGGTGCAGCAGGGCGGGATCTGCTTTTTTCGCTGGCGCTGAAGCCAGGTACGGTGGTGGAGAAATGGACACGGTTGACACAATTGACCGCGCTGGCGGTGTGTCGGGCGTTGGAGCGAGAGTTGGGTCTTCGGGCGGAGATCAAATGGCCGAATGATGTGCTGATCGGAGGGAGGAAGGTGTGCGGGATCCTGGTGGAGTCGTTTGGGCGAGGAAGTGGGGGATTTCTGGTGGTTGGGGTGGGATTGAATGTGAATGCGACGGCGTTTGAGGGGGAGTTGGCGGAGACAGCGACTTCGTTGCGATTGGCGTACGACTCGGAAGTGGTGCGGGAGCGTGGATTGGACCGGATGCCGTTGGCGATTGCTTTGATGGAAGAATTGAGAGCGGCGTTTGAAGGAGTGGTGGATGATGAGGTTTTCCGCAGGTGTTTGCAGGAGGTCAGTGAGCGCAATGCGTGGTTGGGGCGACAGGTGAAGATGAGGGTGGATGGGGTTGAGTGTTGGGGACGGGTGATGGGGTTGACTGAAGAGGGGGCGCTGAGGCTACTGACTGGAGAGGGGGAGGAGCGGGTGATTCACAGTGCTGAGCAGGTGCGGCTCGTGTCCCATTCGATCGGTCATTGAAGCTAACGTGAGGGGTTACCATCCGATGCCATGCTGATCACATTGCCTAGCGGCTGAGTAGCCTCCTAGGTTTTTGTGGCTTGGGAGAGCTTATTTTCCCCTTTTGTGTAAGGATGGGCGTTGAGAGATCACTCATGTGTTGAGATTGCATCCCCGACCATGAAACTTGCCGAACAGGAACAGCTCTTTTGCCAGTGGCTTACGGCCCACCGAGGGCTGCTCTGGCGGGTGGTGCGGGCGTTTGCTTCCGATGCGCCAGACCAAGAGGATTTGTTTCAGGAGATTCTGCTGCAATTGTGGTGCTCGGTTCCGACTTTCCGAGGGAATTCAAAGGAGAGCACTTGGATCTACAGGCTGGCCTTCAATACGGCGCTGGTTTGGCAACGTGGGGAAAAACGGCGGAGGCTCAAGCATGAGGCTTTCACGCTGCACGCTGTAGGGGCCAGTGAAGAAACTGCTTCTTCGGGGCGGTCAGAGCAAGAGGTGCGCCTTGAGCGGCTCTACGGTGCAATTCGCGAGCTGCCGAGATTGGATGCGTCACTTGCTCTGATGCTTCTGGATGGCCTGAGCTATCGGGAGATGGGGGAGGTGCTGGGGATTTCTGAAAATCATGTCGGGGTGCGGCTGCACCGAATCCGCAAACAATTGACCGAACGACTGAAAGGACAATCCGATGAATTTTGATGAGATCCAGCAAGTTTGGGGACGCCAGGATGCGGGTGGCAGCATCACGCTCAATACGAACCTGCTATTGAAGGAGGTGAGGCGCAATCAGAGGCAATTTGAATCGACGATCTTCTGGCGCGACTTTCGTGAGAGTGGCGTTGCCATGTGTCTGGTTTACCTCTTTGGGCGAGCGTGGGTGCAGCAGGAAGATTGGACTTATGGTTTGCTAGCTCTGGCCTGTTTTGGTGTGGGGATATTCATTCTGGTGGATCGTCTTCGTCAACGGCGGCGACGGCCTGTGATGGAGGACTCCTTGCGGGGCTGTCTCCTGACTTCACTCGATCAGGTCAGGCATCAAATCTGGTTGCTGCGAAAAGTTTTTTGGTGGTATCAGCTTCCGCTGCTGATCCCGTATTTCATTTCCATCCTGCATGAGCCGGTGTCCGTGAAATCGGTGCTGATCCAGGGATTTGTCATGGCATTGCTCAACTGGGGCATTTATTGGCTGAATCAGGCCGCCGTGCGCAAGAGCCTGGAGCCGAGGGAGCGTGAGTTGGAGGCGTTGCTTTCCAGTCTTGATGAGGTTCCGTCGTCAGATCATGGATAAGTCAACGGGTTGGGGGTCCAGGTGCGTGCCTTTACCACCCGATGCGATTCTGGTAGCGGAGGAAGAGGGTGCCGGTGAGGCGGGCTTGGACGACGAGGGCGTAAAAGTAGATGAGGAAGGGAATGAAGATTCCGATGATGGGGATGGCACCGAGCACTGCGGAGAGGGACTGTTGGATTAGTTCGCCTGCGGCAAGGGCTCCCACACCCAAGAGGTAACCGGGCATGGATCTGGCAATGGCGGGGATGACGCGGTGAGGAAGGGCGGCGGAGAGGGTGCCGTTGTAAACGGTCGCTAGAGTGGCCATGGGGAGGTACGCCCAGTAAATGAGGTATCCAATGAGGAGGCCGAATCTCCTTGAGGTTTCGTCCGTGTTATCACCTCCCATAGCGGCGATGATAATGAGAGGCATCGTGCTGAGCAAGGCCACTCCCACCATGCGAATGCCGGGGCGTAAAATGTCGTCGATGAAATCGGAAATGGCCGGCCACTCAGGTGGATGGTCTCGTCCGGTCAGTGTGGTTTCGATGACGTCAAAGTAGTAGGCTGCAAAGTAGCAGGCGCCGAGGATGACGGAAATGGTGCCAAGTAGCGATGCGTACGATGCAATGGTCAAGATGCCGGCCATTACAGCCCCTGGGATAACGATCATCCAGCCATCGCGCCGCCAAGGGTAGGTGAGCGCGTCGCGCAGCAGGGATCCCATTGAGTCTGGATCGAGTTCGACAGTCGGCTCTTTCTGTTTGGCTGGATGAGTGGGGCCAGTAAATGGGGGCGGCTCGGGTGGGCGGCCCTCTAGGACGATGGGTGCTGGATTTGGGTCGGGAACCGGAGGAGGAGCGGGCTTAGGGAGAGGGGTACCTTCGAAGTCGGGAGGAGGGAGATTCATAGCGGGTACCTTTGAGTGAGGCCGACCGTGCTAGGATATCATTTTACTTACGAATTCAAGGGGTTTTTCCGGTGATGAGTTCTTGGGCTTGTGCCTTGTCGGGGTGAACTGGATGCCTTGCGGGGTTTTGGTTCCCTACTTGTGGCGGAGGATGCGGATTTTGTGGGATTCGCTGTCGCCGATGTAGATGCCGCCGTCTTTGTCGGCGTAGATGCCGTGGGGGCGGGCCATTTCGCATTTGAGGGGGTCGGTGGTGGTGCCGTTGCCTTTTTTGCCGGTGCCGGCGATGAGTTCGATGTTGCCGGTTTTGGCGTCGATCATGCGGATGGAGTGGCTTTCGCAGTCGGCGAGCCAAACGTTGCCTGTGGCGTCGATGGTGATGCCTTTGGGGCCGGAGAGGGTGGCGTCTTTGGCGGGGCCGCCGTGGCCGGTGAAGCCGCTTTTGCCGGTGCCAGCGATGTGGTGGATGCGGCCGGCTTTGAGGTCGAACTTGAAGACTTGATTGCCTTCGCGGGTGGCGAGCCAGAGGTTGCCGCTTGGGTCAAAGTCGAGGGAGCGGGGGCCTTTCAAGGGGGTGCCTTTGATGGGGCTGCCGTCGGGGGTGGGGCCTGCGGTGCCGGTGCCGGCGAAGGTGGAGATGATGCCGGTTTTCATGTCGATCTTGCGGATGACGTGGTTGCCGATGTCGCAGATGTAGAGGTCGCCTTCGGGGCCGAACTGGATGCTGTGGGGCTGTTTGAATTGGGCGTCTTTGGCGGGGCCGCCGTCGCCGCTGTAGCCGGGTTTGCCGGTGCCGGCAAAGGTGGTGAGGATGCCGGTTTTTATGTCGATCTTGCGGATGGCGTTGTTGACCATGTCGACGATGAACATGTTGCCTTGGGCGTCGAAGCGGAGTTCGTGGGGTTTGCTGAAGGTGGCGGCAAGGGCGGGGCCGCCGTCGCCGGTGAAGCCGACAGCGCCAGTGCCTGCGACGGTGGAGATGATGCCGTCGGGGGTGATTTTGCGGATGCGTTGGCCGGTGTATTCGCAGTAGTAGTGGGCGCCGTCGGGGCCGCGGACGATGCCGAAGGGGTTATCGATGTCGGCTTTGATGGCGGGGCCGCCGTCGCCGGAGAAGCCTTGTTTGCCGGTGCCGGCGAGGGTTTCGATGGTCCAGTCGGCGGCTTGGGTGGAGAGGGTGAGGAGGAGGAGGGGGATGAGGGGGCGCATGGGACGAAGTTTTTTGGGACAGGATTTACAAGATTTAAGGATTAACGGGATTTTGGAGTTAGGCGGCGGGGCCGCGTTTTGGTTGGGGCGGACAGGAGTGTCCGCGGTCCCTTTTTGGGGGTTAGAGGAGGGTGAGGGGGTTTTGGCGGGTTTTCAAGGGGAAGGAGATGGTTTGGGCGGCGTGGCGGTGGGATTCGAGGATGGCGCAGATCATTTCGATGGCGGTGCGGGCGGCTTCGGCGTCGCAGAGTGGGGGGCGGTTTTGTTCGATGGCGTCGATGAGGTCGCGGCCAGCGGTGGTGTGGGACGAGATGTCTTTGCCGAGGTTGGGAATGGGTTCGCGTTCGGAGAGGCCGTCGCTGTGGATGGGTTGCCAGGGTTGGGTGT
Organism: Verrucomicrobiaceae bacterium; assembly: GCA_027487315.1. GTDB lineage: Bacteria > Verrucomicrobiota > Verrucomicrobiia > Verrucomicrobiales > Verrucomicrobiaceae > JAGRPD01. The sequence continues at coordinate 3,454 of JAIYDW010000224.1, read as the reverse complement.
TGGTGCGGGGGTTAAAGGGGCTGCCGAGGCGGAGGTGGGCGAGGGGTTCGGCGTCGATGCGGAGGTCGATGATGCCCTCGTTGCCGATGAGTTGGAGGCCGAAGCCGGCGTCGCGGGTGCCGGCGTTTTGGACGGAGTCGAAGAAGAGGGGGAGGCCGTTTTCCATTTCGAAGCGGGCGTGGACTTCGTTGCCGGCGAGGGCACCGATGCCTTCGGAGCCGTCGATGACATGGGCTTTGGTGACGGGTTGGCCATCCTGGTAGAGGCTGGCGGTGCAGGTTTTGGGGGCGCCCATGAAGACGGTGGCGAGGTTGAAGAGGTGGCAGCCGAGGACCCAGAGGTCGAGGGTGCCGCCGCGGGTGTCTTCTTTGCCCCGGCAGCGGACTTCGAGGAGGCGGCCGATGGTGCCGTCGGCGATGAGTTTTTGGCAGGCCTGGAGGGCGGGGTGGTAGCGGTTGCGGTGGGCGAGGGCGAGTTTGGTGTTGGACTTGGCGCAGGCGGCGATGATTTCGTCGGCCTCTTGCGGGCTGCGGCAGAAGGGTTTTTCCATGTAGATGCCGCGGGCGCCGGCCTGGGTGGCGGCGAGGACCATGGCGAGATGCTGGTCGATGTGGCGGGGGCCGATGGCGACGAGGTCGGGTTTGACCTCATTGAGCATCACGGTGTAGTTGGCGTAGGCGCGGTCGAGTTTGAGTTTGGATTGGGCGGCAGCGAGGCCTTTGGGGTCGGCGTCGGCGAGGGCGACGACTTGGGTTTGCGGGAGGTATTGCCACATGGTGTCGAGGCCGTGGCCGTAGTTGCCGCGGCCGGTGTGGCCGATGATGGCGACGCGGTAGGGTGTGGGGGCGGCTCGGGTTAGGGTTGGGAGGGCGGCGAGGGTGGTGGTGAGGAGGTGGCGGCGGGTCATGGTGGGGGAGGCGCGGGGCGCCGGAGGTGGGAGATGGAAGATTGGAGATGGGGGAGTGCAAGCAAGATGCTTGCACCACCTTGTGGGGTTTGAGCGAGAGTGAGGTGCTGGTGGGATTATGGGGGGTGCAAGCCGGGGGCTTGCACCACGGGGGATGGGTGCGGTGAAGGGAACGGTGGGGGGAGGGGGGAATCTTGATGGGTGTTGCGTGGTGGGGTGGATTGTTCTTTGATGGGGGATGATTTGGCGAGCTTTTGTTTTTGGAATGCTGGGCGTGACGGCGGCGATGGGTGAGGGTTTTCCGGAGCCGCATGATTCGGAGAAGGATTTGAGTGTGCTGCCTTTGGATCCGGATGCGGCGGCGGCGGGGTTTAAGGTGCCAGAGGGTTTTAAGGTGGGGGTGTTTGCGGCGGAGCCGGCGGTGCGGAATCCGATTGCGATGACTTGGGATCATCGGGGGCGGATGTGGGTGGCGGAGAATTTTACGTATGCGGAGAAGGGGGTGCGGTATGACATGGCGCTGCGGGATCGGGTGCTGATTTTGGAGGATGCGGATCAGGATGGGGTGGCGGAGGAGCCGAAGGTTTTTATCGATACGGTGCAGCGGTTGACGAGTGTGGAGGTGGGGCGCGGTGGGGTGTGGTTGATGTGTCCGCCGCAGTTGTTGTTTGTGCCGGATGCGGACGGGGATGATGAGCCGGATGCGGCGCCGGTGGTGGTGTTAGATGGCTTTGAGGTGGGAGAGAGCAGTTATCACAATCTGGCGAATGGTTTGCGCTGGGGGCCGGATGGTTGGTTGTATGGGAGGTGCGGGCACAGTTGTCCTGCGAAGATCGGGGCACCGGGGACGCCTGAGGCGGAGCGGGTGCCGATGAAGGGGGGAATTTGGCGGTTTCATCCGGGGCGCGGGGTGGCTGAGGTGGTGGTGCATGGGACGACGAATCCGTGGGGGCACGATTGGGACAAGCATGGGGATGGCTTTTTCATCAATGTGGTGAACGGGCATTTGTGGCATTTGATTCCGGGAGCGCACTGCAAGGAGTCGTTCGGGGCACCGATGAATCCGCTGGTGTTTGAGCGGATGGACACGATCGCGGATCACTGGCATTTTGACACGAAGGGGAAGTGGAGTGATTCGCGTGATGGGGCGGCGAATGATCTGGGTGGGGGCCATGCGCATGTGGGGATGATGATTTATCAGGGGACGGGCTGGCCGGAGGGGTATCGGGACCGGTTGTTCACGCTGAATTTGCATGGTCGACGGGCGAATGTGGAGCGGTTGGAGCGGCTGGGGAGCAGCTATGTGGGGCGGCATGAGCCGGATGTTTTGGTGTCGGCGGACAAGTGGTTTAGGGGGACTGAGATTCGGCAGGGGCCGGATGGGTGCGGCTATGTTTTGGACTGGAGTGATGTGGGGGAATGTCATGAGCACACGGGGGTGCATCGGCAGAGTGGGCGGATTTTTCGGGTGAGCTATGGGGCGGTGTCGAAGGTGAGTTTTGAGGATTTGATGAAGCCGCTGACGCTGGAGTCGATGGAGCGGTTGATCCGGGTGGACAATCCGTTTTGGGAGCGGCAGATGCGGGAGCGGTTGGCGGTGGGTGAGCCGGTGGCGGGGATGAAGGAGAAGTTGCTGAGCTGGGTGCGGGATGAGCAGGCGGAGGTGGTGATTCGGTTGCGGGCGCTGTGGGCGCTGGAGGTGATTTGGGATTGGGCGGAAGCTTATGAGGAGCGGCAGGGTTTGATGCTGGCCTTGATGGGAGATGCGAATGAGATGGTGCGGGTGTGGGGGCTGAGGTTGTTGTTGGATGATCGTAAGTTGGATCGGGGTGATGGGGTGGGGCGTGATGTGAAGGAGTATTTGGATCCGGGATTGGTGAGCCGGATGGTGGAGATGGCTTCGAGTGATGCGTCGGGGTTGGTGAGGCTGGGATTGGCATCGGCGTTGCAGCGGTTGCCGGTGATGCAGCGTGGGGATGTGGCGGGGGCGTTGATGGCGCGGAGGGAGGATGCGGGGGATGCGCAGTTGCCGATGATGGTGTGGTATGGGTTGATGCCGCTGGTGGAGGCGAATGCGAAGGGATTGGTGCAGGTGGCGGAGCGGTGCCGGTGGCCGCTGACATTGCGGTGGATGAGTCGGGCGGTGGCGGGTCGGGTGGAGAAGGAGGCGGAGGCGATGGGGGACTTGGTCGCGTTGGCGGTGAAGATGGGGCCGGGGTTGCGGAAGGAGATTTTGCAGGGGATGAGCGAGGCGTTTGCGGGGTGGCGGAAGGCGCCGAAGCCGGAGGGATGGGAGGCGCTGGTGGCGGCGGTGAAGGGGGATGTGGAAGGGGAGGAGCGGGTGCGGGAGTTGAGTGTTTTGTTCGGGGATGGGCGGGCGATGGAGGCGGTGATGGCAGTGGCGAAGGATGAGGGGGCGACCGTGGAGCAGCGGGTGGTGGCGTTGAGGAGTTTGATTGAGGCGCGGGTGCCGGAGTTGCGTGAATTGTGTTTGAGGTTGCTGGATGTGCGCGGGTTGGGAGGGGAGGCGGTGAAGGGTTTGGCTTT
>JAIYDW010000065.1 GCA_027487315.1 Verrucomicrobiaceae bacterium | reverse complement strand
GGCGGTTACTGGGCCATCTATGTCCCTGGCAACGGAGCTTGTGTGTATCCCGACGGCTTCGCCCGCAAAATCCCCGCCGGAGCACGCGTCAGCTTCCAGATTCACTACACCCCGAGTGGTAAGGCCAAGAAGGAACGTCTGCGTATGGGTCTCGTCTTTGCCAAGACCGCGCCACAGTATGAAGTAAAGACGCTCGCCCTTGCAAATCCAAAAATATCCATCCCGCCCGGAGCCTCGCATCACGTCGAGACATCGACTCGCCGCGTGCCCTTCGATATCCCCATCACCGGCTACATGGCGCACATGCACATTCGTGGAAAGGCCTTCAAATATGAAGTCACCTATGCCGACGGCAAAACCGAAACGCTGCTCGACATTCCCCGCTACGACTTCAACTGGCAGCTCCGCTACGACTACAAACAGCCCAAGCTCATTCCAGGCGGCAGCACCCTGACCATCACCGCTGTGTATGACAACAGCGCCGAAAACAAAGCCAACCCCGACCCGACCAAGCTCGTCAAATGGGGCAGCCAGACCGTGGACGAAATGATGCTCGGCTACTTTGAGTATTTCGTGCCGCTGAGCGCGAAGGTGGCAGCGAACTGAAATCCAGCACTCACAAGACCATGAAAACTGCATTCACACTTTTACTCTTCACCAGTCTCAGCCTCGCTCAAAACGCGGCGCAGTCAGATGGCTTCAAAAAGATCGACCGCAATGGCGATGGCAAGGTCACACGGGACGAAATGCCGAAGCTGTTTGATCAGATCGACGCGGACAAAGATGGCATCGCATCGGCTGAGGAGCTGACGGCGTATTTTGCCAAAGCTAAATCGTCTGCCCCCGCTACAGGCTCAGCCAATCCGAATGAACCGGCGGCACGCGGGGCCTTGCCGGAAGGGGTCGAGAAACGTGCCGTCACCATCTGGAGCGATGGCACGCGCATGGCGGGCGATCTTTACCTGCCGAAGAATCGCAAGGAGGGCGAGAAGCTGCCCGCCATCGTCTTCTGCGCGGGCACGGGCGGCACAAAGGGCGGCACGGGCGGGCGATTGGGGACGATCTTTGCGGAGAAAGGCTATGTGGCGCTCGCCTTTGACTATCGCGGCTGGGGAGAAAGCGAGAGCCAGCTCATGGCTGTGGAGCCGCAGCCGAAGCCGGATGAAAAGGGCGAGCTGTCGATCAAAGTGAAAGCCCTGCGCTGGCAGATGAACTACACCGATCAGACCGAGGACATTCGCGCGGCGATCAGCTTCCTCGCGGGCGAGCCTTCGGTGGACCCGCAGCGCATCGGCATCATGGGCAGCAGCTACGGCGGCGGTCTCGTGACCTACATGGCGGGCAATGATCCGCGTGTGAAATGCGTCGTGGCGCAGGTGCCCGGACTCGGCGGGGCCAATCGCGACCGTGCGCTAGCTGCCGCCTATAAACTGCACACGCAGCAGGCACGCGGCGAGACCGAGCCGGTGCCGCTCGAAACGGGCAAGATGACCGGCAAGATGGAAAAATACTCGAACATGCGGACGAACGCGGCGAAGAGCATCGGCTTCAGTGGCCTCGAAGCCGCTGCGAAGATTGCCATACCCGTGCTCTTCGTCGTCGCGGAGAACGAGGAACTGAGCAACAACGACATCGTCGCCGAAGCTCAGCGACAGATCGCCGCTCGCGGCGTGCCGTCGAAGTATCACGTCGTCAAAGGCATCACTCACTACGGCATTTATCGCGAAGGTTTCCAGGAAGCGACCACGCTGGAGATCGCGTGGTTTGAAGAGCATTTGAAGGACGCGGTGGCGAAACCGGCCAGCACTGCTCCTGAGACACCGCCAGCTCCGAAAGCCGCACCATCGGCCAAGGCAGCTCCGAGTCTCGAAGAAGGCTTCAAGACGATGGATGCGGACAAAAGTACCAAATTGAGCCGCGAGGAGTTTGCCGTGCTCAAAGACAACACGCCCTACTTTCGCGAGCATCCCGATCACTTGGAGCCTTCATTCAAAAAGCTCGATGCGGATGCAGACGGCGCTTTGACGCTTGAGGAGTATCGAAACATCGCCAAGCCCCGCCAAAGCAAAGGCGGTCGGGGCAAGGCCAAGCGGCCACCGGCGGAAACGGACGCTCCAAAGCCATCGGCCAAGGCCTCTGCCGAACAGGACACTCGCTTCCCAGATGCCGATCTGGCCTTCTTCGAGAAGAACATCCGCCCGGTGCTAATCAAGAGCTGCTACGAGTGCCACAGCGCCGAAGCGGACAAGTTGAAGGCGGGCTTTGCGCTCGATTCGCGGGATGCCTTGCTCAAAGGCGGCGACAGCGGTGCGGCGGTGGTGCTCGGGAAGCCGGAGGAGAGTTTGCTCATCACATCGCTAACTCACGCGGATGAGGATTTGAAAATGCCGCCGGAGAAGCATGGCGGGAAGTTGTCGGACTCGGTGATCGCGGACTTCACAGAATGGGTAAAGCGTGGCTTGCCGATGCCTGCTGCGAGTGCCGTGACGTCGAATGAGAAGATGGAGGCGCGGCTGGCGCATTGGTCGTTTCAGCCGGTGAAGGATGCGCCTGCGCCAGCGGTGAAGAACACGGCTTGGCCGCGCTCGGAGGTGGATCGGTTTGTGTTGGCGGAGATTGAGAAAAAGGGCCTCGCGCCAGTCGGTGATGCGGAGCCTGCGGCGTTGCTTCGTCGTGTGCATCTCGACCTCACCGGGCTGCCGCCGACGGCGGAGCAGGTCACCGCTTTTCTCGCCGCGCCGAGTGAGTCTCGCATTGAGGGTGTGATTGATGAACTCATGAAGTCGCCGCAGTTTGGCGAGCGCTGGGGGCGTCACTGGCTGGATGTGGCGCGGTATGCGGAGAGCAGCGGCAAGGAGACGGACTTCGCCTATCCGCAGGCGTGGCGGTATCGCGATTATGTGATCAAGGCCTTCAATCAGGACATGCCGTTTGATCAGTTCATCCGCGAGCAGATCGCGGGCGATTTGTTTGAGGCCCGCGATGACAAGGAGCGGGCGGAGTTGCTCATTGCGACCGGGTTCCTCGCCATCGGGCCGAAGTCGCACATCGAGAAGAACCCGCTTCAGTTTGAAATGGATGTCGTGGACGAGCAGATCGACACCGTGAGCCAGGCCTTCCTCGCTACGACGATGGCCTGCGCCCGCTGCCACGATCACAAATACGATCCCGTCTCGCAGCGCGACTACTACGCCATGGCAGGCATCTTCCGCAGCACGGACACGAAGTTTGGCACGATCAAGCTCATCCAGAACAACAACCCCGGAGCACTGATGCCGCTGCCCGCGACCGCAGGACAACCGGATGCGCTGAAGCCGCTGAACCCACGCGAGCGCGAACGCCTGGAGAGGTTGGTGGCAAAGGGCACGGCCCGTCTTGCGGAACTCACCAAGGAGAAGATGTTCGCGTCGTCGGAGTTTGTTCAGACGCGACTGCGCACCCAGACATCCGCCGCTCATCTCGCGGCCTACGAAGCTGACGGCACGCCGAAGCAGTTCGCCACCTGCGTGCTGGAGCGCGAGAAGCCCCGTGACTCTGCGCTGCTGCTGCGTGGCGAGGTGCAAAAGCCCGGCGACATGGTGCCGCGTGGTTTGCCGATGATCGCGAAATCGAGCGCCGAGATCGCTAAAGGCAGCGGTCGCAAAGAACTCGCCTCGTGGATCTCATCGCCGGACAATCCGCTCACCGCCCGCGTCATCGTGAACCGCGTGTGGCTGCATCTTTTCGGCCAGGGCATCGTCGTCACACCGGACAACTTCGGTTTGTCAGGCCAAACGCCCACGCATCCCGCGTTGCTGGATCATCTCGCGAATCGCTTCATGAAGGAAGGCTGGTCCGTGAAAAAACTCATCCGCGAGCTGATGACGAGCCGCATCTATGCGCTGAGCACCGCGCACGATGCGAAGAACCACGCAGTCGATCCCGACAACACGTTGCTCTGGCGCATGACGCCGCGCCGACTCGATGCCGAGTCCATCCGCGATGCCATGCTGCTCACCGCTGGCAAGCTCGACCTCACGCCGCCCACCGGCAGCGCCGTTGCCATGTATGGCGAAGGTTATGTCACCGGCGTGCAGACGCAGATTCGCGGGGCACTCGATCAAGTCTTCCTCTACCGCTCCGTCTATTTGCCCGTGATGCGCAACGCACCGCTGGAGTCGCTCACGCTCTTCGACATGGCCGCTGGCAGCACCGTCACCGGCCAGCGTCCGCAGACCACCGTGCCCGCGCAATCGCTCTTCCTGCTGAACAGTTCCTATGTGCTGAAAGCTGCCGAGTTCGCCGCGCAACGCCTCCTCGCCGACCGCCCCAAAAGCGAACCCGCCCGCGTGAAGCTCGCCTACGAGCGCATCTTCAACCGCCCACCCACCGACACCGAGATCGAAGCCGCGCTCACCTTTGTGAAAACGAAACCCACGCCAGAAGCAGGCTGGGCCGGCCTCTGCCAAAGCCTCTGGGCGAGCCATGAGTTCTTGGCGCGGAGTTAATATGAAAACAGAACTCCAACAGCCGAAGCGGTTACTTGATGCTAAGAGTCATCGCCGAAAAGCCGCATCGAGTTTGTCCAGCAAAGCGAGGCCCTTCTTCGCAGAGCCGCGAGCAGCCATGGCGCGGAAACGGCTTTCGGCGTCAAACTCAGCGATGGAGATGGTGGCGAGTTCCTCCATCAGCTTGTTCACGCTGAGGTCGCGGTGTTTGGCAAGCTGGCGGAGCCGGGCGTGCTTATCATCAGGCAGACGAATGGTGACGGTGCTCATAAGATTAGAGGGTTTTGAGGAATTGAGCGGGTGTAAGGATGTTCAGGAAAGGAAAAGTCAGCTCGCCACGCGAGACATCACGGAGATTATTGGTGACGATGGTGCTGGCACCACCGGCGAGAGCGAGTTCGACAAGATGGTTGTCCGCCTCGTCCGGCAGGTTTGGCCGCCAGAGGTAATAAACCTTCACCCATTCGCAAACCGAGAGGAAGGACTCCAACAGGGTAAGTCGGTCCTTTTCGCTCAGCGGACTCTTCGCCATCAAAACCGAGCGCAGAAACAGGTCTTCGTATTCGCTGAAAAGCGCCATGCCAATCACTGGCCGTGCCAAACCCTTCAAACAGGCTCGCAGCACATCACGATTGTCCCCGCCGCCTCGGCTCAGGGCCGCGCCAACCAGAACATTCGTGTCGATGACCACCCTCGGACTCATTTTTCAAATGATAGCATATATGCCATCATTCCGTCAAGCCGCCAAAACAACCCCAACCAGGCCCTCTCACCGCAATGAATCCCTTTCTCCAACACTCCACCTCCGCACTCCCCGCCTTCTCCCGCCGTGAATGGCTGCAAAACACCAGCGCAGGTTTTGGTTATCTCGCCTTGAATGCGCTAGCCACGCAGTGTGCTCTTGCTGACGCCGCGCCGCCACTCGCACCGAAACAGCCGCATTTCCCCGCCAAGGCCAAGCGCGTGCTCTTTCTCTGCATGGATGGCGGTCCGTCGCATGTGGACAGCTTTGATTACAAGCCGGAGCTGACGAAATACGCGGGCAAAGCCATCGGCAAGGGCAAGGTGCCCACCGGCAAGCTGATGGCTCCGGTGTGGGAGTTCAAGCAGCGCGGCCAGAGCGGCCTGTGGATCAGCGAGCTCTTCCCGCAGATCGCCACGCACGCGGACAAGCTCTGTCTCATCCGCAGCATGAAGACCGACGTGCCAAACCATCCGCCCGCCTTCCTGCAAATGCACTGCGGCATCCCCACCGCGCCGCGTCCCAGCATGGGCGCATGGATCACCTACGGCCTCGGCACCGCGAATGAAAACCTTCCCGGCTTTGTCACCCTCAGCCCGAATCCCGGCAACGGCGGCCCCGCGAACTACGGCAGCTCGTTTTTACCCGCCATCTATCAAGGCACCCGCATCGGCAACGGACGCGCTCCCATCGCCCAGGCCAAAATCAGCAATCTCGCACATCCGCAGCTCGCACGGCCTGAGCAGCGTGCTCAGCTCGACTTTGTGCAGCAGCTCAATAAAGCCGCACAGCAACGCCAGCCTGAGAACGCCGCCATCGAGGGCCTCATCGAATCGCACGAACTCGCCTTCCGCATGCAGGACGCCCTGCCCAGCGTGCTCGACATCGAAAGCGAGTCCGACACCGTGAAAAAACTCTACGGTATCGGCGAAAGCACCACCGACGACTTTGGCCGCCAGTGCCTTATGGCGCGGCGCATGTTGGAGGCCGGAGTGCGCTTCGTGGAGGTCAATCACGGCGGCTGGGACCAGCATCGCAACCTCACCGAAGACCACGGCAAACACGCCGCCGCCGTCGATGGCCCCATCGCGGGCCTTTTGACCGATCTCGAAGGTCGCGGCCTGCTCAAAGACACGCTCGTCATCTTCGGCGGCGAGTTTGGCCGCACCCCGTATGCGCAGATCGATGACGGCCGCGATCACAATCACACCGGCTACACCACCTGGTTTGCCGGAGCCGGAGTGAAGCCCGGCCACAGCCACGGCGAAACCGACGAGTTCGGCTACGAAAGCGTCATCGACCCCGTCCACATCCACGACTGGCACGCCACCATCCTCCACCTCCTCGGCCTCGAACACACCAAGCTCACCTTCCGCCATGCAGGAAGAGATATGCGGCTCACCGAGGTGAAGGGAAATGTGGTGAAGGGTATTATCGCGTGAAATTCGATTTCAACTCAATGACTCCAAAGCTCCACCACTCCATCGCCGCGCTCCTCTGCGCTATCAGCGTCCACTGCGGTTCAACCGCGAATGCTGCCGAACCCTACCGCGCCTCCTACTACAAGGATGGCGAAATCCACATCACCGTTCTCGGTCAGCCGGAGGGCAAACCGATCACCACCGGGCATTGGGATTTCAAACCCTCGTGGTCGAAGACGGGCGATCACCTCGTCTTCTTCCGTCGTCTCAAAAACGATCCCGTGGTGAGCAACTGGATCACTCAGCTCTGTATCATCAATGCCGACGGCACCGGCTTTCATGTGCTCTCCGATGGCACCCGCACCGACTTCAATCCCACCTGGACCCGCGACGGCAAGAACACACCCGTCTGGAATCGCAAGAACACGGGCAAAGGCGGCTACACCATCATGGCGGGCAAGATCGGAGGCAAACCCGGCGAGGAAATCGCCGTCACGGACCCAAATGCCATCGCCTGGGTTCACTCCGCCGTGAGTGATGGTCGCCTCTTCGTCTCTGCCATCCCGCCGAAGCTCGGTTACGGCCATTTCCTCATGACGCCCAATCCCGGTGGCGAACCGAAGTTCGAGCGCGTCGAGTGCGAACTCGCCAAGACCGGCATCCTCGACCGCGTCAGCATCTCGCCCGACGAAGCGAAAATCTGTTTCGACTACCATCCCGGCAAAACCAATCCCAACCCCGGGCGCATCCTCTATGTCGCCGACTTCGATGTGAAGGCCCGCACCATCACCAACGCCAAACCCTTCGCCAACGAAGAACGCAAGCAGGTCTGGTTCGACTACCCGCGCTGGACGCAGGACGGCAAAGCCATCGTCTATCACGCCGACCACAAGCTCTTCCTCCACACCCTCGCCGACGGCAGCACGAAGCAAGTCTCCACCGACCCCAAGGCCGACTACCGCTATCCGCATGGCGAGGCCACACCGAACTGAAAAGCGCCTCCATGAAACGCTTCCTCGCCCTCATTTTCGTTTCGTCACTCAGCATGATGAATGTGGTTTCGGCTTTAGCCGAATCTAATGCGGCTAAAGCCGCAGCCACTTTGCCAAACATCATCATCTTCCTCGCCGACGACCTCGGCTATGCGGACATCGGCGTGAACGGTTGCAAGGACATCCCGACGCCGAATATCGACAGCATCGCGAAGAACGGCGTGCGCTTCACGGATGGTTACGCGACGCATTGCGTGTGCTCGCCGTCGCGGGCAGGGCTGATGAGCGGGATGTATCAGCATCGCTTCGGCTTTGAGGCGAACTCGGGGCCGGAGAAGTATGCGGCAGATAACTTTGGCCTTCCACGCGAGATTCCGACGCTGGCGGAGAAGCTCAAGGGCGCGGGCTACGCCACGGGCATGATTGGCAAGTGGCACATTGGCTTCAAAGAGGGTCTAAGACCGCATGAAAGAGGGTTTGATTATCACTTCGGATTCCTCAGCGGGGCGCGGACGTATTTGCCGGGCAAGAAGGACAATGATCCGGTCATCCGCAACGGCGAGCCGGTGACGACGACGAAGTATCTCACTGATGAGTTCGCGGATGAAGCGGTGAGTTTCATTGAGCGCAGTCAGGGAACCAAGAACGAAGAACTACCAACCAAGAACCCGGCAAAACCCTTCTTCCTCTACTTTGCGTTCAACGCGGTGCATTCGCCGATGGATGCGAATCCGTATTCAGCGGCGCTCAGTGGCATCGCGGATGAAAAGCGGCGGACGTATGGGGGTATGTTGAGCGGACTCGATGCCGCCGTGGGCCGCGTATTGGCAAAGGTGCACGAACTTGGCCAGGAAGAGAACACGCTCATCTTTTTCTACAGCGACAATGGCGGCCCCACGACGCAAACGACTTCGCGAAACGACCCGTTGCGCGGCCAGAAAGCACAGTTCTACGAAGGCGGAATCCGTGTGCCGTTTCTCATGCAGTGGAAGGCCAAGGTAAAGGCGGGTGGCACTTACACGCAGCCCGTGATGGGCTTTGACTGCCATGCGACGGCGCTCGCCGCGAGTGGCATTGCCATTCCCGAGGATAAACCGCTCGATGGCGTGAATCTGCTGCCATTCGTCAACGCCGAGAGGCCCGGAGCACCGCACGACTTCCTCTGCTGGCGTGCGGGCACGCAGAAGGCCATCCGCGTGGGTGATTGGAAACTCGTGCAGGAAGGTCGCAGCGGCAGCGCCGAACTGTTCAACCTCAAAACCGACCTCAGCGAAACCACCGACCTAGCGGCCAAAGAGCCTGCCAAGTTCGGCGAACTCGCCGCCAAGTTCACCGAATGGGAGCGCGGTACGATTCCCGCCAAATGGATCCGTCAGGACCAGCGCAACGCCACCGAAGGCGGCGCACCCAAAACTGGCTCCACGCCCAAAAAAGGCACCGCCAAAGCAGGCAATCGCGTCGATGAAGCCTTCAAGAAGGCCGACGCCAACAACGACGCCAAACTCACCCGCGAGGAGTATCCGCAGAAGGATCTCTTCGACGCCGTGGATGCCAACAAAGACGGCTTTGCGACGCTGGAAGAGGTGCAGGTCTACTACCGGAGTAGACGTGAACAGGGAGCAACAGGACCAACGCCATGAATCATCCAGGCTGATTGCTTCGAGGGACACTCCACCTATCACTGCGGTTGCCCAGCACCGATTTCAACAACTCAACAGAAACGGCGATGGAAGTGAATGGGAATAGCCTTGTTACCGAGGAAGAGGCGAATGCGTTGTTCAAGTCATGACTGTGAACAAACTTCTGAGCTTAATTCTCGTTTTTGGCATCGGTTCGTCATTGGAGGCGCAGAACCTCAAGCTCAACGAGGGCTTCAGGCGAGCGGACAGCAATGGCGATGGCAAGTTGTCCGCCGACGAGGTGAACCCGTTTCGTCAGTTCAAGACGAAGATTCAGGGCGCGGACAAGAATGGGGATGGCCACATCACTCTCGAAGAGTTCAGCACGCATTTTTTTTCCGGGGTTAGCGCGCCGTTGTCTGCGGCGACAAAGCTGACGGTGGGCGGGCACACGCGGACCGTTTCCGTCGGCGATTTGCAACGTCGTTATCGCGTGCATGTTCCCGAAAAGTATGACGCGGCGAATCCGTCGCCGGTGGTAATCGTCTTTCATGGTGGCGGAGGCAATCCCGAGAGCATGGTGCGTCTCACGGGAATGAATGCGAAGTCGGACGAAGCCGGATTCATCGTCGTCTATCCTTATGGGAGCGGGCTCGACCCTGAACGCGGGCTGACTTTCAATGGCGGCGGCTGTTGCGGCTACGCGATGCAGCGGAAAATCGACGATGTTGGCTTCACCCGAGCCCTGCTCGATGATCTTGCGACCGTGGCGAACGTGGATTCGAAGCGCGTCTTCGCCACCGGGCTCTCAAACGGTGGCATCATGTCGCATTACGTGGCGTCGGAACTGTCCGACCGCATCGCCGCCATCGCGCCGGTTGGCGGGCCGTTGATGATGGATGCGCCTAACGCAAAGCGCCCCGTCCCCGTCATGCACTTCCACGGCACAGGGGATGAGTTCGCCCCATTCAACGGCGGCTTTGGCAAGGGTGCGCTGGGGCGAGCAGGCATCACGGAGTTTCGTTCCGTGGACCACACCATCCAAAGTTGGGTCAAAGCAAACGGCTGCAAACCGGAACCCGAAGTCATCGCGCTACCCGACAAGGCAGACGACGGCATGAAATGCACGCGCAAAACTTGGAGCGGTGGCGAGGACGGAAGGGAAGTCGTGCTCATCGAAATCGAAAACGGCGGCCACACTTGGCCCGGCAATGAACCCATCGTCGCCATGCTCGGCAAATCGACGAAGGACATTTCCGCCAATGACCTGATGTGGGCGTTTTTTCAGGAGCATCCGATGAAGTCCACAGAGGCTGTTACCGAGGGGATCGGGGTGACGTTAAGGAAATGAGATGGCTATTTACCCACTGACTGATGAAACCTGATAAGACTTTTTTCAGCGTGCTCGTCACGCTTGTTGTTCTCTCGATCATTTTCTTTGTGATCGAACGGATCGTGGGGCGGGGGCGAAATCGGGTGCAGCCGGTGTTTCGGCGGGGGTGGTGGACGGATGTGGTGTATTGGTTTGCGACGATTCTGCTGACGAAGCCTTTGGTGCGGATGATGTT
>JAIYDW010000149.1 GCA_027487315.1 Verrucomicrobiaceae bacterium | reverse complement strand
TTACTTGCCGGGGTTGCTGTTGCTGGCCGCGTTGACTTGGCGGTGAATTTTGATGATTGAATTGTGATGTCTGAGACCCCTCCCGAAGCGCCTAGCATTCGTCCCTGGACCCTTTGGGTTCCGATCATCATGATCGCATTGGCGGGGGTGATTACTTACAACTGGTTGGTTTACCTGGAGAAGAAGTCGCGTGAAGAAGAGGCGGGGCGGCCGCCATACATTCATCGAGCGGAGGGGGATTTGATTTTGACAGAACGGGATGGGCGGACGGTGCGGCTGAGTGAGTTGAGGGGGAAGGTGATCCTGGCTTCGTGGGTGTTCACGCGGTGTCCGAGAGGTTGTGCGGGCGTGGTGGGTAAGTTGAAGAAGTTGGCGGAGGAGTATGCGGGGCGGGATGATGTGCATTTCATTTGTTTTGCACTCGATCCTGATGATACCCCGGCGATGATGTCGGCATTTGCGGATCAGGTGGGGATTCCCAAGACCGCGCCGTTTTGGTTTGTGAATGGTGATGCTGTGAAGATTGAGTCTTTCATGACGAGGCAATTGAAGTTCCGGCCAACGCAGGTCATGCCGGAGAAGGATCGGCTTTCACCGGAGGACAAGTACATGCACGACTTGCGGGTGGTGTTGCTGGATCATTTGGGGAATGTGAGGCGGATGGCGGATCTGGTGAATGTGGATCCTGAGGTGGCGGGTTACTGGGACAAGCAGTTGCGGCTGGACCTGGAGTACTTGTTCAAGGAAAAGGCGAAAGCTGAACGTGTGAAGACAACCGAAGTGAAACAACCATGACTGTGACTGATCTGCCGGCGCTCAATGCCATTCTCAACAGCTGTGCCACGGTGTTGATCATCGCCGGGCTGACGGCGATCAAGCTGAAGAAGCCGAAGGTGCATTCGGCGTTCATGTTTGCGGCGCTTGGGGTTTCGGCGGCGTTTTTGACGAGTTATTTGATTTATCATTACCACGTGGGGCACGTGGGCTTTGCGGGGCAGGGGACGGTGCGGACGGTGTATTTCACGATCTTGATCACACATTTGATTTTGGCGATTGTGAACTTGCCGATGATCATCTTGACCGTGATTCCGGCGTTGAGGGAGCGGTTTGATAAGCATCGGAAGCTGGCGAAGTTCACGGCACCGATTTGGTTGTATGTGTCGATCACGGGGGTGATTGTGTATTTGATGTGCTACCGGTGGTACGGGCCGCCTTTGGGGCAGTGAGGTGGTTGGGATTGGCTTTTACGGGGAACTTTCGCGCTTTAGACATGGGGTTCATGCCGCCGTGGGTCTGTGCCTTTGGTGAATTCGAGAGGGGTTGGAATAGAGCAGTTTAAGAAAAACTGTAGCTGCATCTTTGGGGCGGCGGAGGCGGATCGGGGCCGTCGTCAGCTTGGGACGTATTTACTCATATGTCCCTGCGCTACCAACGGCCCATCTCCACCTCCGGCGCTCCCAAATCAACGGCCACCTCTTTTCTTAAAATGCTCTAACGGCTCAGAGAAGTTCTTAGGCCAGTTGCGCCGGAGACATCACTTTCACATCCTGAATCGAAAGCCCGAAAAGCGCTCCAAAGTGGGTGCGGTCACCTGTCACCAAGTAGTGGCAACCTGACTGAATGGCGGCAGCTAGCACAGGTTGGTCCTTTTCCACCACTGGCAGATGTGCCTCCAACTCTTTGTCCCGCAGCCGGATGGGTTGAACCTGGAATTCAGTCATTGAATCCTCCAGCCAGATGAGACCTGATGCGGACTTGGCGAGTAGATTGCGGCGGGCCTCTTCCAGCACGTAAGCGTCCACGCAGCAAACATGGCCAGCTTCCTTGAGCAAGCTTAGCAAGGCGCGAATGGCACCATCTGCTCGTGCGGCGGAAAACAGGATGTTCGCGTCGAGAAAGATGCGCATTGCCGATCAGAGCGTCTTCCGTTTGAGAACCTTGGCCAGAGCAGCCTCTTCGGAGTCGAATTCTTCGATGCGCTCGGGTGCGTAGAGTTCAACGGGGAGTGTCACTGTTGACCGCAGCAGGATGCCTTCGGGAGTCGTTTCGGCGATGAGGACATCTTTGCCGCGGATCCCCAGAAGAGAGCGCATCTTGGCGGGCAGTGATACGACACCGCGGTCAGTGACAGTTAGGGTAGCTTTCATGCTGCTAAGATTAGCAGGAAAGCAGAAAATCTGCAAATGCAGTTTCTACTGACCTGGCCCGCCGAGTCATTGTCACGCCACGCAGGGCATGCTCTGCCTGCGATACCGTGCCCCGCATTCCCGCTCCCGCCTTGAAGATCGTTTCCTGATGCTTTGGAAGGCCGTTGATGGCTTTGCGGGGCAGTAGACGGTGCGGACGGTTTCTTTCACGATCTTGATCAAGCCTTTGATTTTGGCGATTGTGAACCTGCCGATGATTATTTTAACGGTGATTCCGGCGTTGAGGCAGCGGTTTGATAAGCATCGGAAGCTGGCGAAGTTCACGGCACCGATTTGGTTGTATGTGTCGATCACGGGGGTGATTGTGTATTTGATGTGCTACCGGTGGTATGGGCCGCCTTTGGGGCAGTAAGGTGGTTGGGATTGGCTTTTGCGGGGAACTTTCGCGCTCAGGACATTGGATTCAAACCGCCGTGGGTGACTTCGAGGCAGGATTGGAGTGATGTGTCAGTTATTGGATGTAAGTCCCTCATTTTTAGTGGCTTGGGAGGTGATGGAAGAAGGTTGCCCGGGCGCATGGAGGCGTTGGATAGGCGAAAGTGGATGTGGCGCTGGCCAGTTTGATCGATTGACAGATTTCAGTCGGATGGGATTAAGTTGATGCGTTCACGGGCCGTCAATATCGATGGCTTCACCTCTGTCTGATCAACCCATGCCTTCCAGCAGACCTCTTCGCATTGTGCTTTCCGGTGGGCCGGGTGGTGGCAAGACCACTTCGGCGGATCTTTTCCGCCGGGAAATCGGGGATCATGTCGTTGTGGTTCCAGAAGCCGCAACTATCCTTTTCCAAGGTGGCTTTCCCCGCGCTGCCCAACCTTCGGCTCAGCGTCACACTCAAACCGCCATTTTCCACGTCCAGCGACACCTGGAGAGCGAATATGACGCGCTCTATCCCGGACGGGTTTTGCTTTGTGATCGTGGCACAATCGATGGAGCCGCCTATTGGCCTGATTCTGAAGAAAGCTACTTCGCGAGCGTCCAAACCACCTTTGAAGAGGAACTCGCCCGTTATGACGCCGTCATCTTTTTCGAAACCGCCGCCGTCGGAGGTTGCTCCATTGAGGGTGGAAATCCCATCCGTAACGAGACTCTGGATCAAGCCATCGTGCTCGACTCCAAACTGCGTGCTCTTTGGAGTCGCCACCCTGCGTTTCACCTAATTCCCCATCAAGCGTCCTTTTTTGGAAAAATCAGCACCGGACTCGAGACCCTGCAGGCCATCGTCAGTGCCCTTTCCCATAGCGCGTCCTGAATCCTGCCCTTGGGAAATCTTCAGATTGCATCACTCCCCATCTCCAAACCACGCCGAAAGCCACTTGTGCAGAGGCTACTCTAAAAACGGTCGGCGTGCTGTATTTCCTGGGCGCGTTTATTGTCATTGCAGCGGGCCTCTCCATGGCGGCGACCGATGAGTTGACTTCGGAATGGGTCTCGATGGCGATCCTTGTGATCCTCGGCGTTGTTCAGTTCGTTGCTGGCTTCGGGCTACGCCGCTTGCGGAGTTGGGCGCGCCTTCCCACGATTATCCTCTCCGGCATCGGACTGCTGAGCATTCCCATTGGGACATTGATAAACGCCTACACTCTCGTGAAGGTGCTGGGGAAGTAGGGGCGTTTTGTCATTACTCCGGAGAGCCAGGATATCATTGCTGCTACGCTACACGCGAAAAACAAAACGTCCCGCGCCGGCTGGATTTTTTTGGCGGTGCTGGTCGTGTTGCTCATCTTTATCGTCATTTGGCAAATAGGAGCTTAGTGGGGGAGGTAACTCGAAGATGGCTGTGATCGAGACTGGCTCTCGCGGGTCAATCTATGGTATTGTGCTTACATGAGTGAAAAGCCCGTTGAAACGCTGAGTGATCTGCGCCGCGCCCTGCGGTTTTGGGAGTTAGGGCGATGGGTCTATAATGCGATTCTGCTGGCCTTAGGCCTGCTGTGGTCCTGGAACCTGAGAGAGACCATGATTGACCAAGCCCTCTTGGGTTATTGGGGGAGTATCGCGGCGTTTGGGGCGACCGCCAATGTCTTCTACACCCTAGGTCCGGCGGCGGAGAGTTACGCCCGGGTTTTCTTTGGTAAAAGCTGGGGCGCGACCGTGCGTTATGGGCTCTGGTTGGCTGGCACGGCGACTGCCGTGGCTTTGACTTGGAGCTTTGTTTGGTCGATGGAGATTCTGTACATTGTTCTATATCCTCACTCGCGGTAATGTTTTGGGGAATTGGTTGAAGTGGGGACTGCAGGACGGGGAGGGGTGATTCTTGCTTGAAAGGTTCTGGCTTGGGGCGATGGGGTTTTTGTGTCTGATCGTCGCCCGCCTCGTCAATTCAATCCGCATCCTTTCGCTTACCACCAGGAGTTGGAGGTGGAGATTGAGTCTTTGACGAACATGGGGGCGGGGGTGGCGCGGGTGGAGGGGTGGGTGGTGTTTGTGCCGTTTGCGCTGCCTGGGGAGCGGGTGCGGTGCCGGGTGTTTCGGAACTACAAGAGCTATTCGGATGCGGATTTTGTGGAGGTGGTGCGGGCGTCGCCGCATCGGCGGGAGCCGGTGTGTTCGTTGTTTGGGCGGTGCGGGGGGTGTCAGTATCAGAACTTGGCGTATGAGGAGCAGTTGGTTTGGAAACAGCGGCAGGTGGGGGAGTTGCTGGAGCGGATGGCGGGGGTCGATTTTCCGGTGGAGGCGGTTTATCCGTCGCCCGTGCAGTTGGGGTATCGGTCCAAGATCACACCGCATTTTCAGAAGCCGAAGGATGGAGAGATCGGGGAGATTGGATTTCTGAGAGCGGGGAGCCGGCATGCGCTGGTGGATGTGGAGAAGTGCTGGATCGCGATGGATGAGATCAATGCGGAGCTGGAGATGGTGAGGCGGGAGGCGAGGGAGAAGGGGGCGAGCTATAAGAATGGGGCGACGCTGCTGATGCGGGCGTCGCAAGGGAAGGTGCAACGGCGGGCGGATGAGCTGTCGGTGGAGGTGGTGGATGGGGTGCGGTTTGAGTTTCAGGCGGGGGATTTTTTCCAGAACAATCCGTTTATTCTGCCGGCGTTTGTCGAGCATGTGGTGAAGGAGGCGGTGGCGGGTGGGGCGAGGTTTTTGGTGGATGCGTATTGCGGTAGCGGGTTGTTTGGGATCTGCGCGGCGCGGCGATTTGAGGAGGTGATCGGGGTGGAGGTGTCGGCGAGCGCGGTGGTGAAGGCGGGGCACAATGCGGCGCTGAACGGGCTGACGAATTGTCGCTTTTTGGCGGCGGATGCGGAGCAGATCTTTGCGCAGGTGACGAGTCCGGCGGAGGCGACAGCGGTGATTATTGATCCGCCAAGGGCGGGGTGCAGTGAGGCGTTTTTGACGCAGTTGCTGGCGTTCCGTCCGAAGACGCTGGTGTATGTGTCATGCAATCCGGCGACGCAGATGCGGGATTTGAAGCAGTTGAATGCGGGCGGGTATGTGCTGCGGCGGGTGCAGCCGTTTGATTTGTTTCCGCAGACGAAGCACTTGGAGTGCGTGATGACTTTGGAGTTGGGTGCTACGATTGCGGGCCAGTGAGGTGGGCGTAGCGGGTTGACCAGTCGGGGGGGAGGCGGACGGGTTTGCCTTGGGGCATTTGGACGAGGGCGAGGGCCTGGCGGCAGGTGATGAGGAGGTGGGAGTCGGCGGCGCGGCGGACTTCGAAGGCGCACCAGAAGCGGGCGCGTTCGACTTTTTCGAGGTGGCCGTGGATGATGAGTTCGTCGGCGAGTTTGGCGGGTTTGCGGTAGTCGATCTCGGTGCGGACGACGACGGGGTAGAGTTGGGTTTGCGCCATTTCACTGAGGGCCATGCCGAGTTTGGCGGCGAGGCGGGTGCGGGCGGTTTCGATCATGCGGAGGTAGGCGATGTTGTGGACGACGCCGCCGCAATCGGTGTCGAAGAACATGACTTCTTCGCGGGTCTCAATGGTGGGGGTATCGGGATGCAGGGAAGTCATGGGGCAGAGCTAACTTCGGGGCTTGCTCCGTGCAAGCGATCCGGTATGGAATGTGAACTGTGATGAGGCCTTCGTTAAAAAGATGTCTGCGGATGCTGTTCTTTGCGGCGGTTGCGCTGGGGTTGATGGTGGCGTTGGTGACTTGCACGACCTCGCCGAAATTGGCGGCAGGGGTGGTGAAGCGGTCGGGGACGGTGGACAGTGAGGGAACAGCGGTGGCGGTGGATTTTTATTTTCGGGACGATGGGGTGAAGCGTCCGGGGGTGGTGGTGGCGCATGGGTTCATGCGGAGCAAGCGCTACATGGCGGGCTGGGGGGCGGCGCTGGCGGAGCGGGGGATAGTGGCGGCGGTGGTGACGCAGCCGTTTTTGGCGAAGCACTTGAGGAATGCGAAGGCGCTTGAGGCGGTGGTGGCGGCGGGCCGGAGGCAGGAGTGGCCGATGGCGTTGAATGGTCGGATGGGGTTGATGGGCTTTTCGATGGGAGGTTTGACGACCTTGCTTGCGGCCTCGCGGATGGATGAGCCGGTGGAGGCGTGGGTGGGGTTGGATCCGGTGGATTTTGATGGCAAGGGGGCGGCGGTGTCGGGTCGGGTGAAGGTGCCCGGGTTGGCGTTGCTGGCGGAACCGGCGCCGTTCAACCTGGAGGGCAATGCTTTGTCGATGCTGGCGGATTATGGGGGTGAGGTGACGGTGTGGAAGGTGGTGGGGGCGACGCATTGTGATCCGGAATCGCCGACGGATTGGCTGGGGCAGTTGGCGTGCGGGCGGGTGGATGAGAAGCGGCAGCGGCTTTTCAGGGAGACGGCGTTGGATTTTTTGGAGGTGACTTTGTTGGGGGCGCCGGGGGTGAAGTGGGGGGCTGAGTTGCCGGAGGGGATGGTGAGGGTTTCGGTGAAGAAGTGATTTTTGCGGAGTGCGTTCGTGCTTGCGTGGTGGGCGTATTCTGAGAGGCTATGAAGGTGCAGACTCAGGCGGACAACTTGGATGTGATTGTGCTTGGCGGGGGACCCGCCGGGGCGACGGCGGCGATGGTGTTGGCGGGTGAGGGGCTAAACGTGCGGGTGCTGGAGAAGGCGCGGTTTCCGAGGTTCCATGTGGGGGAGAGTTTGCTGCCGTATAACATGGGATTGTTTGAGGAGTTGGGGATTGAGGAGGAGGTCAAAAGCAGTGGGCATGTGGTGAAGCGGGCGGCGCAGTTTTGGAGCGGGGCGGGTGAGGTGGGTGGGCGGTTGGAGTTTGCGAAGGGGACTTTTACGGAGCACAAGCAGGCTTATCAGGTGGAGCGATCGGTGTTTGATGAGAAGCTGCTGCGGTTGGCGGAAGCACGCGGGGCGGAGGTGCGGGAGGGTTGCGGTTATGTGTCGCACGCGGTGACGGAAGCGGGGGTGGTGGTGACTTGTCGGGATGAGGCGGGGGAGACGCGGGAGGTGGGGGCGAAGTTTGTGGTGGATGCGACGGGGATGCAGGCGGTGACGGCGCGGAAGGCGGGGCTGCGCAAGGAGCGTGAGGGGCACCGGAAGGTGGCGCTTTACGGGCACTTTGAAGGGGTGGAGATGCCGGGTGGGGAGGAGACGGGGGACATTGTGTTGTTGATTCGGGATCAGGCTTGGGTGTGGATGATTCCTTTGGATGAGAAGCGGACGAGTGTGGGGCTGGTGATGGGGCGGGCGGAGTTTGATGCGGGTCGGGCTGATGTGGAGGTGTTGTGGGAAAAGATCGTGGGGCAGACGCCGGAGTTGAAACGGCGGATGGCGGGTGCGAGTCGGCTGGGGGCTCTGCACGTGGAGGCGGACTACTCGTTTAGCGTGGAGCGATTGGTGGAGCCGAGGCTGGTGCGGGCGGGGGATGCGGCGGGGTTTTTGGATCCGGTGTTTTCGTCAGGGGTGATGCTGGCGATGGAGAGCGGGCGGGATGCGGCTCGGGTGGTGGGTGAGGCGGTGCGGGAGGGGCGGTCGATGACGCGTGCGATGCGGGCTTATGAGCGAGGGGTGAAGGATCACCTGGCGCTGTTTTGGCAGTTTGTGGAGGCGTTCTACACGCGGCCGTTCATTGAGTTGTTTTTGCAGCCGAAGGCGGTGCTGAATTTGGGGTCGGCGATCAATGCGGTGCTGGCGGGGAGGGCGAAGTTGCCGTGGGCGGCGCGGTGGCGGTTGCGGGTGTTTTTTTGGCTGGTGAAGTTGCAGCGGTTTGTGCCGGTGGTGCCACGGTTGAGGTGGGTGGATGGGAGGTCGCCGGAGCGGATGGAGCGAGAGGGGGAGGTGGGTGATGAGAGATTGGCGGCCCAGGGTTTGTGAAGGGGCACGCAGAGGCGCAGAGAGGAAGGAGAGGCGCAGAGGGGTGACAGGGGGGCGCGTTCTGACGAACGTGGGTACATTGGGTTTATGACAAGGGGAGGGGGGTGGGGGAGCCGATGACTTTGACTTCGAGTTCGAGCTGGATGCCTCGGGTTTGGAGGGCGTGTTCCTGGATCTGGGCGACGAGGTCGAGGACGTCGCGGGCTTTGGCGCCGCCGGTGTTGACGAGGAAGTTGCCGTGGATGTCGGAGACCTGGGCGGGGCCGACGCTCCTGCCTTTGAGGCCAAGGTCGTCGATGAGTTTGCCGGCGCCGCAGAGTTCGGGGTTTTTGAAGGTGCAGCCTGCGCTGGCGCCAACGGGCTGGGTGGTGCGGCGTTTGTGATGGGAGGCGGCGAGCTTGGCGGTGATGTCGTCTTTGGGGGCGTTCGGGGTGCCGCGCAGGACGGCGGAGACGATGAGGCGCTCTTCGAACTCGGGGACGTTGCGGTAGTGGTGCTCGATGTCGGCGAGGGGTTTTTCTTTGAGGCTGCCGTCGAGGTCGATGAAGCGGACGGAGACGATTTGGTCGAAGGTTTCGATGCCCATGGCGCCGGCGTTCATGCGGATGGCGCCGCCGAGATTGCCGGGGATGCCTTCCATCCATTCGAAGCCGCCGAGGCCGGCGTTGCTGGCGGTGATGGCGATTTTTTTGAGGCGGGCTCCGACACCGGCGATGAGGGTATCGCCCTCGACCCGGACGTCTTCGAATTCGCCTTTGGCGGGATGGATGACGGCACCGCGGATGCCTCCGTCCTGGACGAGGAGGTTGGAGCCGCGGCCGATGACGCGGATGGGGATGGAGGCGCCGCGGAGGTAGCGGACGATGTCGGCAAAGGCGGCGATGGTTTGGGGTTGGATCCAGAATTGCGCGGGGCCGCCGATGCGGAAGGTGGTGTGGAGGTGCATGGGCTCGTAGAGACGAGCGAGGCCGCCGCCATTGGCGTCGAGGATGTCCCAGAGGCGGTCGAGGACGGGGAGGTCGCGGGCGATGCAGCGGCCGGCTTCGTGGACGTTGCCTGCGCCGAGGGTGATGATGAGGTCACCGGGGCGGATGGCATTGCCGAGCTGGTCGCGGGCCTCGATCATGGTGGGGGTGGAGGCGCACTTGACGGGGCTTTGGGCGCGGACCTCTTCGAGGATGGTTTCGCCGGTGACGCCGGGGAGGGGTTTTTCACTGGCGGGGTAGATGTCGGTGACGAAGAGTTGGTCGACGTCGTGGAAGGAGGCGCCGAACTCTTTTTTGAGCAGTTGGGTGCGGCTGTAGCGATGGGGTTGAAAGAGGCAGAGGATGCGGGCCGGGTTGAGGCCTTTGGCGGTGGCGAGGGTGGCGGCGATTTCGCTGGGGTGATGGCCGTAGTCGTCGACGAGGGTGAAGCGGGGGCTGCGGTGGCGGATTTCGAAGCGGCGTTTGGCACCACGAAAGGTTTTCAGGGCGTGCTGGATGGCGTCGAAGGGGACGCCGAGTTCGGTGGCGAGGGCGATGGCGGCGAGGGCATTGGAGACGTTGTGTTTGCCCGGGATGCCGAGGGTGGCGGTGCCCAGGAGGGTGCCGCGCTGGTAGACTTCGAAGTCGGAGTGGTCGGGTTCGCTGGCGAGGATGTGGGCGGCGTAGGCGGCGTTGGGGTTGCCGTGCCAGCCGTAGCCGATGGCTTGGGGCGAGGGGGAGCAGACTTCACTGGCGACGGGGTCTTCGGCGCAGTAGATCCAGTGTTGCGAGGTTTGACTGAGGAGCTGGGCGAACACGGCTTTGATGGCGTCGATGCCATCGTAGTGGTCGAGGTGTTCGGCTTCGATGTTGAGGATGATGGAGTGGGCGGGGCGGAAGTTGACGAGGGTGCCGTCGCTTTCATCGCCTTCGGCGACGAAGAGTGAGCCTTCGGGGTCCCAGTGGGCGTTGGTGCCGAGGATGGGAATTTCGGCGCCGACGTAGTGGGAGGGATGCATTTGCCCGTGGCGAAGGACGTGGGCAGTGAGGGCGGAGGTGGTGGTCTTGCCGTGGGTGCCGGCGACGACGATGCCGTCTTTGACAGCCATGATTGCGGCGAGGGCTTCGGCACGGCGGACGAGAGGGATGCCGGCGCGGAAGGCGGCGTCGTAGGCGATGTTGTTGGGTTTGATGGCGGAGGAGTAGATGACCATGTCACAGTCTTCGACTTCGCGTTCGCAGTGGGGGGAGAAGAACTCGAGGCCGAGTTTTTGAAGGCGGGCGGTTTCCTCGGTGGTGACTTTGTCGGAGCCGCTGACTTTGTGACCGAGTGCGAGAAGGAGGGAGGCGAGGCCGCTCATGCCTGAGCCAGCGACACCGATGAGGTCGATGCGCATGGAGTGGCGGTTTTCTTGGAGGAGGCTGAGGACGGCTTGGTTCATGGGGAGGAAGAGAGCGAGGAGAGAGGATGAATCGTGCGGAATCAGGGCTGAGACAAGAGGGTGGATTTGCTTTGGCCCAGGATATTGACTTTGAGGGGGGAGAGGGTGATGACGCCGTCTTCTTCGAGGGTTTCGACGATGGAGCCTGCGAACTGGATGGCGGGGCGACCCCGGAGTTCGAGGGTATGGGAGGCGGGGTTCCAGGTGGCTTCTTTGGCGGTGGCGTAGAGGGGCCAGCCGATGTCTTGAGCGCCGGATTCGACAATGGCTTTTTTTTGCTCGGTGCTATCGCAGAAGATGTGGCCGGTGAATTCCTGTTCGCCGGTGGCGGAGGGGGTGGTTTGATCGGCGCTGAGGGTGACGCCGGGAAAGAGGGGGTGTTGAGGTTGATTGGGGACGCGGGTGCGGGAGAGGTCGAGGTAGGAGAGGCGGGGTTTGGCGGGGTCAGAGGGGCCCTGGCAGGAGGTGCCGAGCAGGATGCTGGCGAGGAGAAGGGCGAGGCAGAGCGGGGTGGGATTCATCGGACGTGAATGGACACTGGTTTTTTGGAGGGGAATGGGCTGGGTGCAAGGGGAATGCTGATTTCGGATTGCGGAATGCGGAGAGTGGAGAGTGGAGAGTGGAGAGCGAGACTGGCAGAAATAAAGGGGGGCAGAAAAAAGGAGGGTGATTGAGTGGCGGGTGGGGAAAGGTAGGCTGGGGGTGGGCGGTGGTGACGTTAGGGTTGAGTGATGCGATTTTTGATTCCGAAGTTCTCGCTGGTGCAGGGGGTGTGGATGTTGGTGTTTGGGTTGTTCGGGGCTTTGATCGCGGGGGGGTATGGGGTGTTGCACGATCAGGTGACGTTTGGGCTTGGGCCGGAGTATTTCACGAGGTTCAAGGTTTATCAGTTTGGCTATGAGGGGGTGGCGAATCCGGGTCGGTGGGTGGCGGCGAAGATTGGGTTTCAGGCGAGTTGGTGGGTGGGTTTTTTTGCGGGGTGGTTTTTGGGTCGGGTAGCGATCCCGAGGGTGGCGCTGGGGCGGGCGGTGCGGTTGAGTTTTTTTGGTGTTGGACTGATGCTGGGGGTGACGCTGGTGTTTGGGTTTGGGGGTTGGCTTTGGGCGCAATGGCGATTGGATGTGGCTGGGGTGGCGCAGTGGACGGAGGCGATGCGGGGCTTTGATGTGGTGGATGTTCGGGCGTTTGCGACGGTGGGGTACATTCACAATTCGAGCTATCTGGGGGCGCTGGTGGGTTTGATTGGCGCGGTGGTATGGGTGAGGGGGCGGTGTTTGGGGATGAGTGGGTGAGGGCTTGTGCTTTGGGATTGGGGCTGCTTTAATTGGGAGATATGAATCGACGGTGCTTTTTTCGTTCGGCGGCTTTGGCGGCGGGTGGTGTGTCTTTGAGTGGGGGGGAGGCGCGTGCGGCGAGTGTGTCGGCGGTGAATGTGGCGAAGGCGGCGGCGGATCCGGCGTTTAAGATTCGCAATGGGGGGCTGAAGCAGACGGTGATGGGATGGTGCTTCAAGCCGATGGAGACACTGGAATTGGCCAAGCACTGCAAGGAGATCGGGCTGAAGGGGATGGAGGGGATTGATCCGAAGTTTTATCCGAATGTGCTGAAGATGGGGATGGAGATTTCACTGGTGGGCAGCCATGGGTTTTCGAATGGGCCGTGCAATCCGATGTTTCGTGCGGAGGTGAAGGAGAAGCTGACGAAGTCGATCACGCTGGCGGCGGATGTGGGGTGCAAGAAGGTGATTACATTTACCGGCATGCGCTTTGAGGGCATGGAGCACGATGCGGCGGTGAAGAGTTGTTTGGACGCTTGGAAGGAGGTGCTGCCGCTGGCGGAGGAGAAGGGGGTGACGCTGGTGCTGGAGCATCTGAACTCACGGGATGGGACACATCCGATGAAGGGTCATCCGGGTTACTTTGGGGATGATGTGGATTTTTGTTTTGATCTGGTGAAGCAGATCGGGAGTCCGAACTTCAAGCTGCTGTTCGACATGTATCACGTGTCGATCATGAACGGGGACATCATCCGGCGGATTCGGACGAACCATGAGTTGATCGGGCATTACCACACGGCTGGGAATCCTGGGCGGTGTGAGTTGGATGAGTTCCAGGAAATTTACTATCCGCCGATCATTCAGGCGATTCTCGATACGGGGTATTCGGATTTCATTGCGCAGGAGTTCATTCCGACGTGGGAGGATCCGATTTTGGCGCTGCGACACGGGTGCATGGTGTGCGATTTGTGAGCAGGCGATGAAGCGATTTCGACCTCCAGGGCAGTGTCCGGTGTGCGGGGAGTGGGTGTATCGCGGGCAGGCGGCGTGCGCGGAGTGCGGGGCGTGTGAGAAGTCGGGGTGGAAGGCGGAGTCGGGCTATGACGGGCTGGATTTGCCGGATCCGGACGAGGCGTTTGATTATGAGGCGTTTGTTGAGAAGGAGTTTGGCGGGGGGACGGAGCGGCGGATTGGGGAGGGGAAGTGGGCGCGGGTTTGGTGGTGGGCAGCGGTGGCGGTGCTGGGGGCGATGGGATTGGCGCTTTTGATGAGCGCTTTTTGATGGCGAGCTAGCAGCTCGCGCCACGGGGAATTGATAAGGAGGAAGGGCTAGTCCTCCATGAGGCGGATGGCGAGTTTGCGCATGAGTTGGCGGTCGCTCATGGCGCTGGCGCGGTCGTAGGCTTCCTCAAGGTTGCGGAGATTGCGGAGGAGGATGGCGTCGGTGCTGGCGGGTTCGCGGATGATTTCGTCCATGCCGGGGTTGGCGGCGGGATGGTGGCGGGCGACGTCGCTGGCGAGCATGAAGCGGCCGCGGTTGAAGCAGTCGACGAGGTAGAGGCGGTTGTCGGAGACGATGCGGGCGAGGAAGTGACCGGGGAAGTTGCAGCCTTCGATGTTGAGGCCGTGGCGATGACCGATGAGGCGGTAGAGGCAGCAGAGGCTGATGGGGTTGCCGAGGCCGGTGTCGAGGACCCAGAAGAGGTTGCTGTTCTGGTGGGCGTAGTAGTCTTTGCTGTTGCCCCGGAAGCGGACGGGGTCGCCTTTTTTGCCGAAGAGCCATTCGGCGAGTTCGCGGGCATCCATTTTGCCGCCGTCGCGGAAGGCTTCTTCGGCGAGGGCGTCGAGTCGGGGGGCGAGATCGGCGGCGCGGACTTTCCAGCCTGCGAGGAAGGCGGAGAGTTGGGCGAGGCCTTCTTCGAGCTGGGCGGTGGGGGAGTCGAGCCAACGCCAGCGCATCCAGGAGTCGAGGAGTTCGTTGCGGCGGACGGGGTCGAGCATGCGGGAGACGAGGCGGTCTTCCTCGACGGTAAGGGGGCGCTCGAGGCGGGAAAGGTGGAGGGGGAGGTCCGGCCTCATGGAGGCGAGTTTTTCCTGCACGGCTTTGCGGACGACTTCGGAGTCGTCGTCGAGGAGGCGGAGGAGGTTGTCCAGATTGGCGATGCCCGACATGTGAGAGGTGAATATCACAGGTGGGGGGTGGGCTGCAAAACAAAATTGGTGATTGCTAGTGGTTTGGGGTAGAATACGAAGTGCCTGTACCCATCTTCTTCATCTCGCATCTCAAATTCTTTGCCAGAGCGGTTGAAATGATCTAAAAATTTGGATGCAAAAGTGTTGGGGGCAAATACTTGGGATACTGCTGGCCAGCGGGTTTTGCCACTTAGCTTTGGCTAATCCGGATGTGGAGTTGGTGAAGAACATCAATGTGGCTGTGCCAGCAAGTTTGAAGCCGGCGAATTTTTGCGCGTTTGATTCGAAGGTGTTTTTTACGGCTACGATGGTGGGACAGGGGGAGGAGCTTTGGCGGACAGATGGGACGGAGGCGGGCACTGTGCTGGTGCGTGACATATTCCCCGGGCCGTTGGGAAGTGAACCCGCCGAATTGGTGGTGTCCAATGGGAAGCTTTTTTTTACTGCCAATGACGGCCCGCACGGTCGTGAGCTTTGGGTTTCTGACGGTACCTTTGAGGGAACTAGGATGGTGGTGGATGTGCAGCCTGGAAATGGCAGTGCACTACCGGAAGCCCTACGTTTGTTGAAGAATGGAGTGTCTTTTTTTGGGTATTTGGAAGACCAAAATGTGTTGGTGGTCAGTGATGGCAGTGAGAAGGGCACGCGAATCATACGCGGGCTTGGTAGGACTGGGAGATACCTTGATCAGGAGAGGATTGCCGAGAGTGTGGTTGCAGGAGGAAACTTACTTTTTCAGGTGTACTCGAGCCAAGGTTTGGAGTTGTGGAAGAGCGACGGAAGTGAAAAAGGTACTAGCCGGATTCGGCTGATGGAGCCTGATGTGACCTACTCTGAGATCAAAGGAATGGCTGCGGTGGGGAGCACGGTTTATTTTTCGTCTGACAATGGGAAGAACGGTTTCGAGCTTTGGAAGAGCAACGGTACGGTGGCGGGAACAAGGTTGGTTTATGACGTGCTAGAAGGTTTTGAGGGATCGTTTCCTGAACAGTTTACGGTGTTGAATGGCCGGGTGTTTTTTACAGCGCTGAATGAGAATGGAACTCGGGGCCTTTGGCACACGAATGGAACGGCGGATGGCACGCGGCGGGTTGCGGGCGTGCCGGGAGGTGGCGTGGGAGCGGGTCCACAGGAGTTGACGGCGGCAGGTGGGAAGTTGTATTTTCGTTTTCCGAGCAGTTCATCAAGAGCAGGTGAGTTGTGGGCGGTGGATGGGGATCCCGCCCAGGCAGCGTTAGTGAAACTGATCGAACCGGGTTTGACTTCGGTGGCACTTTCTGGACTTGTTGATGGGGGAAACCAACTGTTTTTCCGGATGAGCAGTGCGGAGCAGGGGGCAGAGCTTTGGGTGAGCGACGGGTCGTTCGCGGGAACTCGACAGACACGTGATGTGCTGGCAGGTGCGGGGTCTGGTCTGGGGGCGTCGCTCAAAGGAGTTGGGGGACGCGTGTACTTTGCAGGGTCGGAAGATGGGATTCGGCAAAGTTTGTGGAGTAGTGACGGCACTGAACCGGGGACGGTGTTGATCAAGAGTGCACCGGGTGACGTGGGTTCTGATCCGCATTCCTTTGTTCGCGGGGGAGACGGTTACTTTTTCAAAGCGGACGATGGGGTGCATGGCCGTGAGCTGTGGTTCACGGATGGCACGGAGGTGGGTACGAGATTGGTCAAAGATCTGAGGCCTGGGATTGAGGGGGGAGTGAGTGATTCATTGGGCCTCCTGGACAACGGCACACTGATCTTTCGAGCGAACAATGGGCTTGGTCTTGCTCTTTGGCAATCCGACGGCACAGAGGCAGGCACTACACTTCTTACTGACATGCGCGTGCGGCCCGAGCATGTGCAACTGAGGGACCTGAAAGCGTTCGACGATAAGGTGTTCTACTCGTTCAATGGGCGTCTATGGTTTGCCGAGGGGGCTAACCCTCCACAAATGGTGGGTACGGTCACGAATGTGGAGAGGATTATTCGGGGTGGGGGTGGGGTGTTCTTCTCGGGCTACGCTGCCAGTGCGGGGAATGAATTGTGGAAGTCCGACGGCACGGTGAGTGGGACCGTATTGGTAAAAGACTTTCGCGTTGGCGAAGTCTCCTCCGGTCCTCGTGACCTCACTCTGTTCCATGGGAACTGTTACGTGTTGGCACACGACGGGTTGAAGTGGGAACTGTGGAAAAGCGATGGCACCGCACTGGGGACAATTAAGTTTCCACTAGACGGGGTCCGCCCCCTGTCGCTAGCGGCGAGCGCGGACTGTTTGTATGTTTACGGTCAGGAAACAGGTGAGGGGGCTTCGTCGTATTGTTTGATGTCGATGCGGGCCGGGAGTGACAGCTTTGAAAAGGTAAGTTCCTGGCAAGGCAATGAAGCCCAGAGCCTGCGTTTTTTGGGTAACCGGATGGAGACTTTGTTTTTTTCCCTGAAGCGAGGCGTAGGACTGCCGGTGTTGTGGCAGAGTCGGGGTCGTGCGGACAATACGGGCCCAGTGGCTGGGGGAGCAGTGAGCCTTCATATTGATGGAGCGAACATCGGGTGGTTCGAAGACAAATTGCTGATTGCGCAGGAGCATGAGACGACCGGGTTGGAGCCTTACGCGCTGCCTTTGAATGGGACTTGGAGCTTGGCGAGAGTGAATGATGATGGAATTGAAACTGCGATTTCTCAAGGTGAGGAAGTGGCGTTGTTTAAACAGAACCCGTTGCGCGAGGCGCGTCTGAAGTTGCGTCTGCGCAACACGGGTTACGATACGATCCGTGGCATACAGTTGGCGCTGAGCGAGGATACGGCGGGTGTGTATGATTTGGAGGGAGAAATGGGGACGGACTTGGTGCCGGGCGCGGCGTTGGATTTTGATGCCGTATTGACTTCGGCGACGACGGGGAAGTTCGAGGCATTGGTGAGGGTGTCTCATGCGGGGGCTGAGCCAGCTGGTTTTTCAATTTGGCTGTCTGGCAGCATTGTGACTGAAGGAGCGCCGATGTTTTTGAGTGACTCGGATTCCCGGCTGGCGCTGGCGGGTGGGGAGGTGAACTTTCACTCTTCCTTTTTGGGGCAGGAGCCGATGACGATTAGGTGGTTGAAAAATGGGCGGGTGGTTCCTGGGGGAGTGCCTTTGTCATTTCCCGCTGTTCGCTTGTCTGATGCGGGTCAATATGCTCTACGGCTGAGCAATGGGCGGGGTAGCCTTTTAGGCAAAGGAGTGACTCTGGCCGTGGTGCAGCCGGCGAAGGCTGTCGAGATTTTTTTGGAGGGAGAGACGTTGTCTTTGGAGTGTGTGACACAGGCACCCAAAGGAACAAGTCTCGATTTTCAATGGTATCGGAACGGAGTGCTATTGCCTGAAGTGGGGCGATTCAGTGGGACCCGAACGCCCAGGTTAAGGGTGTCGAATGTTGGGTGGTATGACGAGGGGGTGGCTTATGATTGCAGGGTCACGCTGCGGGTGGGAGGGCGGACGGATTCAGTGTTTCACGGACCGACAGAGCTGAGTTATGCGTCGTTGCCGATGATCGATCCTGAATTTCAGTTTCCTGAAGTCAAGCTTGGTGAGTCAGTGAATTTGACCATTGGTACATTCGGTTATCCAGAGCGGATCACCGCCGGCGGTCTGCCACCAGGGGTGGTGCTGAACTCGCGCACGGGTCAGCTCGTTGGTAAACCAACCCGGGTGCCACCAATTGTTTACGAAGATCAGGAGCCCTACATGGTGCAACTGACCGCGTTTAACAAGGCGGGAAAAAGTGAAACCGTGACCTTGCCGTGGTATGTCTATGCTTCTGTTCTACCAGGGAGTTACGATGGTCTCTTGACAAGGAATAGTGCGCTGGATGGCGGGAAGGGGCTGGGGTCAAGGGTGACGTTGAATGCGACAGCGCAAGGTGTGCTGAGTGGCCGTCTTTACCATGGGGGAAAGAGCTACGGTTTTCGGAGCAGTTTGCCTGCGCCATCGGCTCACCCGACGATTGGGGGGGCGGTTGGTTTGGTGGTTTCGCGCGGGTCGGGCCTAACACCGTTGACTTTGTGGGTGGAAGTGAATTTGTGGAGTGTCCGTGCGTTGCGACTGAGTGATGGCGTAGGCAACGAGGCCCAGGGACAGATGCAATTGCGGTCCTTTAGGGGGCGACAGGCACCGACGCTGCATCGGGGGCTCTACACAGTAGCGTTCCGTGCGGCAGGAGTTCCTGCGGCAGGAACTTTGCCGGAGGGTTGGGGGTATTTGACTGTGACTATCGGCTCCAGTGGCATGGCACGCTGGACGGGTGCACTGGCGGATGGGGTCCGCCTCACCGGTAGCACTCCGATCTGTGGCATGGCGAGTTCAGATTTTGAGCAATTCATTCCGATCTATGCTTTGCCTTATCGGCATGGACGGGGGAGCCTGATGGGCTGGTTGGAGGCGGATGCTGTGACAGATTCCGTTGATTTGGTTCAAGTGCGGGGAAGTTTGGACTGGGTGAAGCACGCCGAGGCTGTTGGAAGCGCGGGGCGCAGTTACGGGTCTGGCATTCAACAGCATCTGCTTGCGGTGCAAGGGGGGCGCTATGTGCCGCCGGCGAGGTGGGGTGTGGTGATGGGTTTTAGTGATGACCCGAACAATGCGAGGTGCCTTCTCCAAGGTGCCGGGCTGCCCTCGGAGATCTCGCGCAGGATGACGTGGACCAGTGTGGAAACGGGTTCGGGAGGGATGAGACTGGTGAAACTGGATCCGGTGTGGGAGGGCGCACCTGCTATGAAGTGGCAGATAAATGCTGCAACGGGTACTTTTAGCGGTGAACTGATGTTTGTGGATGAGAACCCACTGGTGCCTATGGAAGATGTGACGCGGCGCACGACGATGCAGGGAGTGTTGCTGTCTAATCAAAGTATGGCGGCGGGGCACTTTATGCTGGCGCAGTTACCAGAGGAGGGGTCTCCGGCTACGACGCCTGTGAACTCGCCGCTGCTGTCCGGTCGAGTGGAGGTGATGCCTGCGACGTCGACTTTGTCTCCAGAATTTGCTGCATTTGCGGCGGGTACGTTCCAGATGGGCGACAGTCTCGGTGAAGGTGAAGCGGATGAGCTCCCTGTGAGATCGGTCACATTAAACGCGTTTGTGATCCAGAAAAAAGAAGTCACGCTGGAGGAGTGGCGTGCTGTGATGGAGTGGGCATTAAAGAACGGTTACGATTTTGACAACACGGGCGCCGCGCGGGCGGTGAATCATCCAGTGCAGGGGATTAACTGGTATGATGTGGTCAAGTGGTGCAACGCGCGCAGTGAAATGGAGCAGAGGGAGCCGTGCTACTATATAGCGACGCCCTTTTCTGCCCAGAATGTTTATCGCTCTGGACGAGTCGATGTGCTGAACGCTAACCTATACTTAGTTGGCGGACCAAGTTATTTGGGTAATGGATACCGTCTGCCGACGGAGGCGGAGTGGGAATGTGCGGCGCGAGGTGGTGTGAATGGTAGGCGATTTCCGAGTGGCGGGACGATAAGCCATACGCAGGCGGCCTATTTTGCTGAACCAACAGTGGCGACTTTGGCTGGTATTGATGTGAGTGCGACCGGAGGCTATCACCCTGTATTCGGGGCGCGAGGCTCCCCTTTCACGGCACCGGTGGGGAGATTTCCTGCCAATCCGGCCGGAATCTATGATGTGTCTGGCAATGTGGCGGAGTGGTGTTGGGATTGGTTGGCAGCCTATGCGCCTGGCTCAGCCACGAATCCGAAAGGTGCCGATCAGCCGGCGTTGACGCCTAAACGTGTCCTGCGAGGTGGGTCTGGGCAGGATGGTGCCATGCAGGCCCGCTGCGCTGCAAGGGAGGCTGCCGCACCTGGCCTAGCACTATCGTGGGCTGGGTTTCGCGTGGTGCGGAAAAACTGAGCTTCAGATTCGGGAATGGCTGGATGCCGCCGCGAGTTGCACCTAGTTGTTACCACGCTTGAGGTGGGTGGCGGCGTTAGTGTCGAAGAAGAGATACATTTGGGGGCGTGGTTTTTTACCAGTCCCGATGGCGGCGCATGGCCTGGATCGAATTCACGTCCGTGCGGGCATCCCCGGCAAGAGTGGGGGTGGGAATGCGGCGGTTTGGAGGCGGCGCCGTCGGGCAGACAAGAGTGAGTCCAACGCTACGCAGGGCGGCTTTGAACTGACGGGTTTCGAGTTGTTGAGCGGTGGTCATTGGGCCTCTCTGAATTGTTTAGGGTCAGTTTCGCCTGAGGAGCGGGGGATATCAAAGTTGAGTGGCTGGGAGAGGGCGTGGCCTTTGAATCTGTTTGCTGAATGAGGAAGGTTTGACGAAAAGGAGATGATGGAATCCACCCTGCCTGAACAAATCGAGAGCGAGAGGCTGATCATTCGTGTGGCTCGACCAGGGGACGGGGCGATGTTCAATGCGGCGGTTGTTGAATCTTTTGAGCGGTTGTCGCCTTGGCTGGGGTGGGTTTCGCCAACACCTACTGTTGAGCAATCGGAGGCGTCGTGTCGGAAGGCTTATGCGCGTTTTTTGGTGAACGAAGACCTGATGGTTTTCTTTTTTCAGAAGTCAGATGGGGCACTCGTGGGTGGCAGTGGTCTTCACGATGCGAACTGGGATTTGCGGTGCTTTGAAGTCGGTTATTGGGGGCATGCGAAGTTTGCGGGGCGGGGATTGATCACGGAGGGGGTTGCGGCGTTGTCTGACTATGCGTTGGATCGGTTGGGGGCGTCGCGGGTTTTTCTGACGACGGATGACCGGAACGTTGCGAGTTGGAAGCTGGCGGAGAGGGCGGGGTTTCAGCTTGAGGGCGTGTTGCGGAGGGATCGGCGAGATTTGTCGGGGAGGCTTCGTGACACGCGGGTTTATTCGAGGATTGGAGGCGGCTGAAGGGTGGGGGAGGTGTGTTGGGTGGAAGCGAGTTGGGTTATTTTGGGGATTTGGCTTGGCGTTGGGGAGTGGATGTGAGAGTTTGGGGTGGCGTTGGATTCATCCGGGATAGAAAGGCCATTTTATGAGTGAGATCGCACGTGAACAGGTGAATGAGCGGAAGAGCTATTCTTGGGTTTGGCTCGCTGTGGGCATCCTTGTGTTTGGGGTGCTGATGGGTGAGCGGGGTGCGTTTGAGTCAGGCTGGCAGCGGAGTTTGGTGGCGGGTTGTGCGGCGGGGGTGCTGGTTTTGTGTGTTTCGCGGTATCGGAAGGCGAGGGGGTGAGGTGGGACCACTCCTTGCAACTGGTTGTTGAACGGAGGACATGTGGCGCAAGGTATGGACGAACAGTTTACGCTTCGAGACGTCTACCTTTGCGCAGAAGGGCTGGAGTTGGATTTGCACAATGATTACGATTTCTGTGCGCTGCATTACTCGGTTGAGAATCGCTCCGTCAGTCTTTATTGGCGAAAAGGGGATGGCGAATGGGTGCCGGGGGATGGTCCAAGGGAGATTGAGCTGACTTACGAGGGGGTCGAGCGATTCGAGTTTCATCCAAGAGACGCAGAGCTTCCATTCACAGAAGACGACTGTTTGTTTACTGTGGGCTACTGGACGGATGAAGACTGTGCTAATGGCATCTATGTCGCTTCTGATCCGCCAGACTCCAAGTGGCTGAGGGCATTCGAGTTTCAGTCACGAGCCCTAGTTCTCATTCTGGCCAAGCAGGCTCACGTAATCCTGAATCGCTAACACACTGAGGTCAGATATGGGATTCGGCTGCCGGTCGAATTTAAAGAAGAGCAATGGCGGCGGTGAGGCGGGTGAGGACTTTTTGTTTGCCTAGGAGGTGGGCGATGGTGGTGACGCCGGGGCCGCGGTTTTGGCCAGTGAGGGCGGCGCGGAGGAGGGGCATGAGGGCGCCGGGTTTAACGCTTTGGGCGGCGGCGGCGGTGTTGAGGGCTTCGTGGGCTTGGTCCTCGGTGAAGATGTCGGGGAGGGCGGAGAAGGCGGTGGCGGCGGCTGCCAGGAGGGCGGCGTTTTCGGGTTTGGACTGGAGCTTGGCGAGGCAGTCGGCTTCCATGGGGAAGTCATTGCGGAAGAAATAGTGGACCCACTCGGGGAACTCGGTGAGGAGGTGGACTTTTTCGCGGACGCTGTAGATGGCAGCGGCGGCGTTGGCTTCGTCTTCGATGACGAGGCCAGCGCGGTCGAGGAAGGGGCGGGCGGCGGCAAGCATGGCTTCCGGGGAGAGATCGCGCAGGTAGTGGGCGTTGAGCCACTTCAACTTGGCGGCGTCGAAGCGGGCGTTGCCGGAGTGGATCTCGCGGGTGTCGAAGAGCTGGATGAGGGTTTGGCGATCGAGCTTTTCGGTTTCGGCGCGGGGTGTCCAGCCGAGGAGGCAAAGGTAGTTGAAGACGGCTTCGGGGAGGTAGCCTTCGTCGGCGTAGCTGGCGACGGCGGCGCCTTCGTCGCGCTTGCTCATTTTGGAGCCGCCGGGGTTCAGAATGAGGGGGATGTGAGCGTAGGTGGGCGGGTTTTTGCCGAAGGCTTCGAAGAGGTCGATGTGCTTCCAGGTGTTGGAGAGGTGGTCCTCGCCCCGGAAGACGTGGGTGATGCCCATTTCGATGTCGTCCACGACGTTGACGAAGTGGAAGATGTAGCTGCCGTCGGGGCGGCGGAGGGTCATGTCGGGCTCTTCGGTGGCGGCGAATTCGACATCGCCGCAAACGAGGTCGGGGACGGTGATGGGGGTGCGGGAGAACTTGAAGCGGACGGCGCCGGATTCCTCGGTGTAGGTGCGGCCGGCGGCGGTGAGGGTGTCGAGGTAGCGGTCGTAGATGGCTTGGCGCTGGCTTTGGAAGTAGGGGCCGCAGTCGCCGCCGGCTTCGGGGCCTTCATCCCAGTCGATGCCGAGCCAGCGGAGACCTTCGAAGATGGCGTTGCGGGCGGCTTCGGTGTTACGCGCTTCGTCGGTGTCCTCGATGCGGAGGATGAAGGCACCATGAAGTTTGCGGGCGTAGAGCCAGTTGAACAGGGCGGTGCGGGCGCCGCCGACGTGGAGGTAGCCGGTGGGGGAAGGGGCGAAGCGGACGCGGATGGACATGGCGGTAGGCTCGCTACGCGAGCGGAGATGGGAGATGGAAGATAGAAGATCGGGGGCGCGTTTAGGCGACGGGGTCGGCTTCTTTGGGTTTGGGTTTCCAGGTGGACTGGACGTAGAGTTCGCGGAGTTGTTTGAAGTCGACGTTGGTGGGGCTGTCGGTCATGAGGTCGACGGCTTTGTTGTTTTTCGGGAAGGCGATGACTTCGCGGATGCTGTCCTCGCCGCAGGCGAGCATGGCGATGCGGTCGAGACCGAGGGCGAGGCCGCCGTGGGGTGGGGCACCGAAGCGGAAGGCGTCGAGCAGGTGGGAGAACTTCTCTTGTTGCTCTTCGGGGCCGACGCCGAGGACGGTGAACATTTTTTCCTGGAGTTCGCGTTCGTGGATTCGGATGGAGCCGCCGCCGAGTTCGTAGCCGTTGAGGACGACGTCGTAGGCTTCGGCGCGGACTTTGCCATATTCACCGGCTTCGAGGAGAGGGATGTCTTCCGTTTTCGGGCGGGTGAAGGGGTGGTGGACGGCGACCCAGGCCTGGTCTTCGGGGGAGAAGGCGAGCAGAGGGAAGTCGACGACCCAGAGGAAGTTCAGCGCGGTGCTGCCTTCGGTGAGTTTGAGCATGTTGGCGATCTCGATGCGGGTGCGGCCGAGGATGTTGCAGGCGTCGTCCCAGGTGCCGGCGTAGAAGAAGATGAGGTCGTTTTCTTCGACAGCGAGTTTTGCCAGGAGGGCTTGTTGTTCGGCTTCGCCGAAGAACTTCCAGAGGGGGGATTTGTATTCGAGGACGCCTTCGGCATTCCGCTCGACCTTGATGAAGGCGAGTTGTTTGACCTTCATGCCGGCCTCGATGGCGAGTTCGTTGAGGCGGATCATTTGGCCGGTGGTGATGCCGGCGAAGCCTTTGGCGTTGATGGCGCGAACGACGCCGCCGTTGTCGAGGGTGGACTTGAAGATCTTGAAGCCGGAGTCGGCGAAGACGTCGGCCATGTCGACGATCTCGAGACCGTAGCGGGTGTCGGGTTTGTCGGAGCCGTATTTGTCCATGGCTTCCTGGTAGGTGATGCGAGGGAAGGGTAGTGGGACTTCGGCGCCGTGGGCGGCTTTGAACATGGAGATCAGCAGGCCTTCGACGAGGTTGATGATGTCGGGCTGGGTTACGAAGGAGGCTTCGATATCGATCTGGGTGAACTCAGGCTGGCGGTCGGCGCGCAGGTCTTCATCGCGGAAGCAGCGGGCGATTTGGAAGTAGCGCTCGAGGCCGGCGACCATGAGGAGTTGTTTGTATTGCTGCGGGGCCTGCGGGAGGGCGAAGAACTTCGATGGGCTGAGGCGGGCGGGGACGAGGAAGTCGCGCGCGCCTTCGGGGGTGGGGTTGGAGAGGATGGGGGTTTCGACTTCAACGAAGCCCTGGCCGTCGAGATAATTGCGAGCGGCGGTGGTGATGCGGTGGCGGGTGCGGATGTTGTTGGTCATCCGTGGGCGGCGCAGGTCGAGGTAGCGGTATTTCATCCGCAGGTCCTCGTTCGACAGTTCGCGGTCGAGCTGGAAGGGAAGGACGTCGGCTTTGTTGACGACGGTGAGGCTGGTGGCGACGATTTCGATTTCGCCGGTGCCGAGTTTGCTGTTCTCGGTGCCTTCGAGGCGTTTGGAAACTTTGCCAGTGACCTGGATGACGTCTTCGTCGCGGAGTTCGTGGCTTTGGGCGGCGAGTTCGGCGTTTTCTTCGGGGCGAAAGACGACTTGGGTGAGGCCTTCACGATCCCGCAAGTCCACGAAGATGACGCCGCCGTGGTCGCGGGCGGAGTTGACCCAACCGGCGAGGGTGACGGTTTGGCCGATGTGTTCGGCGCGGAGTTGGGAGCAGTGGTGGGAGCGGTAGGGGTTCGGGATCATGGAAGGGGTCGGTGAAAAGCGGTTAAAGTCCCATGAACGGGGCGGTGTGCAAGGGGGAGTTGCACGGGCTGTGAGTGGGCCACGTCCTGGCTCTAACAGGATTAACAGGATTTTTTTGGATTAACAGGATTAGGGGAGGGGTATTCTGGCGAATGCGTCTAAGGGGTGCGGTGAGGAGGAACGCATTCTGGCGAATGCGGCTGCGGGGGAGTCTATGGGATCGCATTCTGGCGAATGCGGCTGCGGGGGTTAGAGGCTTTGGTGGACTCGGGCTAGGGCCATGAGGATGTAGCCGGTGGTGAGGACGGCGTCGCCTTCCATCCAGCGGGCGGCTTCGTCGTTGATCCAGGAGCCGTCGCCTTTTTGGATGTTGAGGAGTTTTTCGGCGAGTTGCTGGCGCCAGTCGACGACTTTGCCGTCGGAGAGTTTGAGGAAGTCGATGTTGGCGGCGTTGAGGGCCTTGGCCATGGTGTGGTAGTAGTAGTATTTGCCCTGGGCGCCCATGCCGGGGTTTTCGTCGAGAGTGTAGTTTTGGCTGAGCCACTGGAGGGCGGCTTGGACGCGGGGGTCGTCCTGGGTGAGGCCGGCGTAGATGAAGCTGAGGAGGCCAGCGTAGCTGATGCTGCCGTAGGAGCGGAGGGCGACACGCCCGTCGGCGGTTTTGACTTCCTCACCACGGGTTTCGACGGGGTTGTAGATGAAGCCGCCGGCGTCTTTGGGATCGTTGCTGACCCAAGGGGCTTTGTTGGATTCGGGGCGGTTCTGGCAGCGTTGGATGAAGTCGATGGCGGCGGCGAAGTTGAGTTTGGGCTCGTTTTTGGCGGCGTCACCTTTGTCGGCGAGGAGGGCTTCGGCGTGGTGGAGGGCTTCCATGACGAAGTGGGTGTTGGAGAGGTCGGCGTGGTTGCCTTTGTCGTCGCCGTAGCCGATGCCGCCGTCGAGGGGGTTGTCGTTTTTGCCGGGTTCATCGAGGTCCATTTGGCGGGAGACGAGGAAGCGGCGGGCTTTGAGCATGACTTCTTCATTCTCGAGTTTGGGGTCGAGGAGGAGGGCCATGAGGGCGAGGGCGGTGTTGTAGTTGGCGCGGGCTTTGATGTAGATGCCGCCGTCGGGTTGGGTGTTTTTGAGCAGGAAGGCGATGCCTTTGGAGGCCTCTGCGGGGGCGGGTGAGTCGGGGGTGCGATTGGGGTCGAGGAGGAAGCAGGCGGACATGAGGCCGGTGAAGGCGACGGGTTCGGCATCGCCCCACTGGCCGGAGTCGGGGTTTTGCTTGGATTTGAGGAAGGACAGACCGCGCTGGTAGGCGAGGGCGATTTCCTGTTTGAGGGAGGCGTTTTGAGCGGGGACGGTGGCGGCCTGGGCGTGGAGGCGGGCGGCGGGAGCGGCGATGGAGCAGGCGGCGGCGAGGGTGAGGAAGAGGCGCATGGTGTGGGTGGACGGGAAGGGATTAAGGGGCGGGGGTGATGACGAGGGTGACGGCGGTGCCTTCCGGGGGGATGTTTTTTGGGAGGCTGATCCAGATGTCGTCGCGGTGGTTGCCGGCGGCGGGGGAGTTAAAGAGGGCGTTGGCGTCGGCGTAGACGGCGATGAAGGAGCCTTCGCTTTCGGCGACGAAGCCCCGGTTATCGATTTTGGAGCCGTTGAAGATCCAGGTGTCGAGGTCGGGCGGGGGGACGCGGAGGTCGCTGTTTTGGAACCACTGGGAGAGCGGAGAGGTGTGTTTTTTGCCGTCGATTTCCCATTCGGCGGCGAGTTGGACGCGGTGGGCGCCGGGGGTTTTGGGTTCCTGTTCCTTGAAGGGGAGGGGTTCGTCTTTGGGGAGTTTGGCGAAGAGGCCGGTGGAGCCTGGGGTGTAGTTGGCGAGGAGGAGGGCGACTTGGAGGTCGATGGGGGTGACGGCGGTGGTGAGGATGGTTTCGTGGTCTTTGCCGGTTTCGTGGACGAGGATGTATTCGATGGGGATTTGCTGATGGAGGAGGGTGCAGGGGAAGCGAATTTCGCGTTTGGCGGCGTCGATTTGGATGGTGCCGAGGGTGTATTGGGTGGGCGAGGTTTTCTGGAGGCGGCCTTGGGCGGCGGCCATTTTTTCGGCGAGCTGTTTTTCAGGGTCGACAACGGCTTCCTGGGCGGAAAGCAAACCGCTGCCAAGCAGGAGCAAGGCAGCGATGAGGCGAGGAGTGATGGAGTGCATGGCGGATTAATCGCGTGAACCGCCCGCCATGCGGAGGAGGTAATAGAGGAAGTAGCCGAGGGAGGAGATGAAGGCGGCGACGTAGGTGAGGGCGGCGGCGCTGAGGACACTGCTCATGGCATTGAATTCGGTGCCGGGAGCGACGGCCCCGGTGCTGGCGAGGATTTTTTTGGCGCGAGCGGTGGCGTCGAATTCGACGGGGAGGGTGACGAGTTGGAAGAGCATGATGACGCCCATGCAGAGGGTCATGATGGTGATGGCGAGTTTGGCGGGAATCAGGCCGCCTGCTAGGCCGAGCATGGGGATCCACATGGCGGCCTGGGAGGCGATGTTGGTGATGCCGACGGCGGCCATGCGCCACTGGAGGGGAGCGTAGAGTTGTTTGTGCTGGATGGCGTGACCGCACTCGTGGGCGGCGACGCCAAGGGCAGCGACGGAGTTGCCGTAGTAGTTCTCTTCGGAGAGGACGAGGCGGCGGTGGGAGGGGTCGTAGTGATCGGTGAGGTGCCCGGGGGTGGCGTGGATGGTGACGTCGCGGATGTCATTGAGGTCCAGGATGCGCTGGGCGACCTGGGCGCCGGTCATGCCGGAGGAGGCGGGCACTTGGGAGTATTTGTTGTAGGTGGAGCGGACGCGGTAGCTGGCGAAGGCGCCGATGGCCATGGTGCCGATGAAGAGGGCGAGGTAGAAGAACATGGATCGAGGGGGTGAGGGGTTAGGGCGAACGGGGTCGAATGATGATACAACATATAAAACGCCGAATACCAGTGATTTTGGTGCAGAAATGCGTGGAAGTTCAGGGGGCAGAGTGACGAAAAGGGAAGTTGCCAGATGGCGTTGACACCGCTTTGATTTAGCGATGAGTGAGACCTTAAGGGTGGAGAATCACGGGGAGCCGATCGTGTGCCGGGTGACGACCTGGTATTATCGGCGCATGGGCATGATGGCGGGGATGTGCGTGGCGTTTGGGCTGTATTTCATTTACGATTGGAAGGTGGGGTATCCGAAGGCGAATGAGATCGCGGACAAGCAGGAGTGGTTTGAGAAGGTGTTGCTGCCGAGTTATGATGAGGCGCAGAAGGCGGGGAAGTTGGAGGAGTGGATGGTGAAAGCGGATGCGGAGGGGTGGCCGAAGGGCAAGGCGGGGGAGCCGCCGAAGTGGTTGCAATACGCCGCGGTGAACGGGTGGCCGGAGAAGCCGAAGCGATTCACGCAGAAGGAGGTGGATGAGCAGTTGTGGTGGGGATTGGGGACGATGGGGATCGGGATGGCGGCGGGAGTGGTGCTGCTGTTGAATCGGGGAAAGGTCTTGAGGGGGGAGGCGGATCATTGGGTGACGCCGGAGGGGGAGACGGTGCGGTATGCGGATGTGGTTCGAGTGGACAAGCGGAAGTGGGACAACAAGGGGCTGGCGTATGCGTGGTATCAGACGGAGCCTGGTGGAAGGGAAAAGCGGGTGGTGATTGACGATCTGAAGTTTGGCGGGGCGGACCGGGTGCTGGAGCGATTGCTGGGTGCCTTTAAGGGTGAGTTGATCGAAAAGGTTGCTGAAGTGGATCAGGAAGGCGTTGAAGTGACCAGCGAATCTGAGGTCAAATAGCGCAAATGAGGAATCTTTTTGGTTGCCAAGTGGATTGGAACTGCTAGACCTCAGCCGCTAAGCAATCCCCCCAACTATCATGGCTGACAACATTACTGACAAAGTCCGCGACATCATTGTCGAACAACTGGGTGTGAACCCTGAGCAGGTCACACCTGAAGCAAAGTTCATCGAAGACTTGGGAGCTGACTCTCTTGACACGGTGGAATTGGTGATGGCGTTCGAAGAAGAGTTCTCGATCGACGTTCCTGATGATGAAGCTGAGAAGCTGCAATCGGTGGGAGACGTGGTGCGTTACATCGAAGAGAACGCTGAGTGAGGCGCAGGCTAACTCGAATTTAATTCAACACGAAGGGTCGGTGACGAAAGTCACCGGCCCTTTGTTTTTCAAGGGAAAGAAGCGGGTGAAGCGTGGCTACGAGGCTCGGAAAAGGGGAGGCAGCGACGGGTTGTCAGCAAGTGTAAAAAATGATTCAACACTTGTCCGGTGGTGGTGTCTTACAACGTGCTCATCGTTTTCTGATCGAGTGTTTTGAAAGTCACAACGCGCCTCATACTGAAACATTCCATGTCCAAACGTCCTCTCATTATTGCGCACCGCGGTGCATCTGCCGAAGCTCCTGAAAACACCTTGATGGCGTTTTTACTGGCCTTTATGCA
The DNA here is from genome assembly GCA_027487315.1 of Verrucomicrobiaceae bacterium. Taxonomy (GTDB): domain Bacteria; phylum Verrucomicrobiota; class Verrucomicrobiia; order Verrucomicrobiales; family Verrucomicrobiaceae; genus JAGRPD01. The sequence continues at coordinate 17,321 of JAIYDW010000149.1, read as the reverse complement.
AGGGGCGGATGCGGTGGAAGCGGATGTGAGAATGACGAGTGACGGACATTTGGTGGTGGTGCATGACGAGGATACGAAGCGGGTTTCGGGCGTGAGTTTGAAGGTGTCGAAAACCTCGTTGGAGAAGTTGCGCGGATTGGATGTGGGGCGAGTCAAGACGAAGAAGGGGCAAGGTCAGCGGATGCCGCGTTTGGAGGAAGTGTTGGCCATGATGCCTGAGGAGAAGCTGCTGCTTTTGCATTTGAAGATTGGGCCTGAAGGGGTGGTGCGGTTGATTGAGTTGCTGAAGGCAGCGGGTGAATTGATCAATCGAGTGCGGTTGATGAGTGCCGAAGTTGAAGTTTTGATGGCGGTGAAGCAGGCGTTGCCTGAGTGTGGGTTGATTCTTCATTGTGAGCGGCGATGGACGCAAAAATCAGATGTTTGGCTTCCTGAAATTGAAATGATGATGACGGTGGCTTTGGCGGTGGGAGCGGAAGTTGTGGCGATTGATTCGCGGAGTTTGGCGGCTGAGCCGGAGATGGTTGACGTGATGATGGAGAGAGGGGTTAAAACGCACGTGTGGACCGTGAATCGGGCGCCGAGTGCCCGGCGGTTTTCTGATTTGGGTGTGAGTGGGATCAAGACGGATTATCCCGGGCATTTGGTATCGAGTTTTGCGAAGGCGGCGCTGGCTTGACGGGTGGCTGGAGTTCAGTCGTGCGGATTGAGGTGACGAAATTGGCTTGGCATGAGTCGGTTCATGTTGATGATGGAAGGCATGAGGTTTCGAAATCAAAGTGCTGCTTTGGCGGTTCTGTGGGTGCTGGGGCAAGGACTCTGGAATTCGCCGGGGGTGATTTTTGCCGCTGAGGGAGAGGCTGTGGCGGTGAGTGAGGAGGGGATGGAGGCTGTTTTGTTTGCGCCCAAAAGCCTGGTGCAGCATCCTGTGGCGGCGGCGGTGGATGGTGCGGGTCGTTTGATGGTGGTGGAGAATCAGACCCAAGGACGGCCGCAATCATGGAAGGGGCCTGAGCAGGATCAGGTGGTGGTGTTGATTGATGAAAATGGGGATGATGTGGCGGACCGACGGGAGGTTTTTTTTGCGGGGAGTGCGTTCACGAGTGACATTGCGCAGGGGCCTGAGGGTTGGGTGTATTTGGTGACTCGGAATGAGATCCTTCGAGTGCGGGATGGAGATGGGGATGGCCGGGCGGAGCAGGTGGAGCGGCGGTTGATTTGGATGGAGACGGATGAGGGGGTGCCGGCGAAGGGATTGACGGGTTTGGCTTTTGATCAAAGGGGTGGATTTGTTTTTGGAATGGGGGAGAACAGTGGGAAGGGGTATCAGATTCGGGGAGCGGATGGGATGATGTTTGAGGATCAGTGCGAAGGCGGTCAGGTCTGGCGGGCGAAGCTTGATGGGTCTGGATTGAAGCGGGTGGCGACTGGGTTTTATGAGCCGGCGGGTTTGACGGTTGATGGCATGGGTGAAGTGTTTGTGACGGATGCGGGATGGGGAGCTGATTGGCCCAGCCGATTGCTGCATGTGGGGGAAGGGTGGGACTTTGGGGTTCAGGATCGTTATGCCTCGAACAAGCGGCATCCGTTTTTGTCTTGGGACGGGAGTCGGCTTGGGACGATGCCGATGGTTGGGCGTTTGGGAGAGCGGCCTGAGGATCTGGTGAGGTATTCGGTGGAGGCATCGCCGATGTATCGGGGGTTACCCGTGGATCAAAACGGGAGCCTGTTGGTGGCATTGTGGGGGGAGCATCGAGTGGAGAGGTGTGAGGTAGCGAGGCGAGTGATGAGCGGGACGTTTGGGTTGAAGCGTGAGACGCTGTGCCAGGGGGACGCTGGGTTTTGGCCGGTGGCATTGGCGGCTCGAAAAGACGGTGCGATTTATGTGTTGGACTGGGCGGGAAAAGGAGGGGAGATGGACGGGACCGGGGCGGTTTGGTTGATTCGAAAAAAAGAGGCAAGTCCTTTGGCGGAAGCGCCGAAGTGGGTGGGGATTGCGGATCCGGTGGTTAGCCTGTGCGAGACGATTTTGGAGGGGCCGGCAGCCACTGAGGAAATGATGCTGGAGTGGTTGGCCAGTGACAAGCCGGTGATTTATCGGGCGGCGATCAGGAGGTTATCCCGGGATGGTGTTTTAGCGAAGAAGCTGGCGGAGGTGGGGTATCAGCCGGATCCGAGGGTGCGGGTGGGATTGCTGCTTGCGGCGAGGCTGGGAACGGAGCGGGAGGGGGTGGACATGAACTCTTTGCCGACCGAGGTGGATGAGCTTTTGCGGGCATCGTTGTTGGATGCTGATCCGGAGGTGAGTTTGCCGGCCTTGCATTGGGTGGCGGATCATCGCATCAAGCGGCATCGGTTTCTGGTGCGAGGCATCTCGGAAGATCCGCAGTTGAATGAAGCTGTTTTTGTGGCGGCATTGACGGCCTTGGATCGAATTGATCGGCCTGAGGAAGCAGTTTTTTCCGGGGAGCGATTGAAGGAGAAGCTGATGGAATTGATTCGCGATGAGAAGGCGGATGTGGGGATTCAAGCGCTGGCCTTGAGGGTGGTTCCGGGGATTCGGGAAGAGGTGACGCCTGAGTTGGTGTTGGGGTTGCTGAAGAAGTCGGAGGATGAGCGACGGGTGTGGATGACGCACTTTTTGGGGCAGATGCCCGGGGACGAGAAGGGGGTGATGCTGCGTGGGTTGGCTTTTGATGCGGGGGAGATCACGGCGGTGCGGGCGGCGGCGTTAACGCATCTGACGACGAGTGATGAGGATGTGCCGCCGTTGTTGGAGATGGCGGAGTCGGCGGGGGAGTTGTTGCGGGGGGCGGTGCTGGCCGGGATGCAGGGGCTGCGGTTGTCGTTTGATCAACAGAAGAGGCTCAAGGCTTTGGAGGGGAATGAGAATCAAATGGCGGCGAAGAGGGTGTTGGGAGAAGTTTTTGTGCCGGTGCAGAGGCCCGCGGTTTCGAATCTGGCGGCTTGGAAGGGGTATTTGGAGCGGTTGGAGGGAGAGCCGGATGTGGAGCAGGGGAGGCAGGTGTTTTTGTCCCAGGTGAGAGGGGGGTGCGCGGTTTGCCATCACGCCGAAGGATTGGGCAACGTGGACGGATTATCGATTGTGGGGGAGGGTGAAGAGGCGAGCGGGGAATCGGTCTTGGAGAGTCTGTTGCAGCCGAATCTGCAGGTGGGGACACGGGGTTCGGGGTGGACGATTGTGACCGGAGAGGGGGAATCGCATCTGGTGTTTGAGATGGCTGGGATGGGTGAGAGAAGGCGTTACATGGATATGAAGAGCCGGGTTTACGAATGGGGGCATGGTGAAATTGAGAAGCGAGAAGGGGTCGCGGTGACGGTGATGCCGGGGGACTTGACCGGGCGCATGACGGACGCGGAGATTCGCGATTTGGTGGCTTATCTGGAAGCGCTTCGAACGAAGCAGTAGTGTTGGCCCCATCAGGATAGCGGCCAAGGAATGAAACTGTCAGACACGATCTACAAGCTCGGTGCTGAGATGGATTCTAGCCTTTTCATTTCGTTGAACCGATTCCAATCATCAAGGCTCATTTCATTTTGTCGTTTCCTGGATGGGGCGGTGACGCCGAACAGGAAGACGGCGACATCAACGATGAGGATGAGCATGGCGATCCGGATACCAAATTTTTTGAGTTTGGCGTCGATGGATTTGTTTTTGTTCACCGAGATGCGGTCCGCGCTGGTGAAGGTGGACTGGTAGAGGCGGCGCCAGCTCCGGGGTTCACGAGACAGGTTGAAGGCACAGACAAAGAGTGCCGTCAGGATAAGGCAGGCGATTTGGAAAGGAAGTGGCAGACGTTCATCCATGGCTTCAAACTATCACTCGGTCGGGTGATCAATCGTTTTGCAGGATAGGGGTTAGGCGGAAAAGGTGCAAGAGGATTGATCTGAGAAGTGGATCAAACTCGTGCGAAACGATCTTCGGCGGGGGTGGTGCCGAGGTGGGTTTGGCGGGCGCTGCCGTTGGCGGTGAGGTGATTGAGGATGTGGAAGGCGTCCTCGGGATCGATGGCGATGGAGGAGGCGATGGCTTCGGCGGTGAGGCCGGAGTCGTCGGAGGGGAGGGCGGCGCGGACAGCGGTGAGGTTGTTGAGGAAGACGGTGGCGGCTTTTTTGCCAGCTTCGACGCCGGGTTGATGGTAGGCGTTAACGTTGACGAGGGAGGCGTAGAAGCTGACGGCGCGTTCGAAGAGACCGACGAGCATGCCGAGAGAGAAGGCGTTGAGTTCGGCGATGCTGAGGGTGAGGGATTGGCGGTCATTGCCTGAGAGGGCCTGGCGGGTGCCACGAAGGAAGCCTTGGAGGAAGTCGCCACTGGTGAAGCCGGGTTCGACTTCGAGGGGCGGGGTGTCCTGGGCTTTGCGGACTTCGATGAAGGTGGCGAAGAAATTGTTCACGCCGTCGCGGAGTTGCTGGACATAGGCGTGCTGGTCGGTGGAGCCTTTGTTGCCGTAGACGGCGATGCCCTGGTTGACGATTTTGCCGTCGAGGTCGAGTTCTTTGCCGAGGGACTCCATGACGAGTTGCTGGAGGTATTTGCTGAAGAGAACGAGGCGGTCCTTGTAGGGGAGGACAACCATGTCTTTGGCGCCTTTGCCCTGGCCGATGTGATACCACATGAGGGCGAGGATCATGGCGGCGTTTTGGGAGGCGGGGAGGGAGCGGGTTTTTTCGTCCATGGCGGCGGCACCGGCGAGGAATTGGGGGACGTCGACGCCTTGGAGGGCGGCGGCGAGGGTGCCGACGGCGCTCATGATGGAGGTGCGGCCACCGACCCAGTCCCACATGGGGAAGCGAGCGAGCCAGTCCTGGGCGACGGCGTGTTTGTCGAGATCGCTGCCAAGGCCGGTGACGGCGACGGTGTGGCGGGCGAAGTCGAGGCCGGCGGCGCGGTAAGCGGCTTCGGCTTCGAGCATGCCGTTGCGGGTTTCTTTGGTGCCGCCGGATTTGGAGATTACGATGGTCAGGGTGGAGGCGAGTTCGGAGCCGATTTTGGTGATGACACGGTCGATGCCGTCGGGGTCGGTGTTGTCGAGGAAAGAGATATCGAGGGGAGGATTGGCGGGGGTGATGGCTTCGGCGACGAGTTGGGGGCCGAGGGCGGAGCCGCCGATGCCGACGATGAGGACGCGGGTGAATTTGCCGCCTGCTGGGGGGGCGATATGGCCGGCGTGAACATCGGCTGCGAATTGGAGGGTGGCGGCGAGGGTGGAGTCGATTTCGGATTTGAGTTCGGCCGGGGCGAGGGAGGAGTTGCGCAGCCAGTAGTGGCCGACCATGCGATTTTCGTCCGGGTTGGCGATTTCACCGGCTTCGACGGCGCGCATGGCGGCTTCGGCGGCGGTGATTTTGCCGGTCATTTGATCGAAGTAGCCGGAGGGAAGATCGACGCGGCTGAAGTCGATGGAGAAGCCGAGATCTGGGTAGCGGACGAAGGATTGATTGAACTGGTTCCAGGAGGGTGAGGACATGATGAGTGAGAAGCGTGGGGTTTTAGGAAAGCGGCGAGGGAGGGTGCATCGGGAGCCGTGTCGGTGCAAGGGGATTGCGGGTTCGAAGTGTGGTGTTCCGGGATTGACAGGAGGGCGAGGTGCGGGATACTCCGCCGCTGTTTGAGGTCCAAAAGGGCTTCAAATGGTCCAACCCTGAACTCTCGCCAACCCACCCTACCCGAACATGTCCGTTGTCATCACTGGAACCGTCGCCTTGGATCACGTCAAAACGCCGCAGGCTTATCAGGAGAATTTGCTGGGTGGCTCGGCATCGTATGCGTCGCTGGCGGCGGCGGTGTTCGCGAAGCCGGTGCATTTGGTGGGGATCATTGGGAAGGATTTTCCGGCTGAGCATTTGGCGATGATGGAGAGCCGGGGGGTTTCGATTGAGGGCGTTGAGCACACGGCTGGGGAGACGTTTACCTGGAGCGGGGAGTACTTTACTGACATGAACCAGAGGACGACTCACAAGGTGGGGTTGAACGTGCTGGAGGATTGGGCGCCGAAGATTTTTGGGGCGGCGGCTGAGGCGAAGATTGCGGTGCTGGCGAACATGAGTCCGGACAATCAGTTGCAGACTTTGGAGCAGTGCACCGGGGCGACGTTTGTGGCGGCGGACACGATGGATTTGTGGATTGAGATTGCGAATGAGCGTCTGCATGAGGTGATGAAGAAGATTGATTTGCTGGTGATCAATGAGAGCGAGGCGAAGGAGTTTGCGGGGACGACGAATTTGGTGGACGCGGGTCGGAAGTTGCAGGCGAAGGGGCCGCGGTTTGTGGTGGTGAAGCGGGGTGAGCATGGGAGCTTTTTGTTTGGTGAGAAGGAGGAGGAGTTTTTCTCGTGCTCGGCTTATCCGCTGAGTTCGGTGTTTGATCCGACCGGGGCGGGGGATTCGTTTTTGGGAGGGATGGCCGGATGGCTATCGGCGAATGGGAAGACGGATCCGACGTTTGAGGATTTGAAGACCGCGGTGGTGCACGGGAGTGTGCTGGCGAGTTACACGTGCGAGGCGTTCAGTACGCATCGACTGCAAGAGGTGACTGAGGCGGATGTGGCGGCGCGGCTGGCGGAGCTTCGGGGATACACGGCGTTTTGATTGACCCCGGGGGAATCCTCGTTCCCCTTGGATGCATGGATGCCGAGAACCGACTGGACCGAACTGCGCTGCGTGAAATGCAGTGGGGGAAGCTGGCGGGATTGATGGAGCGGATTGGCGCGTCGGAGTCGTTTTATGCCCGGAGGTTGGTGGCTGATGGGGTGAAGTGGGGTGAGGTTGGGGATTTGGATTCGTTTGTGAGGCGGGTGCGGTTTACAACGAAGGAGGAGCTGCTGGCGGATCGATTGGAGCGGGCGCCTTTTGGATCGCAGATGCTGGAGGCGGTTGAGCGTTACACGCGATTTTGTCAGACGAGCGGGACGAGCACGGGGCAGCCGATGGCTTGGTTGGACACGCCTGAGAGTTGGGAGTCGATGTTGAAGTGCTGGCGCTGGGTGTATGAGGCGGCGGAGATGGTGCCGGGGGTGGATCGGGTGTTTTTTGCGTTTTCGTTTGGGCCGTTTTTGGGTTTTTGGACCGCGTTTGAAGCGGCGGCGAGGGATTACCTGGTGTTGCCGGGTGGTGGGTTATCGAGTCAGGCGAGGCTGGAGTGTTTGCGGCGGTATCAGGCGACGGTGTTGTGCTGCACGCCGACGTATGCTTTGCGATTGGGAGAACAGATTGGCGAGGTGTCGGGGGTGAGGTTGGAGGAGTTGGCGGTGAGGAAGGTGATTGTGGCGGGTGAGCCGGGAGGATGTGTGCCTGCGGTGCGGCGTCGGATCGAGGCGCTGTGGGGGGCGCGGGTGTTTGATCATCATGGGATGACGGAGGTGGGGCCGGTGAGTTATGAGACGGTGAAGCGGCCGGGTGGATTGATGGTGATTGAGGAGGCTTATTTGGCGGAGGTGGTGGATCGGGCGACGGGTGAGGAGGTCGAGGAGGGGGCGTGCGGGGAGTTGGTGTTGACGACGCTGGACCGGGCGGCGTGTCCGTTGTTGAGGTATCGAACGGGGGATTTGGTGAGGAAGCGGATTGTGGATGGGCGTTTGTTTTTGGAGGGTGGGATTTTGTGTCGGGTGGATGACATGATTTTGGTGCGCGGGGTGAATGTGTATCCGGCGGCGGTGGAGGAGGTGGTGCGGGGATTTGCCGAGGTGGTGGAGTTTGAGGTGGAGCAGCGGGAGGTGGAGGCGATGACGGAACTGACGTTGCGGGTGGAATTGGCTGAGGGGACGGATGCGGGGGTGGTGGAGCGGTTGGGTGCGAAGCTGCGGGATATTTTTTCTTTGAGGATGCCGGTGCGGGTGGTGGCGGCGGGTACGTTGCCGAGGCATGAATTCAAATCGAACCGATGGAGGAAGGTTGCGTCCGGGGCTGGCGTTGGTTAAGGAGAGCGCTATGGCACTTGTCGAATTGAAGCATGTTTCAAAAACCTATCGGGAGCCCGGTGGGGCGGTGGAGGTGCCGGTGCTGCGGGATGTGACGTGGCAGATTGGAGAGGGGAGTTCGGTGGCGATCGTGGGGCCGTCGGGATGCGGGAAGAGCACGTTGCTGAATATTTTAGGGACTTTGGATGAGCCGGATTCGGGGGAGGTGTTGTTTGAAGGGGAGTCGGTGCGGGGGTGTTCGGCGGAGCGGTTGAGTTTGCTGCGAGGGAGCAAGATGGGTTTCATTTTTCAGATGCATCATTTGATGCCGCAATGCACGGTGATGGAGAATGTGCTGCTGCCGACGCTGGCGCTGCCGAAGGAGATGCGGGATGCGGGGGCGGTGGAGCGTGCGCGAGATTTGCTGGTGCGGGTGGGATTGGAGGGGAGGCAGCAGTGGTTGCCATCGAAACTGTCGGGAGGGGAGCGGCAGCGGGTGGCGGTGGTGCGGGCGTTGATCAATCAGCCGCGGTTGATTTTGGCGGATGAGCCGACGGGGGCGTTGGATGAGAAGAACGCGACGGCGCTGACGGAGTTGCTACTGGAGTTGAGGCAGGCGCTGAATTTGAGCCTCGTGATGGTGACGCATCATCCTGAGCAGGCGGCCCGGATGGATGAGGTTTGGCGGATGCACGAGGGCGGGCTGGTGAAGGAGCCCGCGTAAAAGGGGTGGTTTTTCAGGGGATCTGAAAAAATGGTCGGGCCGGCGAGATTCGAACTCACGACCTCTTGCACCCCATGAATGGGGTGGGGGCGCTGGGGGGGTTTTGGGGATTGGGTTTGGGCTTTGGGTCTGCTGGGGTGGGGTCTGCTAATGGGGGGTGTTTGGCGGCGGGTTTTGGGGCGTTTTGGGTGGAATAGGCGAGGGCGGATTTTGGGGTGGAGGAGGAGGCCGAGGAGCCAGATGAGGAGTAAGAGGAGGATGTCGCGCATGGTTTGAGCTTGATTGTTTTTTGACTTTGGGCAAGCTGCTGTATGAATGAACCGCAACTGTTTTCTGAGGGGCTGATGGTGTTTCTTTGGGTGGTGGGGGCGGTGATTGCGATTCTTTGGATCATTGTGCCGTTCGCGGTGTTTGCGATCAATGATAAGGCGCGGCGCATCGAGAAGCTGATGCGGGAGCAGGCGGAGCGGGAGCGGATCCGGGATAGCCAGGCGCGGAATGCGGGGCGGCTTTGAGGGGCTTTGGCGCGAATGGATTTGGGACGCTGCTTATTTGCGGCGGGTGTGCTCCTGATGGTTGATGATGGTGCCGATGAGGAAGGTGAGAAGGCCGAGGGCGATGGTGGTTGTGCCGGCGGTGAAGCTGTGCGCGGTGTCGGTGTTGACGAGGATGTTTGCGCCGATGATGAGGAGGACGATGGCGATCAAAAACATGAGGAGTGATTTCATGGCGTTTACTTTACCATTGAAGTCAAGGCTTCAGCTTCCAAGGTCCGCTTATGATGTTTTTCCTAAGATACGAGCGCACGTTTAGAAAACAGGTTTCCTTTAGCGAGGTTTTTTCTAACTCGCTTTCTTTTTGCTCCCGGTGGCGGCTTTGTATTGGCTTTCGGGTTCGTTGAGGTGGGCTTTTTGGCGGGTGAGGTGGGCGATGTCTGCGGCGAGGCCGTCGGCGTGGGTGGTGCTGGTGTGGTCGCTTTGCGTTTTGGCGGTGACGACGTGGAGGGGGAAGGCGATGGAGCCTTGTTTGGCGTAGGCTTCCAGGGCGGCTTCCAGGGCGGCGCGGGCGAGGGTGGCGCCTTGGATTTTGGTTTGCGCTTCAAAGGCGTCGAGCTGTGCGCTGGTGGTGGGGTCGAGCCGTAGGCCGAGGTTGCGTCCGTTCTTCATTTGGGAGCCTGTATCAAAAAGTTGACTTTGCCAACAAAAAGTTGTTGCAATCATTTTCAACTCTGCCAACAATGCCAACATGAGATCGGTTCACACGAAACTGGATGAAGAGTTGGCGGAGGCGCTGACTGAGGTGGAAAATTCGACGCGGTTGAGTGCGGCGGATTTGGCGCGGCAGGGGCTTCTGAGAATCGTGATGGAGGTGAGACGATCTGGGAGATTGGAGATTTTGACGATGCAGGAGCCGGTGGAGATGTCGGGATGATTTTCAGGGAACAACCAAAACAAAAAAAACCAAGCGGAGGACAACGCTAATGATCAATGAAACAACCAGTTTGAGAAGATGTGATGGGGCTGGCGAGCAGTCGCGAGGGATGCCGGCGATGTGTAGTGGGGCGATTGCGGGGGAGGTGAGGTTGCGCACGGAGGGCGCGGAGGGACACGGAGGGATGATGATGGTGGGGGCGTCTGCGGCGTGGGTGGAGGAGGTTTCGGCGGGGCGGGTGAGGCCGATGATGGAAGGGAGGGGCGCGTGATGAGGTGCTTTGAGGTGTTGATGGGGTTTGAGTCGGCTTTGTATTGCTACACGGTGATGGTGTTGGTGCGGGCGGAGGTGGATTGGGTGGCGGCGATGGAGGCGGAGCGGAAGGTGCGGCGGGTGTTTGAACTGCTGCCGACGGTGCCGGTGGAGATGGTGCGGGTGCGTGAGGTGACGCCGGAGGTGGCGTGGCTGGCGGCTGTGAGTGGGACGCCGATGTGGGGGCGGATGCTGAAGGCGGAGGTGGCTGCTTTGGAGACAGGATTTACAGGATTTCAGGATTAACGGGATTTTAATATTATGACTCTTTATTCTAACAGTGAGCTTTTTTTGGGTGGGATGGTGACGGGGGCGGTGCTTTGTTTGGCGATTGTTTTGGCGTTTGTGCTGCGGCCGATGAGGCCGAGGCGGAGACGGGGGGGCGGGGATGCGGGGTCGGTGAGGCGGGCGATTGATGAGGCTTATGATGCGGGGCGGGCGCGTGGCAGAGAGGAGGGGCTAGGGCGGATTACGCCGAGGCCGATGATGCGGGTGGTGAGTCGCGGGGATGGCGGATGGGTGGGGCGGGTGGAGGGTGGGTTGAATCAGGATCCGGTGAAGATGGAAGGGGGGGTGATGTGAGTATGTGTGAGGCTGCTGCTGTTTTGAGGCCGTGGGAGATGTCTTTTAATGGGTATCGGTGGCGGGATATGCCGGGGTGCAATGAGGATGAGAAGAAGGTGAATTTTGCGCTGTTTCGGCGGGGGTTGCTGAAGCTGGAGGAGGTGAAGCTGGAGGTGGAGATTTTGGGGGAGCTGCCGGTGGAGGTTTCGGTGCCGATCGTGGATGGGGGGTGGCAGTTGGGGGCGGAGGGGAAGGTGCGGAAGGCGCGGGCGATTTTGGAGGCGCGGGTGCGGCGGGGGAAGAAGAAGCTGCGGGTGGTGCGGGCGGTACCGTTTGGGCGGGTGGGGTCTGTTTTGGCGGAGGGGTTTGGGCGGGCGATGCGTGGGGCGGGTGGGCGGCCTGGGCGGGAGATTTGTGAGGAGCAGGCGGGGCTGGTGGCGGAATACAAGGCGCTTTCGAAGAGGATGAATCGGATGGATTCGCCGAGGTCGATGATGATTGGGGCGGTGCGGAAGATGGGTGGGACTGAGGGGGTGTTTTTGAATGGGCTGGAGCGGGGGATGGCGTGGACGATGGAGATGGTGGGGTGGGTGCGGGGGGCGCTGCCGGTGCTGCGGGCGCATGTGGAGGTGGTGGAGGCGACGTTGGGGCGGGTGCGGGTGGCCTGGGGGCGGTTTGAGAAGGGGAGAATGTTGAGGAGGCTGTGGATGGTGGATTTGACGAGGGCTTCGGGGTTGAGTGATCAGGCGGTGAAGGATTTCAGGGCGGGGAAGCTGCCGACTTTGAAGACTTTGAAGGCGCTTGAGGTGGGGCTGATGCGGTTGAACAATATGGAGAAGGGGGGCGGGCTGTGAGTGCGCGGGTGTCCAGGGTGCCGATGTCTCACCATATGTCGCAAAGTGAGGCGATCACTTATTTGAAGCGTGGGGTCTTTGAGGATGCGGTGAAGTTTGGGTGGCTGCGGCCGTGTGTGCGGAAGACGGGGCGGGGGCGGGATTCGGTGTTTTATCGGTGGGCGGATGTGGAGGATGTGAGTTCGAGGGTGGCTAGTGGGCAGTATCCGGGTGGGGGTTCGCACGGAGGACGCGGAGGGCACGGAGGGAGTTTTTGAGACGGGATTTAACGGATTTTTTTTATGAGTATGACTACAAGTTTTCTTTTGAATGAGGATGGGGTGGCGGTTTCGCCTTTGCCTGGGATGTTGCTGGAGGCGAGGGTGCGGGCGCGTGTGCTGCCGGATCATGGGGGGCTGGCGGGGGCGGAGATTGAGATGTGTGAGGCGGTGCTGGGGGATGAGACGTTGTTTGTGGATCGGTTTGAGTCGATCCGGGATTTGTATGAGCGGCGGGAGCGTGAGGCGAATTTGAACGGGTGTGGGTGGGAAGGGGGTGGGCTGTGAGTTCTTTGGTCACACGAAGACACGAAGTCACGAACGTGGGGGAGATGAAGAGGGAGATGCTGGCGACGGTGGAGCGGATGGCGGAGGAGCTGGCTTTGGTGACTGAGCTGGATGATGAGGCTGAGGATGCGGTGGCGCGGTTGCGGCTGCATTTGGGGTGGCTTCGGGGCCGATTTGAGGAGCTGCGGCGGGTGGAGGCGGTGGAGCTGGCGGCGATGCGGCGGGGGTTGCTGCGGGTGGGTGATAGATCGCTTCTAGAGGAGGTGGGGGTATGATGAGTGGGGCTTGGGTGGATGGGATGTGGGCGGCGGTCGTCGATGAGACGCCGGTGGATGAGTTGATGCGTGAGGAGGAGGGGGTGCTGGGGGTGGATGTGAGTCCGGCGCGGTTGAGTTTGCTTTCTCTGCTGTTGTGCAATGCGGTGGGGGGCAGGCCCGGGCTGGTGGTGATGGGGGCGCGGATGTGGTGGATGCTGGGGGTGCTGTGTCCGGGCCTTGGTTTGGCGGGGGTGAGGCTGAGTAGGGGGGATCGGGCTTTGGTGGGTGGGTGCTGTGGGCTGGATCTTGCGGGGGCGGCGGAGGTGGAGATGGTGGATAGGTGGCGGGTGGGGGAGCTGGTGAAGGGGGATGCGGGTGGGCTGATGGAGCTGGGGCGGCGGGTTTCGCTTCTGGCCTACATGCTGGAGCGGGGGCCGGTGGTGCGGGAGGCGCTGCCGTGCATGGAGAGCATCGGTCTGCTGTGGGGGCTGCGGGCGACGAATAAGCGTTCGGCGATCTGTGCGGCGATGATGAAGATTCAGGCGGATATGGATAAGTGCGGGATGAGGCTGACGATGCGGGAGCCGGCGGTGCTGTGGTTTCAAAAGGCGCGGTCTGCGCGGGTGAGTTATGAGGTGGTGCAGCGTGGGAATCATAACAGGAAGGGTGGGGCCAAGGTGGAGCATGAGGAGGAGGATGAGGAGGCGGTGCGGGTGCGGGAGGAGGTGCGGGTGCTGACGGATGAGGTGTATGAGATGGTGGGGCGGATCCGGGTGCGGGCGGAGCCGGTGCCGGTGAAGGCGGAGTTTCGGGGGTTGAGTCCAGGGCAGCTGCGGATGCGGCTGGATGCGCTGCATGAGGCGGCGGAGCGGCGGCGGTTGGGGGTGGAGTGAGGGTTTTTTGAGACAGGATTAACAGGATTTTGAAGGATTAACGGGATTTTTTTTATGAGTGCACTTTTGGATTATGATGAGTTTGTGGCGGCTAAGACGCGGAAGGCGATCGATGCGGGTTTTGAGCCTGGGGTGGTGGTGGCGCCGTTGTTTCCGTTTCAGGAGCATGTGACGCGGTGGGCGATCCGAAAGGGGCGGGCGGCGCTGTTTGAGGAGTGCGGGCTGGGGAAGACGCTGCAACAACTGGAATGGGCGCGGCAGGTGGCTGTGCATTCGGGCGGGGCGGTGATCATTCTGACGCCGCTGGCGGTGGCGGCGCAGACGCTGGAGGAGGCGAGGCGGTTTGGGATCGATGCGCGGGTGGTGCGGCAGCCGGAGGAGGTGGGGCCGGGGATCAATATCACGAATTATGAGAAGCTGGATTTGTTCGATGAGGTGCGGTTTGAGGGGGTGGTGGTGGATGAGAGTTCGATTCTGAAGAATTTCACGGGGAAGACGCGGCGGAAGCTGACGGCGCGGTTTTCAGAGACGCCCTATCGGCTGTGCTGCACGGCGACGCCTTCGCCGAATGATTACACGGAGTTCGGGCAGCATGCGGATTTTCTGGGGGTGTGCAGTCCTGCGCAGATGCTGGCGACGTTCTTTGTGAACGATACCTTTAATACGGGGGATTGGCGGCTGAAGCGGCATGCGGAGGCGGATTTTTGGGAGTGGGTGGCGAGCTGGGCGGCGTGTGTGGGTAAGCCGTCCGATATTGGGTTTGAGGATGCGGGGTATGTGCTGCCGACGCTGAACATGGAGACGGTGTGGGTGGAGGTGGATGAGTCTGCGCCGGTGGGCAGTGATGAGCTTTTCAAGCATGCGACGCTTTCTGCGACGACGATGCACCGGGAGCTGAGGGAGACGGCGGCGGCGCGGGCGGAGGCGGTGGCGGAGCTGGTGAATGGATCTGATGAGGCTTGGCTGGTGTGGTGCAATACGAATGTGGAGGCGGATGAGCTGGTGCTGCGGATTCCTGCGGCGGTGGAGGTGCGTGGGTCGGACAGGCCGGAGCATAAGGAGTTGAAGCTGCGGGCTTTCAGTGAGGGGAGATGCCGGGTGATGATCAGTAAGCCATCCATTTGTGGTTTTGGGATGAACTGGCAGCATTGCCGGAATGTGGCGTTTGTGGGGCTGTCGTATTCCTTTGAGGATTTTTATCAGGCGCTGCGGAGGAGCTATCGATTCGGCCAGGTGCGGGAGGTGAATGCTTACATTGTGCAGGCGCGGACGGAGGGGGCGATTTTGCAGACGATCCGGCGAAAGATGGATCAGCATGCGGAGATGCAGTCGCGGATGCGGCTGGCGGCGGAGGCTTTCAAATCAGAGAACAAGATGAAGAAGACGATGAAAACAGACATTGATACTTTGACGGGTGATGGGTGGGTATTGCATCACGGGGATTGTGTGCGGGTGGCGCGGGGGATGGCGGATGAGTCGGTGGATTTTGCGGTGTTTTCCCCGCCGTTTGCGGATCTGTTTACGTATTCGGATGATCCGCAGGATATGGGGAACTGCGCGAGTCTGGAGGAGTTCACGGGGCATTTTGAGCTTTTGATCGATGAGATGGCGCGGGTGATGGTGCCAGGGCGTGAGGTGGCGGTGCATTGTGTGGATCTGCTGAGCACGAAGTGGAAGCATGGGCGGATCGAGTTTCAGGATTTTAGCGGGGAGATTATTCGGGCGTTTTGGAGACGGGGTTTTTTGTTTCATTCGCGGATCTGCATTTGGAAGAGTCCGGTGACGGAGATGCAGCGGACGAAGGCACATGGGCTGCTGTATAAGACGCTGAAGGCGGATAGCTGTGATTCGCGGGTGGGGTGTGCGGATTATCTGCTGGTGTTTCGCAAGCCGGGGGAGAATCCGAGGCCAGTGACGAAGGATGTGACGCGGTATCCGGTGGACTGGTGGCAGGAGGTGGCGAGTCCGGTGTGGATGACGGTGGATCAGGGGCGGGTGCTGAATAAGGATGGGGCGCGGGATGAGGCGGATGAGCGGCATATCTGCCCTTTGCAGTTGGATGTGATCGAGCGGGCGATCGAGCTGTGGACGAATGAGGGGGATCTGGTGTATTCGCCTTTTACGGGGATCGGGAGTGAGGGGGTGGGGGCGCTGGAGCTGGGGCGGCGTTTTGTGGGGAGTGAGCTGAAGGAGAGCTATTTCAAGCAGGCGGCGATGAATTTGAGGAATGCACGGGCGCAGCTGGCGCTGCTTTGATTTTCTAACTGATTTCTAACATGAGTATGACTATGACGACGACGATGAATGAGACTAAGACGGTGGGGACTTTGGTGCGGGGGCGGAGTTTGGCGCGGGTCAGGGATTGGGAGAAGAATCCGCGGCAGGGGGTGTATCGGGGGGTGGAGGTGCTGGCGGAGTCGCTGGCGGCGATCGGGCTGCAAGATGCGATCCATGTGTGGGTGCGGGTGGATGGGGATTACGTGCTGAAGGGGCACAGGCGGCTGGATGCGATGCGGCTTTTGGGGTGGGAGGTGTGTGATCAGGTGGTGGTGGAGTTTGAGGATGAGGCGGCGGCGTATCGGTATCTGCTGCAAGATCACGGGCATACGGATGCGCTGGATAGCTGGGAGCGGTGTGTGGCGGCGCGGGGTGGGGTGGCGCTGGGGATGACGGCGGCGGAGCTGGCACCGGCGATGGGGGTGAAGGTGGAGCGGGTGCAGCTTTGGCTGGATTTGGAGGCGGGGCTGCCGAGTGCGGCGAAGGTGGCGCTGGCGAAGGGGGTGCTTTCGGTGAATACGGCGGAGCTTTTGCTGGAGGTGGAGGGGGAGGACAGACGGAAGGTGACGCAGCTGGTTTTGAAGGATCAGGTGACGGGGGATGTGATGAGTCACGGGCAGGCGAAGGCTTTCATCCAGGCGACTTATGTGATGCCGAATAAGTGGCGGAAGGAGTGGGAGGGGAAGGTGCCGGGGTTGAAGCGGAAGTTTCCTATGGCGGATGGGTATGAGGTGGTGCCGTGGGAGGGGAAGGGGACGTTTGTGCAGGGGGAGAGTGGGCAGCCGTGGGGGGATTTTGAATTTGCGGATGGGTTTCCGGTGCGGGGGGATGTGCGGCTTTCCTGGGAGGAGCGGGCGAAGGCGGTGGGGGTGCCGGTGCAGATCGTGGCGGCGCCGCTCCATAAGGATGAGATGGTGCGGCTGGTGAATAAAAAGCTGCTCATCATGGCGGAGGCTCAGAATTGCGGATTGCGGAATGCGGATTGCGGATTGGGTGAGCGGGAGGCCGGTGATGAGGATGAGGGTGCGGTGGAGGTGATCGGGGCGGATTTGGGGGATGGGGGTGGGGTGAAGGTGGCGGTGGATGAGGAGGCGGAATATGAAGATGAGATGGGGGTGCGGATGAAGGTGATTTTGGGGGGGATCATGGAGCGGATCACGCTGCGGCCGGCGGCGGCGATGACGACGGGGGTGTGGGAGCTGCTGCTGCCGCACCTGGTGCATGCGGCGTCGGATGTGGATGCGGGGGCGGCGGAGGCGTGGACGGGGTGCCGGGGGTATGATGCGCTGTGGGAGCGGGTGCAGGGGGATATGGGGCAGCGGGGGGCGATCCGGTGGGCGCTGATGCTGATGCTGTGCATCGAGAGCGATGGGGCGGTGGATCCGTTGGAGGGGATGACGGCGATGGCGGGGGTGGTGGGGGAGTGAACGGAAAGGATATGCCATGAGCGAAACTTACAAAGACCACGGACATCCGCCGGGGTGGGAAAACGAACACGATCCAAGGTGCCAAGCCTGCGCTATAAGCGAATTGGCATCATCCGGT
>JAIYDW010000027.1 GCA_027487315.1 Verrucomicrobiaceae bacterium | reverse complement strand
GTGATCTACAGTGCGCGGGGTCTGTGGAGTGTGATGGCGGTGTGGCTGGTGGGCCACTGGTTTGGGAATCGCGAGCTGGTGTCGGAGTCCGGGGTGCTGGGGTGGCGGCTGGTGGGGGCGGGGATGATGACGGGGGCGATTGTGGTGACTTTGATGCGGTGAGGGGGGGGTAATCAGTAATCAGTGATCAGTATTCAGGGGGAGGGATGGGGAGGGTGGCTAGTAGACGGTGGTGCTGCCGTTGTCGGGGGAGATGATGAGGGTGCGGAAGTCGGGGGGGAGGTTGTTGGTTTCGTCGGCGAAGCCGTCGGTGAGGAGGGTCATGGTCCAGGTGAGGGAGGGGTCTGGATCGAGGGTGGTGGAGCCGTCCGGGCGGAACTCGATGGCGCTCATGCGGGTTTGGAGGGCGGTGGGGTAGGGGTCGCGGGTGGGGTCGAGGGGGCGTTCGTTGGTGATGACGCTGGAGAGGATGGGGAAGCGTGAGAGGATGACAGTGGATTCGAAGCGCTGGAGTTCGCTGAGTTTGATGAGGCGTTCTTCGCGGGCGTCGTAGCCGACGATTTGCCAGGTTTTGTACTGGGCGTTTGGGGTGGTGAGGGAGGGGTCCTGGTTGGAGTAGAAGCGGAGTTCGACGGGCTGGCCGCGTTTGATAGCGAGGGAGCGGGCGAGCTGGAGGTCCTGGGAGAGGCGGGTGGCGGCGGCGAGGACCTGCTGGGAGCGCCAGGAGCCGGCCATGCTGCTGGCGACGGCGAGGAGGATGCTCAAAATGGTGGCGGTGACGAGGACCTCCATCACGGAGAATCCGTGGGTGCTGCGGGGCGATGAGGGGCGGGTGGGGCGCGGGATCATGGCGCGGAGGCGGTGGAGGGGGTGGGTGATCCGGTGACGGGGGGGAAGAGGCGGCCGGCCTGGCCATTGAGGAGGACGACCTGGGTCATGACCTGGTGGTCGAGGCGGCGGTTGTTGAGTTCTTGATCGAGGGTTTCGAGGTCGTTGCTAAAGTTGGCGGCGGTGAGGAAGAGGCCGGACATGAGGCTGACGAGGGATTCGCCCTGGCGGATGGCTTCGGCTTCGGTGAGGTTGTCCCAGACGTCTTCGGAGAGGGCGACGATGGCGATTTCGACGGCGGGAGGGAGTTGATGGCGGGTGGCGGCGCCGAGGGCAGAACCTTGCTCCCATTGATGACGGCGGGAGTCGAAGAGGTAGTCGGGGGCGAGCTGGTAGGGCAGGGTGGAGTTGGAGCCGCCGTTGGCGAGGGTGACGAGGTGGGGGTCGTAGGGGACGACGACGAGGGCGAGGATGTTTTCGGCGACGATGCTGACGCGGCGGTTGAAGGCGGAGCCGCCGGGCTGGCTATTGGCGATGGGGGCCTGGAACCATTCGTAGAGGGTGTTGTTTGAGGTTTGCAGGGCCTGCAAGGGACGCGGGTAGTCGGGGGGCTGGACGAGGAGGGAGAGTTCGTGGGCGGGCTGGCGATACTCCATGAGGCGGAAGCGGAACTTGCGAGGTGGGGCGGGGCGGCCTTGGCGGGAGGAGGTGAGGAAGTTGGGGAGTTCGGTTTGGTCCTGGCCGAATTCGACGTAGTAGCCCCAGGCGCTGAGGGTGTGGGGGAGGGTTTGGTAGTAGGGCGTGTCGCTGTTGTTTTGCAGGGTGCGGCTGCTGCCGGGGAAACCGAAGGGGCCCTGGAAGAAGACGGAGTGGCCTGAGCTGGAGCGGACCCCTGGAACAAGGGTGCGGGCGGGGCCGGAGACAAAGTGGAGGTCGGACTCGGGGAGGAGGGTGGTGGGGATGCCGGTGGGGTTGGTGACGGGGTCGAGGTTCGGGACCCAGCGGGGGTGGAGGGTGGCGCGGGAGAGGTTGGTGACGACGGTTTCGAGGGCGCGGCGGCCTTCGAGGTTCTCACGGACGGCGGAGCGGGTGAGGCGCCAGGCGCTTTGGACGCCCTGGATGGAAACGACGACGGCGACGAGGAGGATGCCGAGGATGGCCATGGCGACGAGCAGCTCCATCAGTGTGAAGGCGCTGGTTTGGCGGGTTCTCGAAGCTGTGGGGGGAGGAGACATCACGGGGAGGAAGAGGGCGCGGGGGTGCCCTGGCCTGCGGGGCCTGTGAGGGTGACGGTGAGGAGGCGCTGGCGATGGCGGAGGGGGTCGTTCAGGGCGGAGAGGTTCTGCCAGTGTTCGGTGACTCCGATTCGTAGGCGGCGCGAGAAGGGGGATGCGATGGTTTCGCCGGGGAGGATGGAGGCGGGTTCGAGGATGGCTTGTGCGGCGAAGGCGGTTTGATTGACGCCGCCGCCGCCGTTACGAACGATGTTGCCACGATCGTCGAAGAAGAAGGTGGCGGGTTGGGAGAGGTCGGCGAGGACGCCGGTGATGTCGGAAATTCTGGCGCGATCGAGCTCGGCCTGATAGACGGCGCGGAGGTGCTGGAAGATGCGGACTTCGGCGGCCTGACGGCGGGCGGTTTGCAGGGAGGCCATGCCGTTGGGGAGGGTGCCGACGAGGACGAGGACGCCGAAGACGAAGATGGCCATGGCGAAGAGGACCTCAGCCAAGGAGAAGGCGGAGGTGAGGCGGCGATGCCTGGAGATGGAGGGTGCGAGATGCACGTCAGGGGGTGAAGGGTTCCGTGGTGAGGATGCGGTAGCGGTAGAAGTCGTCGAGCGCAAGGGTGCTGCTGGTCATGTCAGGGATGTTGGGGTCGTTCGGATCGAGGTAGCGTTCGATGGTGACGGCGCCGCGTTGTTCAGCGGTGATTTTTTCGGTTTCGACGTTCCACTGGTTGGCGGGAGTGGAGCGGGATTTGGAGATGAGCTGGACGCGGTAGTGGACTTTGTAGACGTTGGAGCGTGTGCAGAGGCGGGGGTAGACCTGGGCGTAGGGGGATTCGCGGAGGTTGTCGCCGGTGAGTTCGAAGGCGTCGAGTTTGAGTGGGTCGTTGGGGTCGTTGCCATTCCACCATTCGTTGAGTTGTTCGTAGTCGACATTGGCGGGATCCATCGGGGGTGGGGTGAGGCCTCGGGAGTAGTCCTGCTCGAAGCCGGGAATGCGGCGGGGGAAGAGGTAGGTGTCGCAGATTTCGGAGGGGTGATAGAAGACCTGGCCTGCGGTGAAGCGGTTGCGGAAGGCTTTCAAGGTTTTCTCGACATCGACTTCGTAGAGGATTTCAGGAGCGGTGGCTGTGGGGGCGGCGGCGGGGTCAAAGGGGGCTTTGAAGATTTCGCGTGCGCTGTGATGGATGGCGGGGATGCGGACGCCTTTGAAGGCGGCGTGGAGGGCGGTGGTGCGTTCGATCCAGGTGAAGGGGATCATTTGGCAGTTGAGATTGACTTTGCCCTGGGTGGAGAAGGCGGGGCTGAGGAATTGGGGTTCGACGACGGGGGTCCAGAAGAACTCGAGCCAGAGGTGGTCGGGAGCGATTTTGAAATCGGGGTCTCCGAAGCCAGGGTGATCAGAAGTATTCGGCTTAGCATTAGCCGAGGAGGTGCGAGAGATGGGGTTTGGGCAGCATAGGAGGGTGCGCCAGGGTTCGGGATTTGGGGGGCCGGTGGGGGGCGGGTTGGGGTCGTCGGGGATGCCGTAGACGAAGGGAGTGAGGGCGCCGAAGATGAAGGCGGAGGAGACTTGGCGTTGGGGGGTGTGGCTGAGGCCTGCGGCGTCGATGGCGAGTTCACCGCCGTCGGTGTAGGTGGCGGCGATGTTGTCACGAGTGCCGCGCCGGGCGTCTTCCTGGGAGATGGCGTTGGTGAGGTCCTGACGGCTGAAGAAGGGGCCGTCAGGGAGGGAGCCGGAGCCGGTTTCCCAATCGCCGTAACGGGCTTCGGCTTCGTTGTAGACCTTTTGGAGGGCTGTGCGGGAGAGGGCGGCGGTGATGCCCTGGGGGAGGGCGTTGAAAGGGGGGAGGGGAGGGCCGTTTTGCAAGAGGGAACCGACGGTGGTGGCGGGGATTTGCCGGTTTTCGGTTTGAGCGCCTAGCATGTTGGTGCCGGTTGAGCCGATTTGGCCGATGGAGTCGAAGGTGGTTTCGCGGAGGCCGTGTTTTTCGTAGTCGTCGGCGGCACCTGGAGGGATGGCGGCGGGGGTGAACCAGTCTTTGGGGACGCGATAGCGTGAGGCGAGCATGCGGACGTCACCGCGATGGGGGGCGGTGGGGTTGAGGGTGACGGCGCGGACGACGTCGCCGCGTTTGATGAGGGGGAGGTAGGGGGGGGCGTTAGGATTGGCGGGATCGACCAGGAGGTTAAACCGGTTGAGGATAAGGGTGTCGTTGGGGCCAACGGCAGCGAAGTCTTCGAGGGGTAGGCGGGGCATCGGGATTTGGCCGGAGAGTTGGGTGAATGGGAGGGCGATTTCCTGAAGCAAGGTATCGGTGGTGGCGTGGCGGATTTCGAGAACGAGGTCGCCTCCGGAGTAGTTGAGCATTGGGTTTTCCTCCGGGAGAGCGGTGGAGATGTCGATGGGGATGCTGAACCAGGGGAATTCCTGGGTGGGATTGAGGATGGCAAGGGCGCGTCTGGGTTGGCCGTCTCTTTCGACGAAGAGGGAGGTGAGGCCGGTGAAGCTGGTGGCGTCACCACCGAAGCGGCGGGCGGTGCCGCCGGGGGTGGTGATGTTAGGAAAGGAGGGGGAGAAGGTGACCTGGTTGATGAGTTCGTATTGGTCCAGCGCGCCGCCAAAGTTGAGGGTGCGGCCATTGAGGGTATGAGAGGCCATGGTGAATGGCATGTCTTCGGAGGGGCTTTCGGGATTGGAGGTGGAGGCGCCATTGAGACCTTTGAGGACGTATTTGATGTTGGGGTTGATGGCGGGGAATCCGGGGGAGGTGATGTAGGGTTCGAGGACGATGAAGGCTCTGACGTGGGTGGTTTTTTTGGCGTAGCCGATCCAGGGGCCTTCGGTTTCTGCTTCGATCTGGCCGTTGAGATCTTTTTTGGCGTCGACGGCGACGAAGACGATGGCGGCTTCGGTGATGGTGGGGATGCGTCCGGGGCTGCGGAGGGTGCGGCCAGCGCCGGTGTCGGCGATGAGCGGGGTGACCATGCCGGAGCCTTCGGGCGGGGCGGTGCCTTCGGAGGAGGGGGCGAGGTAGTCGTAGGTGGGGCCGTTGTCGGTCCAAGCGTTGCCGGGATTGGAGGTCCAACGGGTGAGGTCGAACATGGAGAGGAGGAGCTGGTCGCGATTGAGGGGGCCGTATTTGTCTTCGAAGGAGCCGGGGTGGGCGGGGAAGGGGTTGCTGGTGCTGGTTTGGAGCCAGTTGAAGAGTTGGCGATTGCGGGAGCCGGGGGCGAGGTCGGCGTTGGTGCTGTGGGAGGAGCCGGGGGTGGCGGTGCCGGACCAGGCGGAGTCACGCTGGATGCCGTAGTAAGCACGGGTGTCGGCAGTGCCGCCGATGGTGGCTGCGAGGGCCATGAGTTGGTCGGTGCGGGTGCGCTGGGCGGGATCGGTTTGAACGGGCCAGAGGGAGATTTTGGGTTGATTGAAGGGGTTGGTCTCGGGGGCGCTGCTGTGGGTGGTGAGGCAGAAGCGAGCGCGGCGGATGTCGGCCTCGTCGAGGGCATAACCGGTGACGGATTGGAAGCCGTTGCGCTGGCGGAGGGCACCGGTGCCGTTGGGTTGACCGGAGTCGAAGAGGAATTCGTCGACGTTTGACCAGAGGGCGGGGGAGCGCAGGGGCGGAGGAGTGGTGTTGCTGAGAACGAGTTCGGTGCCGTGAACGGAGCCGGTATCCTTTTTTGGGGTTTGCGGGAGGAGGCTGTGGTAGGCAGTGAGGTAGTCTTTGAAGGTTGAGACGCCATTGCCCTGTCCGGTCGGGGGTTGGGGTTGGGGTTGCATGGCTGGAGCGGGGCTGGCCAATCCGCCGAGGCTGCGGAAGACGGGACTGAGGGCGGTGTAGGCGGGGTGGCCGGAGAGGCGATGGGTTTCACCGCGAACGGGTTGGGTATCGGCCGCCCATCGGTCGCGTTCGGAGACGGTCATGGGGGGATGCCAGGGGGCGGGTTCGGAGGCGGTGTTGAGGTTGATTTTGCAGCTTTCGTCATCGGTCCAGAAGGCGATGCGGCCGATGATTCTGGGGGCGGGTTCGTTGCCTTGGGGACGGAACTCGGCCATGTCGAAGCGGGCGATGGAGAGGTCACCGCCAGGCAGGGGGGAGAGGATTTTGCCGGTGCTGAGGACGTAGAGCCAGCGGACGGGCATGGGCATGAGATGACGCGGGCTGGTGGCGGGAGCGGTGCCGTTGATGGCGAGGCCCTGAACGCGGGATTCGCCGTTGTCGCCGACGCGTTCGAAGGCGGCGGGGTCGAGAATGGGGTAGACGAGGGTGCCGGGATTGGCGGTGGGGATGGGGGCGCCGGTGGTGAGGTCCTGGCGGATTTCGATGGGTTCGTTGAGGTCGACGTAGAGGGCTTTTGAGTTGGTCCACTGGGCGAGTTCGGTGGCTTCGGCGGCGAAGTCGGGAGGACCTGAGGCGTAGAGGGTCTGGGTGGAGTAGAGGGGGTAACGGAATTGCTGGATGGTGGGGGCGGCGTCAGGATCGGAGCTGTTCTCGACGTTGAAGACGCGGATGAGGCCGGGCTGGGAGGTCCAGTTGAAGAAGGTGCCGAGGTTTTGAGTGGCGCGGCGGATCTGGGAGATGACGACTTGGGCGGGGAGGTCGGCGAGGTTGCGGACGTCGGTGAGTTCGGCGCTGTTGGTGGCGGCGCGTTGTTCGGCGCGATTGAGGGTGAGGATGGTGAGGACGAGGAAGGCGATTAGGGCCATGGCACCGAGCACGACGACCAGTGCGACGCCGTTTTTACGACGTCGGAGGCGCGTGCGGGGCTTTGATTCATGGGGTGTTTCTGCCATCACAATGTCATGACAAGGTATCGGAAAATGGGCGGAGTGTCGAGGTGAGAAGGAGGAATTTGGGGATTTTTGGGTTTGAGATGGAGCAATGGGAGGTGGGGATGGGTTTTTTGGTGGCGTGCGGGGGGGAGGAGGGAGTATATCGGGGGGATGAGAAACCGATTGATGGGGATGATGATGGGAGTCGTTTTGGCGCTGGCTGAAACGAGCGCGAGTGCTGGCGAGGTGACGGCGGAGCTGACGGACGGGGGGATTCGGGTGAAGATCGATGGGAAGGTGTTCACGGAGTATGTGGGGAGGGGAGCGCAGCGGCCGTATTTGTATCCGTTGGTTGGGCCATCAGGGGCGAATTTGACGAGGCCGTATCCGATGGAGAAGGGTGGGGCGGAGGATCATCCGCATCACCGGTCGTTTTGGTTTGCGCATGGGGCGGTGAACGGGGTGGATTTTTGGGCGGATGGGGAGGAGCATGGCAAGCAGGTGCACCTGGGGGTGAGCGGGGTGGAGATGGGAGAGGGGAAGGTATCGTTTTTGGCGAACACGGTTTGGATCTCGGCGAAGGGGGAGAAGATGTTGGAGGATTCGAGGCGAGTGGAGGTGGTGGCGCTTGAGGTGGGGAGTCGGCAGGTGGACTTTGCGATCACGCTGAAGGCGAGTCAGGGGGAGGTGGTGTTTGGGGACACGAAAGAGGGGACGTTTGCGCTGCGGATGAGCCCGAGTTTGAGCATCGAGGGGGAGGGGGCGCAGGGGCATCTCGTGAGCAGTAAGGGGAAGAAGGATGGAGCGGTGTGGGGGAAGAAGGCGGAGTGGGTTTCGGCGTTCGGACCGGACGCCAAGGGGGAGAAGGTGGCGGTGACGATTTTTGATCATCCGAGCAATTTGAGCCATCCGACGTGGTGGCATGCGAGGGCTTACGGATTGTTTGCGGCGAATCCGTTTGGGAAGCATGATTTTGAGAAGCTGGAAGACAAGACAGCGGGGAACTACACGCTGAAGGCTGGCGAGAGTGTGACGCTGAAGTATCGCGTTTTGATTGAGGCTGGAGAGCCGGATCAAGCGAAGTTGAAGGCGGTGTTTGAGGCGTTCTCGGGAGGTGAGGTGAAATGAGGAGGCGGGCGTTTTTGGGGCGGAGTTTTGCGTTGGGGGGGGCTGGATTGCTGGCGGGGGGATGTGATTGGGCGGGGTCGCCGATGACGGATGTGCGGGTGGGGATTTGCGGGTTTCACGGGAAGGGGTTGCATCACATCAAGGATCTGGTGGGGAAGAGGGGGGCGCGGATTGTGGCACTGTGTGATGTGGATCAGCGGACGATCGACATTGGGTTGAAGGAGTTTGAGGGGGAGAAGGTGAAGCCGGTAGTGTACAAGGATTATCGGGAGTTTGTGCAGGACAAGGAGTTGGATGGGGTGATCATTGCGACGCCGAACCACAGTCACACTTTGATTGCGATGCATGCGATTGCGGCGGGCAAGCATGTGTATGTGGAGAAGCCGGTGAGTCATAACCTTGTGGAAGGACGCAAGTTGGTGGAGGCGGCGAGGAAGCGTCCGAATTTGATCGTGACGCATGGGATGCAGTTGCGTTCGGACGAGGGAAAAGCGGAGGCGTTTGCGTGGTTGAAGGAGGGTCACTTGGGGAAGGTGACGCTTTCACGCGGGCTGAACTACAAGAGTCGGGAGAGCATTGGGAAGGTGACGGGACCGAAGAAGGTGGCGAGCTACATCGACTATGATTTGTGGAGTGCGTGTCGTGAGGTGGTGCCGTTGATGCGGGAGAAGTTGCATTATGACTGGCACTGGCAATGGGATTACGGGAATGGAGACATTGGGAACCAGGGGCCGCATCAGTTGGATGTGGCGCGTTGGGCAATTGAGCAACCGAAGCTGCCGAAGCGTGTGATCAGTGTGGGCGGGCGATGGGGCTATCAGGATGATGGGCAGACGCCGAACAATCAGCTGGCGTTGTTTGATTATGACCCGGTGCCGTTGTTGTTTGATAATCGGGGTCTGCCTTTGAAGGAGATGAACTGGAAGTTGGAGCCGGTGTACAAGGACATCCGGATTGGGAATGTGGTGCACTGTGAGGGCGGTTGGCTGGCGGAGGCGCGGGCGTATGACAAGGATGGGAAGTCGGTGAAGAAGTTCAGCACGAGTGGTGGGGCGAGTCACATGGACAACTGGTTGCAATCGATTCGAGAGGGGAAGGCGGTGTCGGCGAATCTCGATGTGGAGCACGG
>JAIYDW010000096.1 GCA_027487315.1 Verrucomicrobiaceae bacterium | reverse complement strand
GGCGTAATCAGGGCTTCCAACTCCTTTTCCTTCTCCTCAAAAGTTGGCCCGTCATACGTGCCGTCCGCCTTTTTGCGACGCTTCGGCGCCATCAACCCGCACAACTGCTGGATTAACACCTCCACCTGCTGATTCGCTCCATTCGGGATCTTCGGTTTGATGGCTTCAGCCAGCAACTTGATCGCTTCCTCGGGCTTGTTCTCCCGCACCCGCGCCCGGCTGATCCATGAAATCGCCTTCAGCGCCTGATCCTCATTGTCCTTGTGTTTCTCATAGTAAGACTGCCACATGTCGGCCAGCTCTTTCCATTTGTTTTCCGAGGCATACAGGTCCGTCGCGTTGTCCATCGCGTAGTTCAACACATCGTCCGTCTTGGCTTTGGCCACCGCATTGGCAAAGGCCTCCAACGCCTTCGGGAAATCCTGCCTCTGATTGTACCCATCACCCAGCAAACTGTAAACTTGCCCAATGTTCTGATCATTCGGCGCCTCTTCCACCAGCTTCTCCAAATCCTTCATCGCCTCTTCCACTTCCCGCCCCTGAAACTTGATGAACGCCAACCGATACTTGGCATCAATGACGTACTGCCCCTTCGGATTTTCTTCGATGTACGTCCTCAACGCCTTCGTCACACTCTTGAAGTCGTTCTGATAAAAGTAACTCAACGCAATCCGATACTGCGCATCATCCTTGTAAGCAGACTGAGCGTTGGCATTCAACAACAGTTCCAAACACGTGCGCGCATCTTCAAACCGCTGCATTTCAAACAACACCGACGCCCGCAAAAACAGCAACCGCTCCTTGTCCGCCTTCGGGAATCCCAGCGCCTTGTCAAAAGACTGTTCCGCTCCCGCCAAGTCCCCACCGTTGTAAGCCAGCATCCCGTACATCTCCGAAACCTCACCCAAATTCGCCCCATCCGGAAAATCCGAAATGTAGGTCTCGCACAACGCCCGAGCCTGAGCCACCCGCTTCAATTGCCCGTTGGCGATGATCATGCCGAACAAAGCCCGATCCCTCTGCGGAAAGGTCTTGAATTCACTGACAATCACATCAAAAGCCAGCAAGGACTCCCAGAACCGGCCCATCTCAAAGTAACAGCGCCCCAACCGATAGTACAAAGACGCGTCGTAATCAGGACGCTTCTCGATCTCCTCCAGCAGCTTCTTCTCATTCTCCAACCGCGCCGTGAGTTCCTCTTTGCTTCCAGGAATCGGACCCTTCCCAGGGTTCGCCAGCGACTTCTCAATCGCTGCCAGACGGTCCTTCTGCAACCGGGTGATCTCACTCTGCCGACGCACCATCTGGTAAGCACCCAGCGCTTCCTTGAAGCTCTTTTTCTCCAACATCTGGTCGCCCAGCTTCAGACTAATGTTGTTCATCTGCGCGACATTCTCCCCGCCACCCGCCACGCCGCGCACCTTTTCCATCATCTCAGAGGCCTTCTCTCCTTCGCCCTTCGCCACCAAGATATCAGCAGCCAGCATGGCCGCTTGAATCGCTGAAGGACTTTGAATGCCCCCTGCCAGCACCTTCTCCAAAATCTGCAAAGCCTCGTCAACCTTGTCCGTCGACCTCAGTTGCTCGGCAATCACCACTCCCGCCTCCGCCATGAACTCCGGCGCCTCAGCCGCCACCTTCCGCAGGATCTCAATGCCCTTATCCGGCTCCTTGTTTCCCAGATACGCCCGCCCCAAGGCCATCCTCACCGCATTCAAACTCTCCCCGTCCGGAAAAGTCGTCACATACAACTCCAACGCGCTGATCGCTTTGGGAAAGTCGTTCAAATTGAAGTAACACGCCCCCTCCACAAACACCACCTTCTCAAACGGCCGGGAAACCTTACCCTTCAAGGTCGTAATCTTGGCGATCGCCTCCTGATACTTGCCCTCCTGAAACAGGTTGAACGCCTCATTGTAAAGCGACTCCACCTCCTGCTCCATGTTCAAGGATCCCCCGGATCCGGCCGCTGGCGCCGCTGGTGCCGCCGGTTGCGGAGCCTGCCCCAGCGCAAAATGCTCTCCAAGGCCAAGCATCAAACTCAGGGACATCACCAAAACGCCGCCTCGACTACGACTGCCTTTTTGCGAAACCTGATGCTTCGAAAATGAAGTGGTAAGCCCGTTCAAAACCGGGTGAGTTGGGATTTTCGGACGCATTTTCAATGAGTTGGGAGAGCGAATCTAGGATGTCGGATCAATTTTGTCACGAAAGAAGTGAAACGGCAGAATTTCACCTCGTTTGAGCATTCTAGCCTCTATCTTTATTTTAACGTCCATCCCCGCCCACAATCGCCCGCCCCCCAATTCACCATGATTCTCCGCTTCCTCCTTCTCTCGCTCGTGGCATCCCTGCCCCTCCTCGCCCAGGATTCCCCCCCACCCGTCACCGTCAACGCCGCGGACCACCCCACCCTCCAAGCCGCCCTCGACGCCCTTCCACCCTCCGGCGGCATCGTCCGCATCCCCCCCTGCCTCTACAAAATCAACGCCCCGCTCCGCATCCACACCCCCGAAACCCGCATCGAAGGCTCCGGCCCCGCCACCCACATCCTCAACACCAACACTGAAGGCCAGCCCGCCCTCCTACTCAAACCCTCCGACGCCGCCCTCGCCGCCGACCCCAAAGCCCGCCTCTGGCGTGTCCAACTCGCCGACCTCCGCATCAGCGGCAACGAAAAAAGCGGCGACGGCCTCCGCGCCGAGTTCGTCCAGGAAATCTACCTCCACGGCCTCTCCATCGACCACCACGGCGGCAACGGCATCCACCTCCTCTCCTGCTTCGAAGACCCCCGCATCGCCGACACCATCCTCACCTACAACAAGGACTGCGGCCTCCGCCTCTTCGACTGCCACGACATCATCGTCTCCGCCAACCACTTCGAAGAAAACCAGGACGCCCTCCACTGCGCCGACTCCTTCAACCTCTGCGCCACCGGCAACAACATCGACGACCACCTCCGCCACGGCATCATCATCGAAAACACCTACGGCTCCGTCGTCTCCGGCAACATGATCGAAGAATGCAATGGCACCGCCCTCATCCTCGACCGCGACTGCTACGGCATCACCCTCTCCTCCAACGTCATCGCCCACCACCTCCAGGGCGGCATCGACCTCCGCGACGCCCACGGCTGCAACATCGCCGCCAACACCTTCACCATCGCCCACCAGTTCAGCGTCCGCATCGGCCCCGGCTCAGGCCGCCACACCATCTCCTCAAACACCTTCTGCAACACGTACATCGGCGACGGCCAGGACAAACGCCCCGCAGAAGGCAAAACCCCCATGTCCATCGACGAAGGCACCGGCATCTTCCTCGAAGGCGCCCGCCACATCAACATCACCGGCAACTCCTTCTCCGGCCTCTCCACCGCCGCCATCTGGACCCAGGGCCATTGCAGCAACCTCCTCATCAGCTCCAACACCCTCACCGACTGCGGCCGCAAGCTCGACAAAAAAGCCTCCTGGATCAACGTCAAAACCGCCACCCCCAGCATCGTCAAAGAAAACCTCATCGACCGCGCTCCCTAGACCGCTTCTCAAAGAGAGCCCTCCCGATCCCACAACCGAAACTCCCCCGCACTCACCCCCGCTAGACGTCCCTGATCGAACATCAGGCTCACTCGGGCCGCCCACTGCGCCGCTGTCTCGCGATCCGCCACGCTAGCCAGCATCCGCTCCCCACCCGGCTGGAGATGCGCCACTATCAGCCACCGCTCCGGCAGGTGCAATCGTGCCCTCCACCCCGCCGGATCTCCATCCTCGATACTCACCAGGACTACCCGCGCCGCTGGAATGTTCTCCCGCTGCAGCCCCGCCCAGTCCCTCACCTCGATCTCCCGCCGCACTCCATCGACACACGTCCGCGCCGGTCGCATGGCCACCACCAAAGCCACTGCGACTACCATCAGCACCCAAGACAAACTCTGCGGCGCGGGAAAGCGGAGCACTTGCGCCTTCCCTTCTCCCACAAAAAACGAACTCGCCTCTTGCTCCAACCTTTGCAGATCCATCTCCGTCAGCCATGCCCCCTTCAACTGCCGACTCCATCCCGGACCTTTCAAATCAAGAGAATAGCCGGTCTTCGTCGTGCCCACCACCCTGATCACCGTGACCTCGTCGTAATCCACCGTCTTCCAAGCCACCCCAAAAACCAAACTTCGCTCCGCCACCTTCACCCGCTGCCGACCCTCCACCGCCTCAAGCTCCACCTCGTGCCTCAAACCCAACCACACCAACGCCAACACAACCATCAACCCCGCCACCCCACACCCCCAGCGCGCCCCCTGATGAAGCTCAAACTGCTGCGGCGAGATCACTCTCGCCCGGAACGACCGTGCTCGAGTCCATGATATCCCGCGTTCGTCGTGGCTCGAAAGATCAGTCAGCAACTCCACCGGTAACATTCGTTCCAGGATAAACGGATCCGAAAGCTTGTCCACACCCCCCATAACCTCCGCATTTAACCCTTCATCTCCCCTGCAAGTTCCCCCACCCCCCACCGTTACCCACCCCATGCCCCGCCTCATCCTCACCCTGCTCGCACTTACCACCCTCCTCGCCCCTGCCGCCGACCTCCTCCGCGACGACTTCACCGCCACCCAGCACCCCACTCGCAAACCCACCCGCGGCCCCTGGAAAATCGAAAACGGCACCGCCACCTGCACCCAGGACGACGCCCTTTACACCAAGTTCAAAAACCACGGACCCGTCATCTGGTATGACGTCAAATTCACCGACGCCACCCTCACCTTCCAGTTCAAGCCCGACCCCGCCACCAAGACCTTCGTCTTCACCCTCAACGGCGCCGAAGGCCACGTCTTCCGCTTCGTCACCAGCGCACGCGGCACTGGCATCCGCGCCTTCCCCCCAGGCCCCCAGGACCACGCCTCCATCGCCCTCGGCAAAACCGGCCCAGCGCTCACGCCCGACGCTTGGACCCAGGTAAAGATTACCCTCTCAGGCCCCCAAGCCACCGTCCAAATCGGCGACACCTACACCGAAACCGTCACCCACCCCTCCCTAGCCCGCCCCAAAACCACCCTCGGCCTAGGCTTCAGCTACGGCACCCTCGCCGTCAAAGACCTCGCCATAGAAGCTGCCAAGTAAACACCCTCCTCAAAAAAGAGCGCCAAACCGCAGCAATGCAGCGGCCTCGACGGCGATGTTCACTCCGTATCCAAACCCTCAGCGTCCCCTGCTGCGGCCCCTTGCCCAGCCTCAGGTTTCTTGAAGCGCGGATCGCCAGCCTCCCGCAATTGCAACGACCGGCCCAGCGCCATCACATCGAAACCAAACGCTGCCGCAATCTCATGTTTGTGACGGCGGACTTCGGTGATGACCGGATCAACCACGCTCTGGGGAGAATCAATCGTCTTCATCGTCTTCATTTTGGAGGAGTTCTTCGGGACTGCACATCACAGGAAGTTCAAACCCCGCTCTTGTGATCGCAATTCGTAAGCGATCCTGTATGAACGGATTGGCAATGTGCTTGAAGTTCCACGTCACAAGATAGTCCATTCGGTGAGCTGATGCCACCGCAATGTGGATTGCGTCCGACGCCGCCTTTTGAGGAACAATACCTGAAGTGACCAGATAACGGGCTAGCTCCAAACCCTCGTCAGGCAATGGCAAAAGCGGAATGCCGCGAAGCAATTGGAGCCTGTCTGCGGCCATTTTTCCGTCTCCTTTCCCTGCCTCGTCGAGCGTCTCGAGTGACGTGAACAATTCAAAGCCGGAAAAACCGCCATCCCACCAACGCCGCGTAGCCGCCTGCTTAGCAGCTTGCAAAAGACTGTCCGAAGTCCTCGCCACGTAGTAGCTGGGCACGGTGGTTTCAATGTAGGCTGTCGCCACGATAACTCAGTTTCTATTTCAGATACCCTGCGGATAAATCACGCAAAGAGAAAGCATATTCATGAATCCACCAGCCGAAGTCAAGGGCCTCAGCGCCCCACTTTGCAGTACCTGCATGCACATGCATACCCGCCCACCCGGATCTAGCGGCATCACGCAACCTGTCCGAGAATCAAAGCTCACCAATCTGACTCGAACCGCCCCACGCGCACCCGCACGCCGGGTCGTGTGCGAAGAGCCCCAGACTCCATCCCTCCACGTAGAACCAATTACACGCGAGTGGGTAACTCATGAACAAAGCGACGAAAGTCTTTGGGGTAGTGTCCTATTCGAACCAATTCAAGGAGTTCACAGCGCAGCGAATGGAGACGATCCTCAGCGCCCCGGTTGCGGTTCCGAATGTGGGGTGGAACTACCCCGCTAAAAGAAGGCGTCGGGGGCGATTGTCGAATCGCTTCCAAGAGCTTAGCCCCATCCCCCTCATAGCCCACCGTCCAAAATGCAAACTGGTCGCGGACAACAAGCCTGTGCATCGCTGCAACGCCATCTCGAATGCCCTCGAAAATGGTGTTCGCCGTAGTCCCCCTCTCTGCGGCGAATTGAACGAGCGCTGCTCTAATGCGCTTTTCCTGGCGCAGCAGCAAAACCAACAGGCTCAGGGATTGAATGCGGAAAAGAACCGGGTCTTCACTATCGATGGTATGCGCTAAGTCCATCCGGTTGCAGAGACGCACAAAGTCCGAGTAATCCACGATCCAAGTATGTTCCATGAAAAGCTCTGAGGAGTTCTCGGGGAATTCACATAGATTCCAGCAGTTGGCCCACCGGGCTACCGCCTCGCCATTGAAGTAAAGCGTCCACGGCCAATCTAAATCATGGTCAAACCAATCAGGATCGTGTTCAGTCATATTGAATCGAATGCAGGATGTCTAAAGATGGAGTTATCCACAATATCATGGTTTTGTCGTCTCCTTGATGTCCGAAACGCCCCCGGTAAATCGACCCCACGAGCGGTCTCAATGCTTCCCAAGTGCAATGTTCCCCTCTTCCAGCAAACCCCTCCACCGCCACGCGCTCCCGCGACTTATAGCCTACCTCATGTCGTCCACCCACGCGAAGGCGGCTTCCACATAATCGGCCTCGCCACCATTGATCAGCACTAGCACGCCCCTAAATTTCGACTACAATCTCAGCATGTCACAAGTCGCAGCTTTACTCAAAGAAGCTTCCAAGCTTGATCAGATGGATCGCGCGGAGTTGGTTTCGTCGCTCCTAGAGGACCTGGATTCCAGCCCTCACCACGTCAGCGATGAGGAAGCTTTGCAGCGGTTTCACGACTTGAAGTCCGGTAAGATCAAAGGTTTGTCCGAAGCGGACTTTTGGAAGGCCTGCGGCCGCACCTAGTCGATACAGATCATTCGACATCCAAAACCCGCGGAGGACATCCGTGAGTTACCCCCCTTTATCAACCGACCAGTCCCCAACCTTTAATGGGCATCACCTTGATTTTCCCCAATCCCGCGTAGCGTAGCCTACCCCATGCCTGCCGCCCCCGCATCCCCGCCTGCCGAACAGGCTCATGTGCGGAGAAATTTCATCTGCCACCTCCTCGAAGGCGGTTTCTACATGGGCGGCCTCGCCTTCCTCTCCCCGGAATCCGTCATGCCCAAAATGGCGGAGACCCTCGGCGCGCAGCCCACGCTCATCGCCATGATGCCGGCGCTCCTCCCCGCCGCCTTTTCCCTGCTCGGCCTCTTCGTCGCCCCCATGGTCGAGCGCCTCCACCACCACAAACCCTGGGTCCTCGCCTTCGGCCTCCTCCAGCGCCTCCCCTACCTCGTCACCGGCCTCATCCTGCTCCTCGTCGAAAACATCGACGACCGCATCCTCCCCATCGTCGTCCTCACCCCTGTCATCTCCGGCGTCGTCGGCGGCATCGGCGTCGTCGCCTGGATGGAAATGGTCACCCGCATGGTCCCCGAGCGCCTTCGCGCCGCCGGTTGGGCAGCCCGTTACATCATGCAGGCCTGCATCGGCATGGGCGCCGGCGGCACCATCCACTCGGTCCTCACCCACCTCCCCGGCAAGGAAGGCTACGGCTGGCTCCACCTCATCACGTTCGGCTTCCTCGCCCTCTCCTGGCTCTCCCAACTCCCCATGCGCGAGCCAACTTCCTCCACCCCTCCAGCCCCTGATCCTGGCGACTCCTACGCCACCCGTCTTCGTTCACTCCCCGCCCTCGTCTGGCACCAACCCCACCTCGTCAAATTCATGCTCGTCCGCTTCACCGGCATGGGTTACCTCATGCTCGTCGGCTTCCTCACCGTCTACGCCCTCCGCATCACCGGCCGGGCCGAAGCCGACGAAGGCCTCTTCGTCAGCTTCCAAAACGTCGGCACCATCCTCGGTTGCATCCTCGCCGGCTGGATAGGCTACCGCAGCGGCGGCAAAATGCTCCTCCTCACCTCCCGCGCCCTCTGCCTCATCCTCTGCCTCTGGATCGCCTCCGCGCAATCCTTCTCCTCCTTCACCGTCGCCTACTTCGTCCTCGGCTTCGGCCTCTTCATCGACCGCGTTGGCGATCTCACCCTCGCCGCCGAACTCTGCCCTTCCAACCGCCGGTCCACCCTCCAGGCCGTCCTCGGCTTCTGCAACGTCTGGGCCTTCCTCATCGCCACCTTCTTCGCCGGCCGCCTCTACACCTGGGCAGACAACAGCTTCCACACCGTCATCGTCGCCGCCTCCATCTTCGCCGGCATCTCCATCCTCCTCCTCCGCACCATCCCCGAACCCCGAAGCCTCATCCAAACCACCCCCGTCCCCCTCGACGAGCAACCCTAACCCCGCTCCGGTGGCCGCCCCGGCCGACGTCCCCCAGGAGGCGGCCCCTTCCGCTCCTCATGCTCCGCCGCCGTGCTCCCCAGCACGATGTCCCAAGTCGCCACCAGCGCCCCATCGCCTCCACTCACCTTCTCAAACGGCCGGATCACCGACAGCCGCTGCTCATCAGTCCCCATCCGCTTCAAAATCCCGTCCCGCTCGTTCTGCGGCTCTCCCTCCACAAACAACTGCGTCGTCAAAAGCCGCTTTCCATCCTTCACCACCGCCACATGGAAATGCCGCGTCCGCCCCGTGTAAAGCCCCGCCATGACCGTCCGAAACCGATACTCCCCCTTCTCATTCGTCTCCATCTTGCCAAACCCCTGAAACATCGGATCACGCTCCTTCCCCCGCTGCACGCCCTTGCTGTGAAGATAACACCCGTTGTTGTCCGCCTGCCATAACTCCACCACCGCCCCCTGCATCGCCTTCCCATCCGCATTGAGAACCCGCCCCCCAAAGCTCGCCACCGTCCCCATCGCCGCCGCCTCCTTGCCCGTGCACTGCACCAAATCATTGTCTTGATCCAGCGGCAGATGATCCGGATAATACGGACCCTCCGTCGCCCTCGGCGTCAAAGTCAGCGCCTCCGCCATCACCCCCGGCACCCAAAGTCCGCCCGCCCCCAGCAAAAAGCTCCGCAAAACCCGCCGCCGATCCGCCCGAATGTGAAACACGTCTGCCTTCATCATCCCCATTCAACTCCATTAATCACCTCCAGTTCCATCTTTTCCTTCAAGAACCTCCACAGCCTCCATTTCATCAAAAAATCATCTCCCCTGCTCCCGTATTGAACCCTCTCCTTTCCCTCGTCCCCATGCGCTCCCTCCTGCTCCTCCCCCTCCTCGCCACCACCACCCTCACCGCCGCCGACTCCTTCGACGTCGTCATCTACGGCGGCACCTCCGCAGGCATCGCCTCCGCCATCCAAACCGCCCGCATGGGCCGCACCGCCGTCCTCATTGAACCCACCCAATTCCTCGGCGGCCTCACCACCGGCGGACTCGGAGCCACCGACATCGGCAACAAAAAAGCCATCGGCGGCATCTCCCGCGAGTTCTACGCCGCCGTCTTCCAATTCTACTCCAACCCCACCAAGTGGAAGCAGGAAACCCGCGACGCCTACTTCGCCCGCAAACCCCACGGCAACACTGGCTCCGAAGACACCATGTGGACCTTCGAACCCCACGCCGCCTCCGAGATCTACGACACCATGCTCGCCAAAGTCGCCGACAAGGTCACCATCATCAAAGGCGAGCGCCTCAACCGGCAAACCGGCGCCAAAAAAGACGGCACCCAGATCCTCTCCATCACCATGGAATCCGGCCGCACCTTCACCGGTCCCATGTTCATCGACTGCTCCTACGAGGGCGACCTCATGGCCGCCGCAGGCGTCAGCTTCCACGTCGGTCGTGAGTCCAACGCCACCTACGGCGAAACCCTCAACGGCGTCCAGGTCGGCCACGCCAAACACCACCAGTTTGTCAAAGACATCGACCCCTACATCATCCCTGGCGACCCCAAGAGCGGCCTCCTCCCCGGCATCAACCCCGAACCCCCGGTAACCGACGGCACCGGCGACGCCAAAATCCAGGCCTACAACTTCCGCATGTGCACCACCGACGACCCCGCCAATCGCAAAGATTGGGAGAAACCCGCCAACTACGACGAACGCTGGTTCGAACTCGCCCTTCGCAACATCGAAGCCGGCGACCACCGCATCCAATGGTCCCCCGCCTGGATGCCCAACCGCAAAACCGACACCAACAACAAAGACGCCATCAGCACCGACTTCATCGGCATGAACTGGGACTACGCCGAAGCCGACTACGCCACCCGCGCCAAAATCATCCAAGCCCACGAAGACTGGCAAAAAGGCCTCCTCTGGACCTATGCCCATCACCCCCGCGTCCCCGAAAAAATCCGCGTCGCTTACCAAACACTCGGCCTCGCCAAAGACGAGTTCCTCGACAACGGCAACTGGCCCCGCCAGCTCTACGTCCGCGAAGTCCGCCGCATGATCAGCGACTACGTCATGACCGAAAAGAACTGCAAACGCCTCGAAGTCATCGAAGACAGCGTCGGCATGGGCGCCTACAACATGGACTCCCACAACATCCAGCGCTACGTCACCGCCGAAGGCTTTGTCCGCAATGAAGGCGACGTCCAGGTCCGCTCCCGCCCCTACCCCATCAGCTACCGCTGCATTCGCCCCAAAGCCTCCGAATGCACAAACCTCCTCACCCCCACCTGCCTCAGCTCCAGCCACATCGCCTTCGGCAGCATCCGCATGGAGCCCGTCTTCATGGTCCTCGGCCAAAGCTCCGCCACCGCCGCCGTCCACGCCATCGAACAAAACACCACCCTCCAGCAGATCGACTACGCCAAGCTCAAAGCCCGCCTCCTCGCCGACAACCAAATGCTCGACTTCGAATCCCCACCCATCCCCGAAGTCTCCCGCGTCACCAAAGACCAAGTCGGCGGCATCGTCGTTGACGACAACGACGCCAAACTCATCGGCTTCGACACCCAAACCTCCACCATGTCCGGCTTTATCCACGAAGGCTACCGCCACGACGGCAACGAAAACAAAGGCGCCCAATCCGCAACCTTCACCCCGGACATCCCCGCCACCGGCCAATACCGCGTCGCCATCGCCTACCTCCCCAACGCCAACCGCGCCACCAACATCCCCGTCACCATCCACCACGCCGACGGCACCCAAACCCTCACCCTCAACCAGCGCCAAAAACCCAAGGAAAAACAACTCCTCGAACCCCTCGGCATCTTCCGCTTCGAAAAAGGCAAATCCGGCTCGGTCACCATCACCAACGAAGGCACCAACGGCCACGTCATCCTCGACGCCGTCCAGTTCCTCCCCGTCGAAACCGTCCTCGCCCCCAAGAAAGCCCCCGCCCCTCCTCCCGCTGAGAAACCCAGCCTCAAACTCGATCTCAAGTAACCCATAACTCCACCAATCCGCATTACCCCGTGCCTCTCCGCCTCGAATCCTTCCACGGTCCCGCCCTCGCCCCCCACCTCGACGCCCTCGGTCATCTCCGCATCACCGTCTTCCGCGACTACCCCTACCTCTACGACGGCTCCCTCGATTACGAGCGCGACTACCTCCGCACCTACTTGAGTTCTCCCGACAGCCTCGTCGTCCTCGCCTTCAATGACGACCTCGTCGTCGGCGCCACCACCTGCCTCCCCCTCCGCGACGAAGGCCCCGAATTCCAAGACGCCTTCCTCAAAGCCGGCTACGACATCGAAACCATCTGCTACTTCGGCGAGTCCATCCTCCTCCCCCAATATCGCGGCCAAGGCATCGGCAAAGCCTTCTTCACCCATCGCGAAGCCCACGCCCGCTCCCTCCCCGGCATCCGCCTCACCACCTTCTGCGCCGTCGACCGCCCGACCGATCATCCCCTTCGCCCACCCAACTACCGCCCCCTCGACACCCTCTGGACCCAGCAAGGCTACACCAAACACCCCGAACTCCAAGCCACCTTCACCTGGAAGGAAATCAACGAACCCACCGAGTCCCCCAAAACCCTCACCTTCTGGCTCAAATCATGGCCGACTCCCTAACACTCGAACTCCTCACTTGGGACGTCACCCCCGGCCCCGCCACCCCGCGCGCTTGCACCCAAGCCATCATCGACGAAGTCACCGCCTCCTGGGACACCGGCGCCGACCTCGTCCTCCTCCCCGAGTTCACCTGGATGACACTCGAACCCCTCCTCCCAAAGTCCGACTCCCCGCTCCTCACCCTCTCCTCCCTCTTCTGGGAACACGAACTCCCCTTCCTCTCCCGCGCCCTCGCCCGTCCCGACAAAGCCGTCGTCCTCGGCACCTGCCCCTTCCTAGACACCATCACCAACCTCTGCTACAACCGCGCCCCCATCCTCCGCACCGGCGATCTCCTCCACCAGGACAAACTCCACCTCACCCCCTGGGAAAAAGACTTCACCCCCGGCACCACTGTCAACCTCTTCACCTTCAAGAGCTTCACCATCGCCGTCGTCATCTGCCTCGACATCGAAGTCCCCGAACTCTCCGTCCTCCTCCGCGGGCAAGGCGTCGACCTCATCCTCTGCCCCAGCGCCACCGAAACCGAACTCGGCACCGAGCGTGTCGACCGCTGCGCCTCCGCCCGCGCCGTCGAACTCGGCTGCCACGTCGCCGTCAGCCACCTCCTCGGCAAATCCCCCTCCAACCTCATCGATCACAACGTCGGCCGCCTCGCCCTCTACCACCCCTCCCAGGTCCCCTTCTCCAAAGCCCCCCGCTGGCACGAAACCCCCATCGAATCCACCGACCTACATCGCCTCCGCACAACCCTCGACCCCCGCCCCCTCAAACGCATGCGCGCCCGCACCGCCGAGACAAATCCCTCCTTGCTTAGTATCCAAATGACCTCACCCTACAAAATCATCGCCCTTCACTAAGGGCACCGGTCCACACCCCAAACACAACGCCCACGCCATGCTCAACGAATTCAAAAAGTTCATCCTCAAAGGCAACGTCATCGACCTCTCCACCGGCGTCATCATCGGCGCAGCCTTCGGCGGCATCGTCACCGCCTTCACTAAAGGCATTGTCGAACCCATCATCAAGTTCGCCTCCGGCGGCACCGACCCCAACGTCACTCTCAAGCTCGGCATCTTCGATATCGGCCTCATCATCAACGCCGCCATCGGCTTCCTCATTACCGCCGCTGTCATCTTCTTCGTCATCGTCAAACCGGCCAATAAACTCATGGCCCTCATGAAAAAAGAGGAAGCCGAAGCCCCGCCTCCAGCCCCACCTGCCGACATCCAACTCCTCACCGAAATCCGCGACCTCCTCAAAAAGTAATCCCGGCATCAAGCACCCATTTCATCCAAAAAGGGAAGGCCACCAGCCTTCCCTTTTTTTAGACCGGTTCTCGAAAAGATTGTCATTTGGATCCGGCGAGCGCAGCGGCCTAAGTTGCAAGGAAGTCGTGCAGCCCGCTATTCAATCAATAGCGGGCAAGCGGCTGATGTAGCAAATGAGGCTGCTCCGCCGCCGGGCAAGGTGACAAGCATTTCGAGAGTCGGTCTATCCCTCACTCCGTCAACTGCCTCACCACCTCCCCCGCCAGCGCAAACGCAAACGCCCCCGTCACAAACACCGCCGCCCCAAACCCCTCCGCACAGTCCAGCCGCATCCCCCGCCCCGTCCCCGGCTCCGGCTCCAACGAGCAAGTCCCATCCAACCTCGGATAAATCGCCCGTTCCCCCGAGCACACACACAATACCCCCATCAAAATCGGCTTCCCATCCGTGCTCATCGGCCACCCATAGTCCCGTCTCAGCTTCTTCCTCACCTGGTAAATCAATCGGTCATTCCCCGCCATCCCGATGTCCACGATCCGCACCTGCGTCGGATCCCGTCTCCCCCCGGCTGACCCCGAGCTAATCACCCGCAATCCCCGCTTCCCGCACTCCCCCAAAATCAACGTCTTGATCGACATCCGGTCCACCGCATCCACCACAAAATCATACTCCGGTGCCAGCAAACGCTCCACCGTACTCTCCGTCAAAAACTCGCACATCTCAGTCACCAAACACTCTGGATTGATCTCCTTCACCCGCTTTGCCAAAACCGAAACCTTCGGCATCCCCACCGTCCCCGACAACGCCGGCAACTGCCGATTCGTGTTCGTCACACACACATCATCCATGTCGATCAGCGTCAACGCCCCCACCCCCGACCGCGCCAAAGCCTCCACCACCCACGACCCCACTCCACCCACGCCGATCACCGCCACATGCGCCGCCCGCAACCGCTCCATCGCCTCCCGGCCATACAACCGCCCAATCCCCCCAAACCGATCCAAATAATCCTGCTCCATCTCTCCTAAGTCCCAAAATACCGATCACCCGCATCCCCCAAGCCCGGCACAATGTAATTCTTCTCATTCAGCCCCTCATCCACCACCCCCGTGATGATCCTCACATCCGGATGCGCCTCCCGCACCGCCGCCACCCCTTGAGGACAACTCAACACCGTCACCATCGTCAACCGCTTCGCACCCACCGCCTTCAACTGCTTCAGCGCCTCGCACGCACTCCCCCCCGTCGCCAGCATCGGATCCAAAACAATCACCTCCGCCTCCGGCAAACACGCCGGCAACTTCGCATAATACGGCTCCGGACACGAGGTCTCCTCATTGCGCGCAATCCCCAAATGCGCCACCACCGCCCCCGGCAGCAAATCCAGCATCCCATCCAGCAAACCCAAACCCGCACGCAAAATCGGCACCAACACCACCGTCCGCGCCAGCACCGCCCCCGTCGTCTCCACCAGCGGCGTCTTCACCCGCACCGGCACCGTCTCAAAATGCCGCGTCGCCTCCATGAACAACAACTCCGCCAGCCGATTCAAACTCGACCGAAACCCGTCCGTCCCCGTGCTCACATCACGCAACACCGAAAGCTCCACCCGCACCAGCGGATGGTCCAATACCGTCAATCCAGATCGCTCAGAACTCATACCTTTTCGTCAGATCCCTTACTAGCCGATTCCTTGCCAGCACCCCGATGTTTGAAAAACTCCACCACCACCGGGATCAGCGAGACCACGATAATCAGCACGAACACCATTTTGAGGTTCCCTTTGATCCACGGGATCTGCCCCAAAAAATACCCCCCCACGCAGAAACTTAAAACCCACACCACCCCGCCGGTGACGTTGAAGAAGAAAAAGCGCCTCGCGTCCATCTGGCCAAATCCCGCCGTGAATGGCGCAAAGGTGCGGATGATCGGCGCGAACCGCGCCAGGATGATCGCCTTTCCACCGTGGTGGGCAAAGAACTGCTCCGTCCGCTCCATGTAGTCACGTCGGAACCACTTTTGCTGCACAATCCAGCCCCCCGCACGCCGTCCCACCCAGTAGTTAAACGCATCCCCCAGAATCGCCGCCGCAATCAGCAGCGGAATCACCACCTCCAGCCTCACCATCCCCTGCGGCGCCAGCGCCCCCACCGCAAACAGCAGCGAATCCCCCGGCAAAAACGGCGTCACAATCAACCCCGTCTCACAGAACACGATGGCAAACAGCAGCACGTAAATCAGCGTGCCGTAGTTCTGGGCAAACACCACCAGGTGCTTGTCCACGTGCAGGACATAATCAATGAATTGTTCAATCATAACCAAAAGCCGCCCACCTTGGCACGCCCCCCACCCAGTGTCCAGCCAGGTATTCTCATCTCACCCAAAGCAGCGCGCAAACCCCTGTCCACCTATCTCCCCCCTTCAAAAAATCCCCCTGTTCCACCCCAAAGACCCATGTTACACCACTCCCATGACTCTCAAAGGCCTGCTCCTCCTCATCCCAACACTCCTCTCCCAGGCCCAAACGCCCCTCTTCATCGACGCCAAAGCCAACGTCACCGGCCAATGGAAAGGTCGTGAAACCCGTACCCTCGACACCCTCAACGTCCCTGCGCTACCCTCCTCAGCCCTGACCCGCTTCGGCGGCCTGTCAGACGAAAAACGCCCCGCCACAGGCTTCTTCCGCGTCGAAAAAATCGCCGACCGCTGGTGGCTGATCGATCCCGAAGGCGGCCGCTTCATCTTCGCCGGCCTCTGCTCCCTCAAACCCGAATCCCAACTCGCAGCCAAAGAACCCTTCGAAAAGCGCTTCGGCTCTCCCCAAGCCTGGGCCTCCAAAACCCTCGATCTCCTCCGCGAACTCCGCTTCAACGGCTGCGGCGGCTTCTCCGATCACGAAACCCTCCGCTCCGCCGAAAATCCCCTCCCCTACACCGTCACCCTCAACCTCATGAGCGGTTTCGCCAGAGACCTCGGCCTCACCCACTCCGAAGCCGGACACACCGGCTACCAGGACGACGTCCTCCCCGTCTTCGAACCCGGCTTCGAAGCCTTCTGCGCCAAACAATGCCAGGAGCGCCTCACCGCCATGCGTGACGACCCCTTCCTCGTCGGCGTCTTCTCTGACAACGAGTTGCCCATCAAAAAAGACATGCTCGACCGCATGCTCAAACGCACCGGCGCCACCAAAGTCGCCGCCGATGCCTTCATCGCCGGCAAAGGCCCATTAACCGAGGACCTCCGACGCGACTTCGTTCAGCACGTCTTCGACACCTACTTCCGCATCACCACCCAGGCCATCCGCGCAGCCCTCCCCCATCACCTCTGCCTCGGCTCCCGCTTTCACGGACCCGCCAAACACGCCAGCGGCGCCTGGAAAGCCGCCGGCCGCTGGTGCGACGCCATCTCCATGAACTACTACGACCACTGGAGCCCGCAAAAAGAGCACCTCAAACAGTGGCACGACTGGTCAGGCAAACCCTGCCTCATCACCGAATTCTACGTCAAAGGCATGGACAGCGGCATGGCCAACACCAGTGGCGCAGGCTGGGTCGTCAAAACCCAGGCCGACCGCGGCGCCTTCTACCAAAACTTCGCTCTCGCCCTCCTCGAATCCAAAACCTGCGTCGGCTGGCACTGGTTCAAATACATGGACAACGACCCCTCCAATACCAAAACCGACGCCTCCAACCGCGACAGCAACAAAGGCATCCTAGACGCCCGCTACAACCCCTACCCCCCTCTCCTCGAAGCCATGTCCAAACTCAACCACCGCCTCTACCCCCTCATCAACCACCTCGATACCGCCTACGGCAATGGCTCATGAAGGCCTGCACCCAATC
This sequence comes from Verrucomicrobiaceae bacterium, assembly GCA_027487315.1. Classification (GTDB taxonomy): domain Bacteria; phylum Verrucomicrobiota; class Verrucomicrobiia; order Verrucomicrobiales; family Verrucomicrobiaceae; genus JAGRPD01. The sequence goes on along the minus strand of JAIYDW010000096.1, from coordinate 31,061 downwards.
CACTCGAAACGACATCCGTTCCATTCCCCGTCTCCCTACGTACCCGCAGACTGAAAATGCTCATTCCTTCTTCACATCCACCGGCCTAACCACGCCTTCCGGCAACGCCGCCAAACGCTCCACCGCCGTCACCTCATGAAAGAACCAGGGCTTTCCGCTCACAGCTTTAAAGATAACCGTCCGGCTCGCATACTTCACGCCGTCATGTTCTTTCCAGTCGCTAAATCGGTAAATGTCTCCCCGCCAATCCACCCGTGTGAGCAGACTTGTCCCGGGATCAAAATATAGATCCATCGCGGGCTTCACCACTTCACTGACCCGCAGTCCAAACAACGTTTTTCCACCGTCCTCCTTGTCAGGAATGTCCTCTACCTTGGCCTTCGGCTCCACCAAGATGCCAAGGGTCCAAGCCCACACGTCATACTTTGCGGGTTCGTCGGCACGCTCTTTGCCTTTGATCCACCACAAACCCGGCATTTCCAGCACCGACTCCCGGGTCGACCTCTTCTTGCCCTCGGCAGGCTCCGGTTGGTCGCCGAAATGAAAAATCTCCTCAATCCGGAACAGCTTCAACAGCTTGCTCTCTCCCCCGACCGCCTCGACCACCCGAGTCACCTTTGCCCCGGCATCAGCGGCCTCCACAACCGGCCCAGCCAAACAAAAAAACGCTGCAAACCCTAAAATAAGAGTCCTCATCACGGTGCAGCCAAAACTCACTTCGCCTCCACCCCACCCTCTTTCGCCACTTCCTCTTTCTTCTTCTGCACCGCCTCCGACTCCACCACCAGCAACTCCGGCGCCTTGCCACCCTTCTCCACAAACTTCAACGCCACCCCGTTGATGCAAAATCGCCGATTCGTCGGCGTGTCCTTCGACACACTTTCCCCTTCAAACACGTGCCCCAGGTGCGCCCCGCAGCGCTTGCACACCGTCTCAATGCGCGCCATCCCGTGACTATTGTCCACCTTCTCAAACACGTTCTTCGCCTTCGACGCATCATAGAACGAAGGCCATCCGCAGCCCGAGTGAAACTTCTCGTTCGAAGTGAACAACTCCACCCCGCAACACACGCAGTAATACGTCCCCTCACCCTGCTTCTCGAACGTCTCATAGATCAGCCCAAACGGCCGCTCCGTCCCCGCACTCCGCGCCACCGCAAACTGCTCCGCCGTCAGCCGCTTCTTCCACTCTTCATCAGACAGCACCACTTCAGGTTTCAAAGTTTCCATTTTCGTTTCGGTTTTCGAGGACTTCGGTTCTTCCGCCTGACACGCACTGAACCCAATCAAAAGGCAAACGGCACACAGGGAAGTAAAGGGGGACACGATCTTCATACGTTTCGGTACGATCTAAGACGCTCCTCCTTTGCGATATATTCCAACAATCACCACCCACACTCCCCATCACGGAACGACCACCGCCTCACCATCGCCCGCCCCGCTGATTTCAGACGGCTCGTCCTCCAGCATCGCCGTCAGGCCATGCTCCTCGGTCACCTCCGCCTCCGCCACATTCGCTCCCAACTGACGCAATCCCCACGTCATCAGCGTCCGCGCATCATTGAAGATATACTGCGTCTTCGTTCCCAACTGCACCAAAATCACATCCCGCCCCCCAGCCGACGCCGAAGAAATCAAACACCGCCCGCTCGCCACAGTGTACCCCGTCTTCATCCCATTGCACGCCCCCATCGTCCCCAGCAGCTTGTTCGTATTCTCCAGGGTCACACTCTTCCCGCTGTTGAACGTGAACCGGTAATACCGCTTCGCCACCGCCTCCCGAATCACCGAACTCCGATAAGCCGCCATCGCCACCCGCGCCATGTTCCGCGCCGTCGAATACTGCCCCGGCTCCGTCAACCCATGCGGATTTCTGAAATTCGACGACGTTCCGCCCAACTGCCGCATCTTCGCATTCATCCTCTCCGCAAACGCCGCCGAACTCCCCGCATTGTCCCGCGCCAACGCCTTCGCCACATCGTTCGCACTCTTGATCAACACCGCATTCAGCAGATTCCGCCTCGTGTACCTCTGCCCCGCCCCAAGCCCCAACCGCGTCGGCTCCACCTGCGCATCCGTCGACTGAATCGTCACCACCTTGTCCAAATTCCCCGCATCCAAAACCACCAGCGCCGTCAATAGCTTCTGCGTGCTCGCCACCGCCCGCCGCTGATCCGGATTGCTCGATGCCAAATGCGCCCCTGTCCGCGCATCAATCAACAAATACGAAGCCGCCCGAATCACCGGCGCCGCCCCACTCACCCGCGCCACCTGCATCCCCGCCGGATACGGATCCCTCCCCGCCATCGTCGGAGCGGCCTGAGCCGGAGCCATTGGTCGCGGCTGCCCATACGGACTCATCACCCCCGGCGTCGCATAACTCCCCGCCGGCAATCCCGTCGGCCCGTAACTCATCGAAGGATGATACTGCGTGCCACTTCCCTGACCCGATGCCCCACTCCCGCACGCCGTCAATCCCAACACCCCAATCATCGCCGCACCCAGCAGCCCAAAACGGCTCATAAACAAATCAGGCATCATCAAAAACAATTAAGAGCTCATGCAGAGGCAGCGTCACCCTCCGCGCACCCGTCAAAAAGACCCGCTCCACCCACTTGTCAAACCACGAAGCACCAATTCCACCCCATATCGTCCCTGCCTCCCACTCCCTCCCCACCTTCAACCCGGATTCCACAATTCGAAGTCGCTCAGGCGCTGCCTCGCTTGCGGTTCCAAGGCTTTGCGGCTCGCAGTCCCTGTATCTGATCGATACCGGGCAAGAGCTGCGAAGCCTTGGAACCGCAATGGAGGTTGCGGATGGGCCGCTTCCAATCGAGGAGTTCGGGTTCAATTCTCCCCATGTCCTGGATTGCCCGTCTACTGCTCCCTCTGCTGCTTCTCGGCATCTTCGCAGCTCTCCATCACCACGGCAAAAATCGCCCCCAGCGTGTCGCATCCGCCGCCACCTCCCGCACCCTTCTTATCGGCAATGGCACCGACATCCAGTCCCTGGATCCCCATGTCGTCACCGGCCAGCCCGAACACTGGGTCATCACCTCCCTCTTCGAAGGCCTCGTCGCACCCGACCCCGCTAACCCTGACCTCGACGCCCCCGGCCTCGCCACCTCCTGGCAAAGTCCCGACTTCCAAACCTGGACCTTCGAACTCCGCCCGGACGCCACGTGGAGCGATGGCACCCCCATCACCTCAGCCGACTACCTCTACTCCTTCCAGCGCATCCTCTCCCCCGAACTCGGCTCCCCCTACGCCGAAATGCTCTACCTCCTCAAAGGCGCCGCCCAGTTCCACAGCGGCAAAACCAAAGAATTCTCCACCGTCGGCGTCACCACCCCCAGCCCCCATCGCCTCATCCTCACCCTCGAAGGCCCCGCCCCCTACTTCCCGGGCATGCTCAAACACTACACCTGGTTCCCCGTCCCCCGCCACGTCATCGAACGCTTCGGCACCATGACCACCCGCGACACCCCCTGGGCCAGACCCGGCCACATCGTCTCCAGCGGCCCCTTCACCCTCAAAGACTGGCGCATCAACCACTTCATCGCCGTCGAAAAAAATCCCCGCTACTGGGACGCCGCCACCACCAAACTCAACGCCATCCACTTCTTCCCCATCGACAACCCCGAATCCGAAGAACGCGTCTTCCTCGACGGCCAACTCCACATCACTTACACCGTCCCCCTCGCCAAAATCCCCCGCTACCGCGAAACCAAACCACCCTTCTTCCACCAGGGCCCCGAACTCGCCTGCGAGTTCTATCGCCTCAACACCACCCGCCCGCCCTTCGACAACCCCAAAGTCCGCCAAGCCCTCGCCCTCGCCATCGACCGCGTCGCTCTCGTCGATCAAGTCATCCGCTCCGGTCACCTCCCCGCCACCGGCCTCACCCCGCCCGGCGCCCATCCCGACTACAAACCCCTCAACATCCTCCGCTTCGATCCCACCGCCGCCCGCACCCTCCTCGCCGAAGCCGGATTCCCCGGCGGCAAAGGCTTCCGCAAAATGGAAATCCTCACCAACACCAGCGCCACCGCCCGCACCATCGCCGAGTTCTTCCAAGAGAGCTGGAAAAAGCACCTCGGCATCGAAGTCGGCATCCTCCAGCAGGAATGGCAAGTCTACATCGACTCCCAGCAATCCCTCAACTACGACCTCTCCCGCGCTGGCTGGGTCGGCGACTACGCAGACCCCTTCACCTTCCTCGGCATCTTCCGCTCCGGCGACGGCAACAACAACACTGGCTGGTCCAGCCCCCGCTACGACGAACTCATGCTCACCGCCACCCGCGAGCCCAACACCGCCCGCCGCATCGCCGCGATGCAGGAAGCCGAAGCCCTCCTCCTCGCCGACATGCCCATCATCCCCATCTTCTGGCGCATGAACTCCAACCTCATCCGCCCCGAAGTCAAAAACTGGCACCACTCCGTCCTCAGCCACCGCCCCTACAAATCCCTCGACCTCACCCCCCAACTTCGAACTGACCACTGATTACCGATCACTAATACCGTCCTCCCTCTCTATGTCCCCCCCAGACCTCCTCATCACCCTCATCCCCGCCCTCGCCACCCTGGCCTTCACCGCCGGTGTCTTGCGCGCTGCCACCACCATGGCACCCCCAGGATGGTCCTACTGGCTCCCCGTCGTCTTCGCCGCCTGCTGCATCGCTCTCCCCATCCGCTACGGCCCCGGTTTCATCCCCGATGACACCACCCTCTACGGCTCCCCTCGCGCTTTCGTCCTCGACCTCCTCCTCCAAGGATCCTTCACCGCCATCGCCGTCGGCCTCAGCCTCCGCGCCCTTCGCGTCAGGGATCAATCCGCCAAAATCGCCTGGCTCCTCCTCATTCTGTCCGTCGCCATCTGCTTCTTCATCCTCTCCTTCGAAACCCTCCAAATCCTCGAAGCCAAAAACGCTCCCGACTCAGTCAAATACTGACTCACCTCAGGCCGTCTTCCGCCCCAACCTCAAGTCCACCCAGACCGCCAGCACCAGCACCGCACCGCGCACCATCAGCTTCATCTCCGGCGCCACCGACAGCAGCGTCATCCCATTCAGCAGCGTCGCCATGATCAGCGCGCCAAACAGCACACCCGTCACGCTGCCACGCCCCCCTCTCAGGCTCACCCCGCCGATCACACACGCCGCGATCGCATCCAACTCCATCAACTCCCCCACCGTTGTCGTCGACGATCCCACATACGCCGTCTGCATCAACCCCGCCAAAGCCGTGATCGCACCCATGATCCCAAAAGCCCCGATCACCACCCGCTCCATCGGCACCCCCGACACCCGCGCCGCCTCTTCATTCCCCCCCACCGCATAAAGATGCCGTCCAAAAGCCGTATGCTGCGTCACCAACGCCACCCCCAGCGCCACCACCCCCAGCAACACCGCCGGCAAAGGAATCCCCCGATACTGATTGGTCACCAGCACAAACAACCCCACCACCTGCACCGTCACAAACAACCGCAAAAAGAACATCTCCCCCGACTCCACCTCCAACCCATTCGCCACCCGCACTCGCCTCCCCAACCACTGCGTCCAAATCCACACCCCCATCACCACAATCGCCAACCCCCAACCCGCCATCGCCGACAAATAGTAAGTCGTCAGCAGCGAATACCCATTCACCGCCCCACCCGCCACCACTGGAATCGTCGAATTCTGAATCACCAACCAAAACAACCCCTTAAACAGCAGCAATCCCCCCAGCGTCACAATGAACGCCGGCATCTTCTCCTTCACAATCAAAGTCCCCATCGCCAGCCAGAGCCCCACCCCACCCAGCACCGCCACCACCATCGCCAACGGCGCCGGCCACCCCTGCTGAATCACCAACACCGCCGCCACCCCACCCAAAAGCCCCACCCCGCTTCCCACCGAAAGATCCACATGCCCCGGCAATAAAATCACCAGCATCCCCAGCGCCAAAATCGCCGTGATCGACACCTCCGTCATCAACAACGAAAGATTCCTCGCCCCCAAAAACTTCGAGTCCAACACCGCAAACACCACCCCAATGCCCAGCAACGCCAGCACATTGGAAAACTCACGCAAAGATCGGCCTGCTGTTGTCATCACATCAAAAAATCGCCAGCGCACCAACGCTTTTGCGATCTCCCCAAGCAACTATCCAACTTCAACCCACTTGCAATCCCTTGTTTCTCCTGCCGATGCCCTACTTCTGCACCAAACCCGTCGCCTCCGCCTCGCTCACAATATCATCCCCCGTCCACATCCGCCGATCCTCACCCGCACTCCGCACCGTCATCACCCAAGCACTCTCCGGATGAAAACGATAAGGCGTCCCCCATCGGTCCATCAACTCCCCGTTCTCATTGATCGCCGCATGACTCTTCGGCAGCACCGCAATACCCTTCGGATTCTCCCCTTGAAGTCGCCGCACGATCTCATCATTCAGTTCCCCCGTCGGCATCGCCCCAAATGCCCTCCGAAACTCCTCCAATAGAATCCCCACCGACTGCACATCCTCATACCCCGACTCATTGCCCCCGGTCAACCCAGCCTCCTTCTCGACCGTCGATTTCCCCGGCAACCCGACATCATCCAACACCTCGAACGCCCCCCGCACCGGCCTGACAACCCCCAGAGGCGTCGTTGAAAAAAGATGCACCCCAAACGGACTGTCCACAGGCGGCGGCGGACGCGGCACCGCCGGTGGCGCACAATATGCCGGATCCTGCGGACCCTTCGCCGCTAAATCAGACTCCCCCGGAGAGAGAATCACCCGCTTGTCAACATCGCCCCCCAGTCGCCATCCCAACATCAGGATCGCGCCCAAAAAGACGACACTTCCAATCCATTTCACTTGAAGTCCGTGTCGCGACATACTTCCAAATCACACAGCAAAGTTCACAAATCCCAGGTTGCTTGGAATCGATCCCACACTCTGGAACCTTCCCAAATTCGGGAAGATCGTACTCACATCCGCATTCGTCAACCCGCCCAAATAGTTGCTCCCCGAACTCATGAACCACTTCGCCACCACACTCGCATACTGATCCACCGCCACCGTCGGAATCCACCGCCCCCGGTTGCTATCCACATCCTGTCCGGTTGCTCGCGCTAAGTCAGGAAACGAACCATAGATCCGCTGCCCGATCACAGGACCCCCCATCACAATCTGGTGCCCACCCCAGCCATGGTCCGTCCCAGAGCCCGTTTCATTGCCATTCGGTTGCAGCGTGCGCGCAAAGTCCGAATTCGTAAACAACAGCGTGTCATCCCACAAAGTCGGATCAATCGCCTCAATCGCATCCTTGAAACCCTTCAAACTCTTGTCCAATTGATTCATCAAATTGTTGTGATCGCCTGGCTGGTTCTGATGCGTGTCAAACCCTCCCATGCTCACAAAAAAGATTTGCCGGTTGTTCCCCAGCGAGGCCCGGCCCTGAATCAAGCGAGCGACCATCTTCAGTTGATTCGCCACATCCGGCTGAGTCACCCCAGCTCCAAACGCCCCCGTAAAGGCACCGTCAATCGCTGTCGTACTCGCACCCAAAGCCGTCCCCACAATCGCTTCATTATCACGCGCGCGCTTCATCACCTCATTGTATCCCTCCTCCAAATGATGCTGGTAGTGGGAATTGCTCTCCCCCAACTGCATCCGCGTCAGCTTCGTGATCTTGTCCAACGCCTCCAACGTCCGCCCCGCGTCATTCCCCAAATAGGATGGCGGCGTCACCCCGTAATTCGCCGCATTCCCATACGTGTTCGCTCCACTATTGTACCCCGCCAATCCCACTACCCCCGTGGTGGCCACCGAGTACTGCGTCACCGTCTGCCCCACCTGGTACGAGTTCTGTCCCGCAATCGAAATGTTCATCGAAACCGAACTCGCCGGATTCGCCAGCGCATTCAGCAAGTCCGCTGCCCTTCCACCCCAGCCACTTTGAAATGGCCGGTCCGGCAGACTGCTCTGCCACTGCAGTTGCTGGTCACTGTGCGAAAACAACTGCGGAGGAAGAGGCTTCACCCTGGGCACCGCCACGTATTCCGTCCGATTGATCGGTTCCACCAGTGTCCCCACATTCGCCACAAACCCCAAATCCCCGCTGTTGAACATTTGCCTCACATTCGACATCGCATAATGCACTCCAAACTGCGTCGCCACCGCATCCTGACCAAAGCCACCTGCCGGCGCCGTCAACGGCAACGCCTGATTCGTCCCACTCACCGGAATATGAATCGGATGCCCCGCCGGACGCGCCGAATCATAGTTCGTCCTCGCCACCCCGTTCAGCGGCACCAGCATGTTGTTCGCGTCATTGCCCCCATACAGGAACAAACAAATGATCGCCTTGTAGTCCGTCGGTGCAGACTGCGCCACCGCGCTTTGCACCAGTCGCAAATGCGCCAACGTGTTCACCACACCCGTGACGCCCAGGCTCGCACAGGCACTCCGGCAAAGAAAATTCCGCCGCGTATCAAAGTGATCTTGATGTTTCTTGGTTTTCATAAAGGCATGTCTTGAAGGGTTTCGCTTGCTCTCAGGTCTTTCTATTTTTGTACAATGTACTCCGGTGTGCTCGTCATCAGGTAGAGGGCATATCGCACCCTGGTCCCCCCATTCGCCACACTCACCGGTGGCGCATCCACTGCGATCTTTGCCAGTTGATCAATCATCACACTCCGCGGATCCACACCATTCAACACGTAGGTCGGGTACTTCGTCTTCAACGAACCCGCACACAAGAGCATGTCCAGACGATCCACCAGATAGGTCGCCGCACTGGTCTCCGTGGCCCCCGCTTCTTGCCGATTGCCAATGTAATCCGTCACCAATCCAGACACATCTACAAACACGTTATCCAGCAACCCGGCAGCATCGCCTAACAATCCCGACCCCCCTTGACCCGTCGGCAGCGCCGTCGCTGTCGAATCAATCACATTCGATAGCGCAATCTGCCGGTGGTAATTCACTGCCCTCACCACCAGGTTCTCCGTCATGACCTGCAACTCAGGCGCCACCAATCCCGCCGCAGCCACCCGACCACCCGGCGTATAGTCCGGCAAATACCAGTTGAACACACTCGGCATGTTGTTCGGTGCTTGTGCCAAATCCGCCACCGTATTGACATACCGATACCGCGTCGGCGTCGTCCCAAGGTTGTCCAACTGACCAGCCGGATAACCAAAACTCGTCAGGTCACCCACTGGCAGCTGCGACTTCGCCCCAAACGCACGCAAAAGTTGCACATACCGTACAATCGGCTCCTTCACCTTCCCAAAACCCACATTCACCGATGTGTTCACCCCAATCGTCTGCGGATCAACGTTCTTCAAAGTCCGCGCCTCATAGTCCAGCAAGATCGCCCTCACCACCGCACCCAAATCCCCTCTCACACCACCGCTCACACTGCCATTGCTATCCGCAAACACCTGCGAAACACGATGCACATACCCCCGTGAAGGATTGCTGGTCACCAACCGCTTGATGAGCCGCTCGCAAAGAAAGGGCGCGATATTCGGATGATTGAACAGCGTGTCCATCGTCGCATCCAATTCAGCTTCCGCATAAGCCTCGCGTGCCGCCGTATCCGCGCTTGACCCTGAATAGGCCGGGTGATCCAATGACAAAAACACTTTCTGACTTTCATCATGGAAAGCGACAAAATTCTTCATCGGATTCTCATACCCAGGATGAAAATACTCCTGCCCCTCGCTCGCATTCAAAAAGGCCCCTTGCACTAAGGGCGGAACATAATTGTTAGCGCTTGAGTTCTGCACAAACGCAAAACTGTAACCCGTAAACACCTTTGACAGCTCCTTGATGTCATCATTGTCATAGGTCCCAATCGGCTGCCCATTGGCCCCAAGCTTCAATGTCCCATCAGGATGCAATTCAAGCAGCCCGATCGAGAAAAGCTGCATGATCTCCCGCGCATAATTCTCATCAGGTGACACCGTCGTCTCCTCATTTGCATCTTGAACCCCATTCAAATTCGCGTCCACATACTGCGCCTTTTGATTCTTCAGGTGACTCAAGTATTTCCCCATGATCGGGTGCTTGCTCACATCCTCCAAGAGTTGCCTCACTGTGATCACCGCCCCATTCGCACTGCTAAATGTGGAGTTCGGCGGCTGAATGTGGCGCACCCCGTCCGCATAGTCCGCTAGCATGTCGAAGTACCGCGCATGCCCGTAAGCCCGCGTGCCCACCGTCCCCTCACGATCTGATACAATGAACGTTTGCTCCAAAGCCGAAGCAACCCGCTGCCTCAACTGATCATGTCCTCGCACAGCCGCCAGCCACCAGGCCCGGCGCCGGTTGTTGTTGTCCAAGTCAAAACTCTCCTTGTTCAAGCCCGTTGGAATCGGCGGATTGCCAACCGTGCTGCTCCATCGCGTCCAGTCAGCCGGATTGTTCGGTGGGTAAGCCGCAGGCGAAATCGGAACACCATTCACATCATTCATCGCTTGCTGTCCTCTTAACACCCACTCCTGCGCATCCGCCGCGCGTAAGTAATCAATCAGTGTCGTCTGATCACGTGCCCACTGAGTGCTTATCCAAGCCCCAAAGGCCGTAATTCGATTGGCCGCTGCCGTTCTCGGAAGACCAATGCTGTTAAACAACGCCGTGATGTCCGCCTCAGAAGCGCCAAACGTTGCCTGCGTTAGGAATCGCGCACACTCCCGCCTCACTTCCTCCTCATTCGCAAGATCCTCCAGCCCGGGAGCCGCCGGCGGGGCCGTGAAAACCGCGCTGCCCGTTTGCAGCGTCAGATCCGCCCGAATCTCACCTCCGCTATACCGATCCGTATGCACATTCACGTAAAGGCTCACCCCCGTAATCTTCCGGTAAAGCGCATTGATGATGTCCTGTGCCTTCGCCCCGGCAGAGTCCCGGATGGTCCAGGGATAATCACTCAACAGTCCATTCGGCAATCCATCTGGATCACCATAAACAATCGTCCCATTCCCAATCACCCCCAAACCCGTGTTCGCATAGTGCAAATGGCTTCCATCGATCGCCGTCTGTGGCGTCGTCAAACCATTGAACGAAGTCGATATTCTCCCCGCACTGTTGCTCCCGTTCACAATGATCGTCGCAAATCCTGACGCCCCTGTGACCGCTCCCGAGGACGCCTGCGGCAAAAAGGTCCCCACGAACAACCGCTCATTCGCAACAATGTTCTGCGCATCATTGATCAAAACCACCGTGTTGTTCGCGCTTCCAATCACGTAGTTCGTCCCATTCGCGACCAGCGTGCATCGAAGCCCCTCGGGGTATTCATCAATGGCATCCACCACCGGCCGCACAAAAACATCCACAGACTGCGCGTTCGCTGCCAGCGCGATCGAACCTGTCAACTGGGTGCCCCCGGTGTTGGCCGTCCATAGGGTGTAATCCGCCGCTGATGCCGGAGCCCGCGTCGTATCAGTGACCGCCGTCCCAGCAAGTCCAAAATTCACCGTCATCGGCGCAAATCCCCCATTCCGCGTAATCCGGTATCGCGCATTGATCGCTGCGGGCACCGTCTTGCTTCGATCATCAACCTCAAAACCACTCGTCACCGCATTCCCAATCGTCACCGTTCCCCCCGTGAAAGTCGTGTGACTGCTCGACGTCGCAAAATTCAGCCGATTGTGATATTCCTGCTGATTGGTCAACAGATCGCCGTCTCCGTCCAATGACCCGTCGGACGCGTCATTCGCATTCAATCCCACAGTGTTCTCCCAGGCATCCGGCGCGCCATCTTCATCGGTGTCAACGGCACCCTGAACAGTCAAAAAAGCAACGGTTTCCGCCGCGTGATTGTTGTCAACGACACCCTCTCCAAACTGGGCAGGGTGTCCATCCTCTTGCGCGATCAAATCCACCCGATCCGCAAACAAATACCGCCACCGTAGCGTCGCCGGATCCAAGTCGTTCTTCGACTGCATCGACGCAAACAAAAACGGATCTGCGTGCATCCGACTAAAACTCCGAGTCCGAAACGCACTGTCAATTCCACCTGTCGCCGTGGTTGCCGTCCCGGTAACACTCCCCGCCTGGAATCGGCGCGCCGTGCTGAAGAAGTTACTGCTCCCTTGAGACATCGCTATCCAGTGCACCGTCTCGGCTGCATGCGGTGTCGCATCAATCTCGGACTCGTCCAACTCCACCGAAAAACCGGTCGCAGACACACCGCTCACCCGCGCTTGCACCGCGTCATCATCCACTACCGGCCCGGAAGAGCCCACTTGGGCAAACACCGCTGGCGCTGTCGTAAACAGGCTCGACAGAGCCTGGCTGTCTGTCGCTTGTGTCACTCCAGCCCGTTGCCCCGCCTGCCAGATCACACCTCCAACCGCATGCGTTCCAGCCTCCATGACAATGTAACTCAATTGCTCAAGCGTCGTATGCGTCTGCGTCGCATGATGATCCCACCGGTCTACTTGAAATTGAAAACTCGTCGAGGTCACATTCTGCACCCGGACAGTCAACGCCGTGGACCCGGTGTATGACAACGGACCCATCACAACTACAGGACTCGTGTAGCTGTTGGCCAACGTCACTGTCGTCCACGCCAACGCATTGGTCTGTGTCACGGCAATGTCTCCCACTTCAATCTTGGCCGCCAATTCCCCGCTCATGTCTCCCAGCACCAAGTACCCCACCGCCTCAGCGGTGTGAGTGACATCCGCACTCGATGAAGTCTCTTCCTGAAACTGAATCTGAACCCCCGTCGTGCTCAATGACTGCATCCGCAACTCTCCCGGATTGGTGTCATTGATCGTCTGGGTCTGCGCAATGAAAACCGGGTTCGTCCGCACTCCAGGAAACGTGATCGCACCAAAGGCCTGCGTCGTCACCGCCCCGGTTGTCACAGCGCTCAGCACCTTGCCATCAAGGTAGCCAGTCCCACCCGAGACCGCAACGTAGCCGATACCCTCATTGCTGATCGCGGATGCAAAAGACTCCTGGGTCTCCAAACGAACCTGAAAGCCTGCAGCGGTCACATTCCCAATCCGTGTCTTCAAAGCCCTCGGATTGTTCGCCGCAATCAAATTAGCGGTCGTCTCCACCTGCGCCAGTACCACGGGACTGGCACTGAACCCGGACAATGCAATGCTCGACGGCGTCCGATTCACACCCGACACCCGTCCCACCTGCCAACGCTGCGATCCAAACAAATGCGCTCCCTCACTCAACGCAAAATAGTGCACGGTTTCGGCAGGGTGATCTCCCGTGAGATAATCCCATTCATCCACCTGATACTGAAAGCTGCTCGCAGTGACATTTCTCACTCGCATCACAATGGGATCACCGTTGTTTCGCGTCGCCGGCCCCATCACGACGACAGGTGGCAACACAAAGCTGCGGGTGAAATTTACCGTGGTCCAAGTCGTCGAATTAGTCTGTGTCACGCTCAGCGTTCCAGATTGAAAGTTAACCGGTGCAGCCTGCAATGACCCGCCGTAAAGCAGGACGGTCAATGCGGTCAAGCGCACCAACATTAGGAACTGGGAACGAGCATGCCTTGTGGCTTGATGGTGTGGTTGGGATTCCATAGCGAGTGCATCATCGTCAGATCGGCCCACAGCTTTGAAGCTTATCCCTGTCACCCATTCGGGTGACACCCATTTGGGTGACTCCCCTTCCAGATCCCAGCCTCTTCCCTACCGCTTCAGCAAGCCCCGCTCAAAACCTCGGACTACGGCCAAGGTCCGGTCTTCCGCGTCCAGCTTTTGCAAAAGACGCGCCACAAACGTCTTTACCGTTTCTGGAGACAGCCCCAGTTCACAAGCAATCAGCTTGTTCGGAAGCCCGCGCGACATCGCATCCAAAACTTGCATCTCCCTCTCGGACAAACCCACCCTCGCTCGCCTCTCCCTCAACTTCGCCAGCACCGCCTCTGAAAAGTAACGCCGCCCGGACGCCACCACCCGCACCGCCTGCACCAACTCACTTCGATCAGCATTTTTGGACACATAGCCACTCACCCCGGCTTCCTCTGCCCGATGAATATCCTCCTCCGTTCCTTCAACCGAGAACAGCAGTAACTTTGCCCCTTCGAAACGCTTCACAATCTCTCTCGCTACCTCCGAGCCATGCATGTCAGGAAGGTGCCCGTCAAGCACAGCCACATCAGGCAAATGTTTGCAGTAGCAATCGATGGCCTCCCTGCCACACGACGCTTCGGCCACAACACCCATGTCTCCTTCAATGCTCAAAGCCGCCCTAAGCCCCATCCGAGTGAAAAAATGATCGTCAACAACCAGAACTCGAATGGCGGGCTTAGCTGACGCTTGCATAGGCAAAGAGAGGAATGGGAAGGTTTAATGTGACGCGAGTCCCATCTTCCGGATGGCTGATCAAATGCAGAGTGGCTCCGATTTTTTGCGCTCGTTCCTTCTGGCCCGTAAGACCAAAGTGCCCCACATGAATTTCCTCAGTGTTGAATCCACGTCCGTCATCCCAGATCTGCAATTCTAAATCCATCTTCCGGCAGACCAATCGAACTGAGACCTGCGTGGCTGCCGCATGCGCCAAGGCATTGTTCACCGCTTCCTGGGCGATTCGCAGCAGTTGAAACGGAACATCTTCAGGTAAAGTGGGAACCTCCCCCCGCACCTCAAAGTGCAACTGGGCACTCTTAATCTGCGCACCCCGCATCCCCAGCCATTGCCTGAGGGCTTCTGCCAGGTCCTCTCGGGCTGGGGCCTCCGTTCTCAAATCCCATAAACAATGCCGCGCCTCAATCTGACAATGGCGCACCATCGCTGTCGTGTCGTCAACAAGACCCGGAATCATCTCCGGAGCCGCCTCGATTGCCCCCTTCAAGGTCTCAAGATGCAAGGTCGCTGCAGACAACTGCTGCTGCAAGGTATCATGAAACTCCCTCGCAATCCGCCGCCTTTCTTCCTCCGCCGCCGCTCTCAACTCAATCACTCGAATTTGACGCTCCTGACGGTGAATGTGCCTTCGCGAAATCAGGGCCGTCGGCACCATCACCATGACGACCCCAAACAGTGCCCAGGCAGCAAAGGATAGCCGCGACCTCGTCCACCAGCTCGGCAAACGAAGCTGTGTGATATCTGCCATGCTTCGCAGCATGACTGAATGGCTAATAGACGTCTCCTCGGCAATGTCTTCGTGTTTGGCCTTCAACAAACCAGTCACCTCAATTCGACTTCCATCCTCCAACTTGGCCACCTGTTCCTCTTTCAGCAACGTCCTCCACTCCAATTCAAAACTTCGCCCATTGTCTAACACCAGCGAAAGATGGGGCACCCCTCCGGAAATCAAATGATGGTGCAGCTCCCCCGTCATCCTGACCAACTCCATCACTGGCGGCAATTCCCCATCGACCGTCGGTTCTATTACCAAAGGATCAGGCGGTGCCTCATAGCCACGACTTCGACATACTCCATCCAGCAGCATCACTTGACCCCCTCGGTTCTGCGGCCAGCAGGCAACCGAAAGCCGCTCTCCTGGCACGAAGGTTCCCATCTGTCGGGTCTGCACCAGAACACTGCCCGTCGCCGTCCTCAAACTCACCCAGCGCCGCGCCTTCGCTGCCGTTACCACCCCGCTCAAGTGAAGCCGATCCCCCGGCTGGGTTCCGGTCGCTATCGGTATCGTCTCTGAAAACACAGCCGGTTCTCGCGCAAAGACTTCGTCTAACGCTTCAGGTTCCATTCTCCACGCCGCCTTCCCAGGAACCAAGATCAACGCCTGAGCGTCGCGCGCCAGCATCGGCGGTGATGCCTGGCACACGAGCACCCCATGCACAGTGACCACCTCGTTGATCCAGCCATTCATCTCCTGCGAGCTAGGCCTCTCTTCGGTCCATGGCAATCGGGCGATCGCATACCCGGACGTCGAACTAATCTCCACCTGCATGGGTGCCTGCTCGTGCACTCCCTGGGTAATCCGTCGCACCACTCCCGAAACTCGCGTTAACAGTCCATCGACCCGCATCTCCGCCGCATCATCGAGATCAAAAGGTTTCGCCCCTATTCTCTTCCCGGAACGTCCAATCACCTCAACCTCGGGCGCGCCAAATGTCTTGTCATCATTCAAAATCATCACCATCCCTTGACGCCGGGCGAGTTTCCCCCTCACCTCCACCCACTCACCAACCTTCGGCAAGGCCTTCCCGCGCTTCCGCGGATCAAACCCGATCCCTCCCGTCGCATCCTGCACAAACGCGACCCCCATCGACTGGCTGCAGAACGTGATCTGTCCCTTCACCCTCACTTCAGCACCGTCAGCAACTCCTTGTTGGGCTCGCGCCTCAGCAACACTTATCAATGGCTGCGCCTCGACAGCCCCAATCTTGACAAGCAGAAGCCCCCACAGAGAGCCTCCAATGATAAAAAACAGCGCGTTTTTCATGGGGACGCGCAGTCTGCCAAAATCCGAAGCCCCTGCGCAAGCTTCCATTTGATTCCCCCCGCGAATTCCTTCCAGACCTGTTACTGCAACCCTTCCCAAATCAACCTCAACCCATCGCCGCCTCCATCAACCGCTCCTGCGTCGCCTCCTCCCTCGCAAACTCACCCCCCACACGTCCCTCGTGCAGCATCAAAATCCGGTCACTCATCCCAATCAACTCGGGCAATTCACTCGATACCAAAATCACCGCCTTTCCTTCCGCCGTCAGTCGATTCACCAACTCATAAATCTCCAACTTCGCTCCCACATCAATCCCCCGCGTCGGCTCATCCAGCAACACCACCTTCGGCTCCGTCATCAACACCTTCCCCAGCACCACTTTCTGCTGATTGCCTCCCGACAACCTCCCCACCACCTCCTCCAATCCCGGCGCCTTCACTCGCAACGCCGAAAACAGCCCCTCATTGCTCTGCCTCTCCGCCTGCCGGTCCACAAACCCCAACCGCGAAAACTGCCGCAATGACGCCAGCGACAAATTGAACCCAATCTCCTGTTCCAACACCAGCCCATACCTCCGCCGGTCCTCACTCACCAGCCCCATCCCTCGTCTCAGCAACTCCGACGGTCCCGCTCTTCCCGTATCCACCCCCAACAACTTCACCTCCCCCGCCCGACGCCTCCCCCAACACCCAAACAAATGCATGAGCAACTCCGTCCGCCCCGCCCCCATCAATCCCCCAATCCCCAGCACCTCCCCCGCTCGCAAAGAAAAACTCACACCCTCCAACTCCATCTCACTCCCCTCAGCACCGCCCGCCCCTAGTCCCTCCACCTCCAGCACCACCTCCCCGACACTCCCTGCTCGCCTCGGAAACAAATCCCCAATTTCCCGCCCCACCATGTGCCGAATCACCCCACCCCGATCCATCTCGCTCGCCGCTTTCGTCACAATCGTCGCCCCATCCCGCAGCACCGTAATCCGGTCCGCCACCGCAAACACCTCCTCCAGCTTGTGTGAAATGTAGATGCAGGCAATCCCCCGCTTCTTCAAATCCCGCAAAATCCCCAGCAGCACCTGCACCTCATGCTCTGCCAACGCCGCCGTCGGCTCGTCCAAAATCAAAATCCGACTCTCCTTCGCCAGCGCCTTCACAATCTCTACCAACTGCTTCTGACCCACCCCCAAATCCCCCACCTTCGCCGCCGGATCCAGCTCCACCTCAAATCTCCCCAGCAGCCCCCGCGCCTCCCGATACACCCTCGGCCAGTCCACCAGCACCCCCCCCAACCGCTTCGGCTCCGACCCCAAAAACAAATTCTCCGCCACCGTCATCTCCTCCACCAACGCCAACTCCTGATAAATCACCGCAATCCCCGCCCGCCCCGCATCCGCGATCGATCCAAACCGCGCCTCCTCACCTCCCACCTCAAATCGCCCCTCATAACTCCCATGCGCATGAATCCCCGACAGCAGCTTGATCAGCGTACTCTTCCCCGCCCCATTCTCACCACAAATCGCGTGAATCTCCCCTGCCCTCAGATCAAAACTCACCTCCCGAAGCGCCCTCACCCCCGGAAAGGACTTCGAAATCCCTTCCGCTTTCAGCACCACCTTTCCCGCGCTATCAGTGACAGTCATTCCCACATTCTGCCCTCAATCCCCGGAGAAATGCAAGCCCAGCCACAAAAAGTCGCTTCCTCGAGCGACTTCATAAACTCCCCCAACGACCGCAAACACAGCCGCTCAGCCGTTCTTGAGGTAACCAAAAACAGCAATTCCCATCAGGAGAAAAACAGAGGCGAGGATCATTCCAGAAATCATGCACCGCTTCATTAGCGAGGAACGCTCAACACGCCAATGGAAAAATTCCGGTTGCGCTTTTCCATCTTCCCGGCAATTTACCCACCCCTATGGCTAAGAAAAGTTGGTTGGAGCGCGATAAGCGCAAACGCAAGACAGTCGAAAAATACGCTAAACTCCGTGCGGAGTTGAAAGCGGCAGGCGACCATGTCGGCTTGTCACTGCTTCCCCGTGATTCGAGCCCCACTCGCCTGATCAACCGTTGCCGCGTCTCCGGTCGCCGTCGCGCCTTCATGCGTCGCTTCCAAATGTCCCGGATCACTTTCCGCGAGATGGCCTCCCATGGTCTCATCCCCGGCGTGACCAAGTCCAGCTGGTAGGCGCCTCGCCTTCTCCAGCCTCCCGAACTGGACGGCGGGTTTTCCGTCCAGATGAACCATGTGTGTGGAGATCGGCTGCATTTAAACCCATGCCCACCTACTCCTACACCGCTGAGGATCCCGAAAAGGGCTGTGCCTCCTGCCGAAGAGGATTCGACCTCCGGCGCCCCATGGATCGGCCTCCCCTCACCCATTGCCCCCTCTGCAAGCAACCCGTGACCAAACTCGTCACCGGTTTCAATACCCCCAAACTCACCAAACCCCTGTCGGTGAGCGATGCCAAAGCCGCTGGATTCACCATCCTCGAAAAACGCTCTGACGGCAACTACGAGCGCCTCTAGCCCCCTCTCGAACCTGCCCCCGTTCGAGCCACTCTTTTCATGATCCTTCTTTCCTCCCTAACGCTCCCCTTCCTGGCCCTCGCCGGCCATGAAGAGCTGATCCGGGACTGGAACATGTCCGGCGCCGAACTCACATGGCGCTCCCTCGCCGTTCTCTTCTTCGTCTTCCTGAACGCCTTCTTCGTCGCCGCCGAGTTCGCCATTGTCAAAGTCCGCAGCTCCCAACTCGAGGCCGCTATCGCCGAAGGCAAAGCCGGCGCCATCCGCGCCCGCAATCAAGTCCAACACCTTGACGGATACCTCTCCGCCACCCAGCTCGGCATCACCCTGGCAAGTATCGCCCTGGGCAGCCTCGGCGAACCCTTCATCAACCGCCTCATCCAGCCGGTCTTCTTCAAAATCGGCCTCACCAACGAAGCCGTCATCACTACCCTCTCCTACGTCCTCGCCTACAGCGTCGTCACCTTCCTCCATGTCGTCCTCGGCGAACTGATGCCCAAGTCCCTCGCCATTCGCAAATCCCTCGGCACCACCCTCGCCGTCAGCACCCCCCTCCACTTTTTCTACACCCTCTTCAAACCGGCCATCTGGGTCCTCAACGGCACCGCCAACTGGCTCCTCAAAACCTGCCTCAAAATCGAAGCCGTCTCCGAGTCCGAACTCGCCCACTCCGAAGAAGAACTCCGCCACATCGTCGCCGAAAGTGAAAAATCCTCGGAAGTGACCACCACCGAAAAGGACATCCTCCTCAATGTCCTCGCCCTCAACGACCGCTGCGTCCGCGATGTCATGACGCCACGCAACCTCGTCATCTCTCTCGACATCGAAGACAGTTTCGAGGCCAACCTCAAAGTCGCCATCGACTCCAAACACACCCGCTTCCCTCTCGTCAAAGGCCACCTCGACGAAACCCTCGGCCTCATCCACATCAAAGATCTCCTCCCCCTCCTCAACAAACCCGACGCAGATCTCCGTAAGATCAAACGGGACCTCCTCATGGTCCCTGAAATGCTCCCCATTGACAAACTCCTCCCGCGCTTCCGCGAAACCCGCGCTCACATCGCTCTTGCCGTCGACGAATACGGCGGCGCTGTCGGCATCGTCACCTTCGACAA
This sequence comes from Verrucomicrobiaceae bacterium, assembly GCA_027487315.1. GTDB lineage: Bacteria > Verrucomicrobiota > Verrucomicrobiia > Verrucomicrobiales > Verrucomicrobiaceae > JAGRPD01. The sequence continues at coordinate 11,058 of JAIYDW010000096.1, read as the reverse complement.
CATCATGGAAGAAATCGTCGGCGATATCAAAGACGAATTCGATGAAGCTGAAAAAGCCGAGTTCGACCTCATCAAAGACCGCGAGGAATTCACCACCGCAGGCACCTTCAACCTCTACGAACTCGAAGAACTCGTCTCCATCAAACTCGAGAACGAGGAAGTCACCACCATCGGCGGCTACGTCACTCAAAAACTCGGTCACCTCCCCAAGATCGGAGAGACCGTCGAAATCGAAGGCTTCTTGGTCACCGTCACCAAGGCCGATAACCGCCGCATCATCCAGCTCCACTTCAAGCGCCTCGAACAACCCACGGAAATTTCAGATCCAGAGTGACCCCAAAAGTACCTCACCTCTCCGAGGCATCATTCCGTCACTCCTGCTCGCTGATCCAATCCAACGCTTTCGAATAACTCGCCTGCGCCAAAAAGTGCTTCAACCTCGGCGGCAGCACATCCGCCAGTCGTTCCTGCTCCGCCATCAACCGCAGCGACACATCCTTCAACATCTCCAAGTGCGCCGCCGCATCGCGCTCACGCATCTCATGATCGGCAATCACTCTCAGCCGCTCCTCCAACATGCCTTTCAGTGGCTTCCACGGACTCGATGGTATCCCTGTCATACCGCTCCCTTAACGCACCGCACACACCATGCCAAGCAGCAACTTTGCACAAAAAAGATCACTCATTCACGTGCTGTTACCAACCTATTCACAGACCCTCTGCGAATAAGCGCAACAACATACCGAAAAATTTTTAACTTAATCCAACTCGCGCGCACAAAGTTTCAAAAAATAGTTTCCAAACCACTTGTTAACAGTGTCGTTTTCGCCATACAAAAGAGCAGATTTTTTTCTCTCACTCTTCGACCCTCCTTCACCCTTTGCACTCCTCTCCATCCCATCATCCCGATTCTACCAACGACAACGCCTCAACAGAAAACGCAGCCCCTCTTTCCCTCTCCGCTTGGGATGCCATCTGCGACCTGTTGAAGTCCCGTCTCGGTCTCGATAACTTCGAACGCTGGTTCGGTCGCGCCCTCGCTGATGAACTTAATGGCGGCTTCCGCATCCAAGTCGAAAACCCCATCCACCAACTCTGGATCGAGTCCAACTACGCCGTCGCCGTCGCAGACGCCGTCGCCGAAGTCCTCGGCACCGCCGTGCCTGTCGAAATCACCACCTCCAGTTCCCCCTCCACTCTCAGCGCCACACAGTCCCCCGCCCAACCCGCCAAAGTCGCGCGCCTCATCTCCCCTTCCGTTGAACGCGAACGCGATGGCAATGACAGCCGCTTCGTCACCGAAGACGCCCCCCAACCCGTTCGCAGCCTCGCCGAAGCCGGACTGAATCCCAAGTTCAGTTTCGAATCCTTCGTCGTCGGCTCAAACAGCAGCTACTCCAACGCCGTCGCCAAAGCCGTCGCTGAAAAACCCGGCCGCATCTACAACCCCCTCTTCTTCTACGGCGCCTCCGGCCTCGGTAAAACTCACCTCATGCAGGCCATCGGTCGCGAGGTCCTCATGCGCAAAAAACGCGCCGTCGTCCGCTACGTTACCAGCGAGCAGTTCACCAACGAGTTCATCGAGGCCATCAAAAAAGGCACCTTCAGCCAGTTCCGCCAAAAATTCCGCAAAGTCGACGTCCTCATCATCGACGACATCCACTTCCTCGCCGGCAAAGACAGCTGCCAGGAGGAGTTCTTCCACACCTTCAACGAACTCTTCAACAACGCCAAACAGATCGTCCTCGCCAGCGACCGCCCACCCAGCGAGATACGCAATCTCGAAAGCCGCCTCGTCTCCCGCTTCGAATGGGGTCTCACCACCCAAATTCAAGTCCCCGACTACGAAACCCGCGTCGCCATCCTCCGCCGCAAACAAGCCGACTTCCACACCGAACTCGAACCCTGGGTCCTCGAGTTCATGGCCATGCGCATCAAAGGCAACGTTCGCAAACTCGAAGGCGCCCTCATGCGCGTCGTCGCTCACATCTCCCTCGAAGGCGCCAATCCCAGCGAGGCCACCCTCCACGGCCTCCTCCACGACGTCCTCGACCAGGAACCCACCAAGGCCGTCACCGTCGACCGCATCCAGCGCGCCGTCGCCGCTCAGTTCGACCTCCGCGTCAGCGACCTCACCGGCCCCCGCCGCCCCAAAAACATCGCCGAAGGCCGCCAAGTCGCCATGTACCTCGTCCGCACCCTCACCAAACTCCCCCTCACCCAGATCGGTGAAGAGTTCGGAAACCGCGACCACGGCACCGTCATCCACGCCTGCAAAGTCATCGACGCCCGCTTAAACAACGAACCCGGCTTCCGGCAACTGCTCGAAACCCTCTCCAGCCGCATCCTCGCCGACTAGCCGCGAATCTATAAATCTCGGGAATTATGGCAAAACGGGCATTTCATTCGACACGGGGTGCTTTTCTGTTCAATATCCTTGCCGACTGTGTGACGAGCATTTAATCAATCGCACAGTCACAGAGGCCTATGAAGTTCACCATCAGCAAGGAAGAGTTCCTGGATGCCATCCAGCAGGTTCAACACGTCGTCGGAGCCCGCACCACGCTGGCTATCCTTTCCAATGTGCTCCTGCGAGCCAAGGACAACGTTTTGGAGTTAACCACCACAGACCTAGACGTCGGCGTCAGTTGCACCGTCCCCTGCGAAGTCATCGAGCCCGGTGCCACCACCCTCCCCGCACGCCGCCTCGCCACCATCATCCGGGAGCTGCCCGCTCAGGAAATCGAAGTGTCCGTGGACCAAAAAAACACCGCCAGCATCCGCAGTGGCCCCTCCTTCTTCAAAGTGCTCGGCCTTTCCAGTGAGGAATTCCCCGCCCTGCCTCAATTCGACGAAGCGCGCGACTTCCAAATCGAACAGTCCGTTCTCCGCGACTGCCTCCGCAAAACCTCCTACGCCATCTCAACGGACGAAACCCGCTACGTCCTCAACGGCATCCTCTTCTCCTTCAAAAACAACAACCTCACCATGGTCGCCACCGACGGTCGCCGCCTCGCCATGGTCGAACAGGAAATCGAGTTCCCTCAAAGCCAGGACATCGACATCATCGTCCCCACCAAGGCCGTCAACGAACTCGCCCGCCTCCTCGGCGATCAGGGCGAAGTCACCATCCGCGTCAGCAACAGCCAAGTCGCCTTCGATCTCGGAGACTCCCTGCTCATCAGCAAACTCATCGACGGCAACTATCCTAACTACCGTCAAGTCATCCCCGGCGAAGCCAAAGAACGCATCCCCCTTGAGCGCGAAGGCTTCCTCAAGGCCATCTCCCGCGTCTCCCTCCTCGCCAGCGACAAATCCAATTCCGTCAAATTCATCTTCACCCCAGGCAGCGTCGAAATCGTCGCCTCCTCTCCGGACATCGGTGAAGCTCGTGAAACACTCGCCATCAACTACAAAGGCGCGGAAATCACCATCGCGTTCAATCCGGAGTTCACCATGGCCCCCCTGCGCAACATCAGCGCCGACGAAATTTACCTCCATCTCATCGATGAAATCAGCCCCGGCGTTGTCCGCAGTGGCACCGGTTTCCTCTATGTCATCATGCCAATGCGCGTGAATGCGTAACCCATTCCGTCGCCGGTCCGCCGAGCAAGCAATCCCCTCATGAAAGTCTGCCTCCGCCCCGCCCTCTGGTCACCGCTGGTGCTCGTCCTGAGCCTCAGCCAGTGCGTCGTCCAGCCGCCGCCGATGCTGCCCTCTGGAGCAGACTCCGGCTACTCCCTGGACTCCGGACCCAACCTCCGGCGCAATCGGCAGGACACTCGCTACCTCGAAACCACGCAGCCACCTCCGCTACCCGATCCCGGAACCGGCATCGTCGCTGGCCCACCCGCCCCCACCTACGAAACACCAGCCATCTACGACAACACGGCCCCTCCTTCCCCATCGACTCCCCCTTCAACAATCCCGCCAGCTCCCGACACCGCCGCAACTACCCCTCCTATCCCCGACGCCCCCCCCTCGGTGCCCGCGACCCCTCCTGCCCCCACAACGCCCAAGCCCAGCACCCCCGAACAGTTGCCTTTCGGCCTCCCTGTTCCCTCCAAAAAAGGCTTCGTCTACAGCCCCTTCGACAAAACCCAACTCGTCGATGTCCGCGGCATCCCCCCAGGCAAAAAAGTCCGTTGCCCCTACACCAGCAAAATTTTCCTGGTTCCCTGAGCCATCCGGAACCCTCTCATGTCCAGCAGCCTAGGCACGCTCTTTCGCATTTCCACTTGGGGTGAATCCCACGGTCCCGGCGTCGGTGTCGTCATTGACGGCTGCCCCCCTCGCATCCCACTCTCAGTCGAAGACCTCCAAAAAGAACTCGACCGCCGCCGCCCCGGCCAAAGCAAAATCGTCACTCCCCGCAAAGAAGCTGACGAAGCCGAAATCCTCAGCGGCATCGAAAACGGCCTCACCACCGGCGCTCCCATCGGCATCCTCGTCCGCAACACCGACCAGCGCCCCTCCGCCTACTCGGAGATGCAGTCCGCCTACCGTCCTTCCCACGCCGACTACACCTACGACGCCAAATACGGCATCCGCTCCGTCTCCGGTGGCGGCCGCGCCTCCGCCCGCGAAACCATCGGCCGCGTCGCCGCCGGCGCCATCGCCCACAAAGTCCTCCAACGCGATCTCCCCGGCTACAAGTGCATCGCCTACGTCAAGTCCATCCACGACCTCGAAGCCGACATCGACCCCAATACCGTCACGGCTGAACAGGTCGAATCCAACATCGTCCGCACCGCCGACGCCGCCATGGTCGACCCCATGATCGACCTGATCACCCAAATGCGCTCCGAAGGCAACTCCGTCGGCGGCGTCATCGAGTGCGTCATTCGCGGCGTCCCCCCAGGTCTCGGCGAACCCGTCTTCGACAAACTCGAAGCCGACCTCGCCAAGGCCATGATGAGCCTCCCCGCCACCAAAGGCTTCGAAATCGGCTCTGGCTTCGAAGGCACCCTAATGACCGGGCGCGACCACAACGACGAATTCTACATCGAGGACGGCAAAGTCCGCACCCGCACCAATCGCAGCGGCGGCGTCCAAGGCGGCATCAGCAATGGCGAACCCATCGTCTTCCGCGTCGCATTCAAACCCACCGCCACCATCCTCATCGAGCAAAACACCGTCAACAACGCCGGCGAAGAAACCACCCTCGCCGCCCGCGGCCGCCACGACCCCTGCGTCCTCCCCCGCGCCGTCCCCATGGTCGAAGCCATGGTCCACCTCGTCCTAACCGACCACTGGCTCCGCCAAAAAGCCATCCAGGCCTAGCTCAAAGCCACCCCACCTGGTTCAATCGCCCCGTCAGCTCCATCTGACGCTCCAACTGCTCCGCATACCGCGCCGCCCGTTTCGAATCCGGATGACACCGCGTCGTTTCATCCAGCGCCACCAACCGCCCACACAAAGTCTCGTAACTGACCTTCTCCTCCTGCCCCCCCTCGTTCGCCCGCGCATACGCCGCCTGAATCGCCCCACCCAAAGCCGCTCCCTCAGAAGTCGACAACGTCACCACTTCCGCATTGAAACAATCCGCCGCAATCTGCCGCCACACAGCACTCTTGCTCCCCCCGCCCGTCAGGCGAATCTCAGACGGATCCATCCCCAAATCCCGGAACCGCTTCAACCCATACGCCAACCCCAGCGTCGCCCCCTCCACCGCCGCCCGCGCCAGGTTCTCCGGCGTCATGTTCGTCGTCCTCAAGCCATGCATCACCCCGCTGCCATTCGGCAGATTCGGCGTCCGCTCGCCATTCAAATACGGCAAAAACATCACCCCATCCGCCCCCTGCTTCGCGCTGCCCACCGCCGCTTCCAACTGCCCCAAACCCCAGCCAAACATCTCCCGCACCTGTTCCGTCACCACCGTCACATTCATCGTGCACACCAGTGGCAGCCACTGATCCGTGCTATCGCAAAAAGCCGCCACCTCCCCCTGTCCATCCACCACCGGACTCCCCGCCACCCCATACAAAGTCCCGCTCGTCCCAAAGCTCGCCGTGATCACCCCCGGCTTGATGTTCCCCGTCCCGATCGCCCCCATCATGTTGTCCCCGCCACCCGCCGAAATCACCACATCATCACTCAACCCCCACTTCGCCGCCAACTCCGGCCGCAAGCGACCATGCACCACCCGACTGCTCCCCAACTCCGGCAGCATCTCGTGCACCCGCGGATCGATGTAATCAATCAACTCCCGGCACCACTGCCGCGTGTTCACATTCAAAATCCCCATCCCCGAAGCATCGCCATACTCCATCCGTTTCACGCCGCTCAGCCAAAAGTTGATGTAATCATGCGGCAATAAAATCGAAACCGTCTTGGCAAAATTTTCCGGCTCGTTCTGCTTCATCCACAGCACCTTCGGAATCGTGTAACCCGGCAGCATCGCATTGCCCGCCAGCGCAATTACCCCCGGCTGCCCCCCAAACTCATGCGCAATCTCCGCACACTGCGCCTGCGTCGACGTGTCACACCACAACTTCGCCGGCCGCACCGGTTGATCCTGCGCATCCAACGCCACCAGCCCATGCTGCTGCCCGCTCACCCCAATCCCCCGAATCTTCCCCCGATCCACCCCCAGCTTCTCCAAACACTGCGTGATCGACCCCTCCACCGCCTCAATCCACGACTGCGGATGCTGCTCCAAATGCCCCGCCGGCAATCCCTCGATCAAATCATAGCTCTGATGTCCCGAAGCCAAAATCGCCCCTGTCTCAAGATCCAAAACGATTGCCTTCGTGCTTTGCGTGCCACTGTCGATGCCGAGATAAAACATAATAAAGAGAAATGGAGCCCCCATACTGGAATCGTCCACCGCTCCTTGCAATCCCAGACCTTCACCGCCCCCTCAAAACCTCACCCCATCCCTACCGGAAATCCGGTCCCGTCAGCCTCCCGCTCGCATCCCGAAACACCACCTTCCCACCACTCGAGGTCGTCTTCGTCCCCATCAACCGCCCCGCCGCATCCCGATACGTCATCACATCCCCCCTCGCATTCACCGTCGCCGTCACCTGCAAGCGCCCACTCGCATCCCGCGTCGTCTCTCTCCCTTTTCCTGAAACCGTCGTATTCCCCACCAATCGCCCGCTCGCATCCCGATGCACCGTCGCATCCCCCTGCCTCGTCGACTTCACCAGCAACCGACCCGCCGCATCCCGGGTCACCACCTGATTCCCCGATGCCGTCGACTGCCGCACCAATCGCCCCGCCGCATCCCTCGCCGTCTCACCCGTCTTCGGCAGCGTCGCCACCTGTGTCGGCTCAGCCGCAGGCGCAGGCATCAAAGCAAACCACACCAAAGTCAAAACCGAGTTCAAAATCGCTGTCTTCATGGCCCAACAGACGCTCCATCCCGCCCAAATATTCACCGATTTCATTTCCACCCCACCACCGTTATCTTGACAAAAGGAAGGCCTTCCTCCGTCATCTCTCAACACTCCCGCTATGCTCTCCCGGACTCTCCACTTCCTAGCCCTCGCTTCCTTCACCCCCATCGCCTTCGCAGAGTCCGTCCAAATGGCGCTCGACCCCGCCCTCTCCCCCGATGGCCAAACCCTCGCCTTCTCCTGGCGTGGCGATCTCTGGAGCGTCCCGGTCACAGGCGGCACCGCCACCCACCTCACCCAACATCCCGCCGATGAACTCCAGCCCGCCTTCTCCCCCGATGGCTCCCAGCTCGCCTTCATCAGCACCCGCGACGGCTCCCAGCAAATCCACCTCATGCCCGCTTCCGGCGGCACCACCCGCCAGCTCACCCACCACTCCGAAGGCTACGACCTCTGCGATTGGATGCCCGACGGCCAGAACCTCCTCGTCAGCATCAGTCGCGACTCCTTCTGGAAACGCAGTTCCCGCACCGCTCGCCTCGCTCTCCTCGACGTCACCACCCGCAAAGCCGAAACCCTCCTCTTCGACGACTACGCCTCCGAACCCTCCATCTCCCCGGACGGCAAACGCTTCCTCTTCACCCGAGAAGGCGAGTCCTGGTGGCGCCAAGGTTACCAGGGCTCCCGCGCCGGCCAAATCTGGGAATACAACGCCTCCACCCTTCAGTTCAAACAACTCATCGCTGCACCCACCGAATCCCGCTGGCCCCTCTGGAAACCCGATGCCTCAGGCTTCTATTGCGTCACCGGACGCGACGGCACCTTCAACCTCTCGCAGCACGACTTCGCCTCCGGCAAAGACACCCCCGTCACCCAGTTCAAAGGCGACTCCGTCGTCTTCCCTACCCTCTCACGCAACGGCAAAACCCTCGTCTTCCGCCACCGCTTCGACCTCTACCGCTGGACCCCCGGCAGCAACACCGAACCCTCCCTCATCCAAATCACCGCCAGCACCGACACCGCCCCGCCCCCCATCGACCGCCCCACCCTCACCTCCGCCACCGCCATCACCTACACCCCAAACGGCCTCCAAATGGCCTTCCTCTCTGGCGGCGACGTCTGGACCATGGACACCGAACTCAAAGAACCCATACGCGTCACCCACACCGCCGAAGAAGAACGCCACCTCACCTTCGCCCCCGATTCCAAATCCCTCTGGTTCGTCAGCGACGCCAGCGGCCAAACCGACATCTGGAACGCCACCCCGAAAAACCCCGCCAAACCCTGGTGGGAAAACACCGCCTTCAACCTCACCCGCATCACCCAGGATCCCGCCGCCGAATCCGGCCTCCTCTTCAGCCACGACGGCAAAAAACTCGCCTTCACCAAAGATCGCGGTGACCTCTGGATCGCCGACGGCGACGGCAAAAATCCCAAGCGCCTCTTCGAATCCTGGGACGCCCCCAGCTACGACTTCTCCCCCGACAATCAATGGCTCGTCTACGCCGTCAGCGACGAATGGTTCAACAGCGACATCTGGCTTCAACCCCTCGACGCCTCCAAACCCCGCTTCAACCTCTCCCGCCATCCCGACAACGACTACTCCCCCACCTGGTCCCCCGATGGCAAAAAAATCGCCTGGACTGGCCGACGTGAAAATGGCGAGATCGACATCTTCTACGCCTGGCTCCGTGCCGAAGACGGAGAGCAAAGCAAACGCCAGCGCACCCTTCTCAAAGCCAAAGAAAAAATCGCCAAGGCCACCTCCAAACCGACCCCGGACAAACCCGCTCCCGCGAAGCCCTCCACCAACAAACCCCCAACCGAAAAACCCAAACCCACCCCGACTCCCAAACCCAAACCGCCCCTCCAACTCGACCTCGATACCATCCACGACCGCATCCACCGAATCCGCATCCCGGATACCAGCGAAGGTTCCCTCGTCTGGTCCCCCGACTCCAAAAAACTCGCCTTTAGCGCCACCATCGAAGGCAAAAAAGGCACCTACACCGTCGAACCTCCGGACGACACCAAACCCAAGCTCCTCGCCCCCCTCACCATCACCCACCCCTCCTGGCTCAAAGAAGGCGACCAACTCGTCGGCCTCACCGAAGGCAAACCCGTCTCACTCACCGCCAAAGGCACCACCAACACCCACTCCTTCCGCGCCCAACACACCGTCGACCGCGCCGCCAAACAACGCGCCGTCTTCGACCAATGCTGGCAGGTCATGCGTGACCACTACTATGACGAACGCCTCGGCAATCGCGACTGGAATGCCGTCCGTCAAAAATACGCCCCCATGGCCGCCGCTGCCCCTGACATGCGCACCGTCCAGGACATCGTCCATCTCATGCTCGGAGAACTCAACGGCTCCCACCTCGGCTTCTCCTTGTCCACCCCTCCCACCTCATCCGCATCCACCACCTGGAAAGAAGAAACCGCCCACCTCGGCCTACGTTTCGATCCCTCCCACCCCGGTCCCGGCTGGAAAGTCCGCGACGTCATCTCCAAAGGCCCCGCCAGCCTCAAACTCAGCCGCATCACCCCCGGCGAAATCATCCTCAAAATCGACGACCACCCTGTCCAACCCACCACCGAACTCAGCAGCGTCTTGAACGGCCCCATCGAACGCGACATCACCCTCCTCGTTCGCGGCATCGATTCCAAAGAGCGCTCGGTCACACTCCGCCCCATCACCTACACTTCCGCCCGCTCCCTCCTCTACGACCAGTGGATCAAAGACAATCGCCAGCGTGTCGAAAAAGCCTCGGACGGCAAGCTCGGCTACCTTCACATCAGCGCCATGGATGAAGCCAGCTTCCTTCGCTTCGAAGAAGAACTCTATGCCGCCGGTGCCGGCAAAGACGGCCTCGTCATCGACGTCCGCGAAAACGGCGGAGGCTCCACCACCGACCATCTCCTGACCGCCCTCACCCAGCCCCGCCACGCCATCGCCATCCCCCGCGGCAGCACCACCCCCGGTTACCCCCAGGACCGCATGATCTACGCTACCTGGAACAAACCCATCGTCGTCCTCTGCAACCAGAACAGCTTCAGCAACGCCGAAGTCTTCAGCCACGCCATCAAACACCTCAAACGAGGCCCCCTCGTCGGCGTCGCCACCGCCGGCGGCGTCATCAGCACCGGCTCCACCGGCATCATGGACGTCGGCACCCTCCGCCTCCCTTACCGCGGCTGGTACACCCTCGGCACCGGCCTCGATATGGAACTCAACGGCGCCACCCCCGACCACATCGTCTGGCCCCAACCCGGCGACCCCGCCACCGGAACCGACCGCCAACTCACCAAAGCCATCGAAGTCCTCGAAACCGACGTCACCCAATACCAGGCCCGCCCCCAACCCAAACTCCAAAAAGCCAGCGAACGCCTCCCCACCCCTCCTCTCCCGACTGACCACTGAATACTGTATACTGATCCCCACCCCCTCTCCTGTGCCAAACCCACCCTCCTCCCCATCCCCCGGCCCCTGGCTCTCCGCCTGGCAGCGACTCCGCCGCCAGCCCTCCTCCATGATCGCCCTCGCTTTCCTCATCATCATCACCTCCCTCTGCCTCCTCGCCCCCACCTTCTCCCCCTACGCTGAAAGCCAGCAAAACCTCGACACCATTGCCCAAGGCCCTTCTCTCGCCCACGTCATGGGCACCGACCTCCTCGGCCGCGACCTCGCCACCCGCGTCCTCTACGGTGGCCG